>CAJJBR010000101.1 GCA_905182475.1 Akkermansiaceae bacterium | reverse complement strand
CTCAACTAACAGAAACCGAAAACGACAAACCAACCACCTTCAGAAAAAGCCATCAGCCACTTTTACAGAAAAACATTTACGCAGCCGGTTCCTTCCTCTTTTTGTATCTGGCAGTTCTATGGCAGGAGTTCACCATCAGTAGGCACCAGAGAAGCCCCCGATCATTGGCTTATAACAGTGCCATTCGCACCCGCCCCCTTTTACGCACCCCTTCCAGACCCCTTCTTAAAATCCTGCATCGGCCCCACCTGAGTCTAGTTCAAAAACGAGACAATCCGGCCTAATCCAGCCGCAGCATCGAATGGCGGCGTTTCCTCGCACATTTCCGTAAAAACCTGATACGGAAATTTCTATTCTCCATTAATCGTGGCACTAGATCCTTGTGATGGGATCACCAAGCCTGATTGGTTTCTACCAGGGTTAATCCGGACGTAGGAGATAACCCGCGACCCAGCCTTCCTCACCGGCATCGTTCTTGCACCAATGCCAGCCGTGGATCTGCTTGAGCGAGGTAATCTTGTCACCACGCGTGATCTTCAGGACGCTAGGATCGAAGTCTTCCATCGCAGCCCAGCGGTCTTCCCCAAGGGGTTCTAGGATTTCCGCCGGAACGTAGCCGTTGCGTCCCTCCACATCACAAGCCCAGATCCATCCGGGCCATGTCCGATCTGCCGGACCGCTAGTCACCTCCTGGCCAGCAGTAAGATGCATGGCCTGGCTGTTCTTTTCTTCGTAGTCTGCGTTCGCGGTGAATTTCATTGGATGAAATTCACTCTGCTCCAACGGTTTCCACATCGGGCTCGGGCTCTCCGTCAGGACGCGAGGTATCGAAGACGAGTTCCTCGGTATCCGGCTTGCGGGTCACCCTTACCATGTCGCCCGTCTTCACGGTTCCACGGAGCAATGCTTCGGCGAGCGGATCTTCGAGGAAACGTTCGACCGCACGGCGCATCGGACGCGCACCGTAGTTCGGATCAAAGCCTTTCTCGGAAAGAAGCTCGCGGGCATCTTCGGCGAGGGTGAGATCGATTTCTTTTTCCTTGAGGCGTTTGACGAGTTTCGAAACCTCCAGATCGACGATCTGGTTGAGGTCTTTTTTCTCGAGCATGTGGAAAACAACAAGATCGTCGAGGCGGTTGAGGAACTCCGGTTTGAAGTAGCGCTTGGTTTCCTCCATGATCTTTTCCTTCATGCCTTCGAAGTCAGATTCGTCTGCATTCATCGCGCCGAAGCCGAGGGAAGTTTGGCGCTTGATCGTGGAGGCACCGACGTTTGAAGTCATGATGATGATCGTGTTCCGGAAATCGATTTTCCGGCCCAGCGAATCGGTGACTGTTCCATCCTCGAGAATTTGAAGCAGAAGGTTCATCACATCCGGATGCGCCTTCTCGACCTCGTCGAAGAGAACGACGGAATAAGGGCGGCGGCGAACCGCTTCGGAAAGCTGACCACCTTCTTCGTAACCGACATAACCAGGAGGCGAACCAATCAGGCGGCTGGCCGTGAATTTCTCCATGTATTCGGACATGTCGATCTGGATGAGGGATTCCGCATCTCCGAACATAAATTCTGCGAGGTTACGGGCGAGATATGTTTTTCCGACACCAGTGGGGCCGAGGAAAAGGAAGGAACCGATGGGACGTTTCGGATCTTTTAGATCCGCACGGGAGCGGCGGAGAGCTTTCGAGATGGCGATCACCGCCTCGTTCTGGCCGATCACGCGACTTTTCAGCACGTCTTCCATCTTGAGGAGTTTCTCGGTCTCCTTCTGCTCCATGCGTTGGAGAGGGACGCCAGTCCATTTGGAAACGACTGCCATGATGTCCTCGTCATCGACGATGACGATCTTCTCCTCGGAGGAAGCGCGCCATTCCTTGAGGGTATCCTCGAGTTCTTTCTTGGCGGTTTTCTCGTCATCCCGGAGGGCTGCGGCTTTTTCGAAATCCTGTTCGGCTATTGCCCCAACCTTTTCCTTGTTGATGGTTTCGATCCGTAACTCTGCCTCCTTGATCGTAGGTGGCCGTGTCATTGTCCCGATACGTGCGCGAGCACCGGCCTCATCGAGAACGTCGATGGCTTTATCCGGCAGGAACCGTGCGGTAAGGTAACGGGACGTAAGTTTCACGGAAGCCTCGATGGCTTCTTCAGTAAACGCCGCCTTATGGTGACTCTCGTATTTCTCCTGCAGCCCCTGGAGGATCAAGATCGCGTCTTCTTCGGAAGGCTCCTCCACTTTCACCTGTTGGAAACGACGCTCAAGCGCAGAGTCCTTCTCGATATACTTGCGGAATTCGTTGAGAGTGGTCGCGCCGATACATTGCAGCTCGGCACGGCTAAGTGCTGGCTTGATGATGTTAGAGGCATCCATCGCGCCTTCCGCAGAACCCGCACCGACGATGGTGTGTAGCTCGTCTATGAAAAGGATCACGTTCTTCACTTTCCGGATCTCATCCATGACCGCTTTGATACGCTCCTCGAACTGGCCACGGTATTTCGTCCCTGCGACCATCAGTGCGAGATCCAGAGTGATGACTTTTTTGTCTCGAAGAAGTTCCGGGACATTGCCAGTAACGATCTCTTGCGCGAGACCTTCCACGATGGCCGTCTTGCCAACACCGGCCTCACCAATGAGAACCGGGTTATTTTTCGTGCGGCGGCAAAGGATCTGGATCACGCGTTCGATCTCGTCTTCACGACCAATCACAGGATCAAGCTCACCATCTTTCGCAAGCTTAGTGAGATCACGTCCGAAAGCTTTTAGTGCAGGCGTCTTGGTCTTCCCTTCACCGGGACTGCCTCCACCTTCGTTGGGGCTGCTCTCATCTTCGAAGACGCCGAGATCGTCGTCTTCATCATCGTCATGCTCATCCATGTCCTCGGGTGAGAAATTCGGATCGATCTCCGCGAGGATCTCGTTGCGGGTGCGTTGGATATCGACATCGAGACGCTTGAGCACGCGTGCTGCGACCCCCTCGCCTTCGCGCAGGAGTCCGAGCAGAAGGTGTTCGGTGCCAACGTAGGAATGGTTGAGTGCCTTCGCTTCCTTGTTTGCAAGGGCGAGGACTTTTTTGACACGCGGTGTGTAAGGGATGTTCCCCGAAGTCTTTTGTGGTGGACCGGAACCTACTTCCTTTTCCACTTCCATGCGGACGGTGTCGAGTTCGAGTCCCATGCGTTCCAGCACGTTTACGGCGACTCCTTGTCCCAGCTTAATCAGGCCGAGCAAAAGATGCTCCGTGCCGACGTAGGCATGGTTAAAACGGTCGGCTTCTTTACGAGCCAGTGCGAGAACTTGTTGTGCTCTTGGTGTGAAATTGTTCATGCGTCTTCGGGGTTGCCGCCTTCGGGGAAGCGGTCTGTGTCATTATTCTTGGAAATACGAATATCAGGGGAATCGAGGGATTGCAAACGGGAGCGTACGATTTCCGCACGGATCGAATCGCGAGCCTCGGGTGAAAGCTTGGCTCCTGCATGTAGCTGCAAGTGTGCCTGCTGGATATCCATCAGCAAAGTATCGCACAAATTCACCGATTCCGCAGGGAAAAATCCGATATTTCCACCTAGACGGAGAAGGGAAAGGTGGTTGAGTGCTTCTTTGGAATCGATGATGTGCGCGTGGCGCAGCACCCCGTACGCGCGGCCGATCTTGTCGGCCACCATATCTGGATCGTCCTCCATGAGTTTTGCACGGGCGTTTTCCTCGTGGGTCGCGACTTGGGAGATCACCCGCTCGAGGCGATTGATGATCGTTTCCTCACTCTCACCAAGCGTCGATTGATTGGAAATCTGGTAAAGATTCCCCAGTGATTCCGTGCCCTCACCATAAAGTCCGCGCACCGCCAAGCCAATCTTGTTCACTGCCTGCAGGACGGGACCGATCTGGTCGCTAAGAACTAGCGCGGGAAGGTGCAACATCGCCGAGGCACGAAGACCTGTGCCGAGATTCGTGGGGCAGGTAGTAAGATACCCAAGCGTTGGATCGAAAGCGTAATCCACTTTCTGCTCCAGCATGCTGTCGAGTTCGGAAAGGGCTTTGTATGCTTCCGTCAGTTTCAGTCCGGAACGGATTGATTGCATCCTGAGGTGATCCTCCTCATTGAGCATGATGGAAAAACTTTGCCGTCTCTCGATGACAGCACCTGAGCCATCGCCGCGCGCCGCATGTTCGCGCGAGATCAAATGCCGTTCCACCAGCACCTGCTTCTGCACGGAAGACAACTCTCCAAGCTCGCGGGAAAACGCATCCTTCATCGCAGGAAGTCCCTCGACCGCAGGCCGCAGGATTTCAAGAGCCTCGGCGCGTTCGCCTTTCTTCGCCCATCCTGGAAACGAGTGCCCGCGTAGATTTCTCGCAAGGCGGATACGCGAAGTGATCACCGCTGATTGCTCGGAGGCGCCTCCCGCCATCCATTCCGCAGGATGGCGGATCAGTGTGGAGAAACGCATCATTTCCCCACCTCCGTCTCATCCAAAGTGTGAATCTCGTCGCGCAGATCGGCGGCATCTTCGTAGCTCTCGGAAGCGATCGCTTGCTCCAGTTTCGTGCGGAGTTCGTCCAGCCTCTGCTGGCGGTAATGGAATTCCATCAACCCCTCCGGCACCTTGCCGATGTGGCTCGCGCCCTTATGCATTCCGCGCAGCATCATAGCGACTTCATCGGAGAAAACCTTGTAGCAATTACCGCAGCCGAAGCGGCGAACTTTTTGCAAATCCTCAAAGGTGAATCCGCATTCCGGGCAGACCTTCGCCCCGCCGGCCACCTTCTCCTTGCGCTGGACGACCGGACCTCCCACCTCTTTCTGGAAATTTCCAAGCAGCATGTCCGCTAAGGAAAAACCCGTCGGATCTGTCACGCCACGCTCTTTGGCACAGCTATCGCAGAGGCAGACTTTTTTCATCTGCCCCTCCGCGAGCTGTGTTAGGAACACGGTCGCCTTGCTGTCGCAATAATCGCACTTCATCATCAAAATTACTTTAGCACATCATCCAAACGGAGTCCCGGTGTTCATCGCCAGTTCGTGGAATTCCACGAGAAACTTCTTCGTTAGATCGCCCGGCTTGCCGGTTCCGATCACCCGCCTGTCTAGCGAAACAACCGGTATTACCTCTGCCGCCGTCCCCGTCAGGAAACACTCGTCAGCGATGAAGACATCGTAGCGGGTGAGCGAACGCTCCACCACCTTGACTCCCAGTTTCTCTGCGATTTCCAAAATCACCGTCCGTGTAATCCCGTCCAGCGCACCATCGGAAATCAGCGGCGTATGGAGTTCGCCCTTCTTGATTAGGAAAAGGTTGTCGCCCGTGCACTCCGCCACGTAGCCCTGCTCGTTGAGCATCACAGCCTCCAGCGCACCGCCCTGGATCGCCTCGACCTTCGCCATGATGTTGTTCAAATAGTTCAGGCTCTTCACCTGTGGCATCAGCGCGCCCGGTGCTGGGCGGCGGGTCGCACAAGTGATGATATCGAGCCCATTCTGGTAATGCTCCTCTGGATATAGCTTGATCGTCGATACGATGATGAACATCGAAGGATTCGGGCAGAGATACGGATTCAGACCCAGCTCCCCCGCCCCGCGCGTCACCACCAGCCGGATGTAACCATCGGTCAGACCGTTCGCGGCCACCGTTTCGCAGGTCGCTTTGCAGATTTCCTCCAGCGACCAGGGCATATTCAGCAGAATTGCCTTCGCGGAATCGAATAGACGATGGATGTGCTCCTCCAGTCGAAATACCCGCCCATTGTAAAAGCGAATCCCCTCGAAGATCCCGTCACCATAGAGAAGACCGTGGTCAAACACCGAAATCTTCGCCTCATTCTCATCAACCAACTTGCCGTCTAACCAGATTTTCATTCGTTCTCTGCCCAGAATCCTAGGCCACCGAACCCGCGTTGCAAGCGGCGGATAGGAAAAAATTCTCCATTCGCTGTTCAGTGTTGGACGTTGGCCGTTCGATGTTCAAAATGCAGCCATGCTCCAGACCACAGCCGACCTCAAATCTCTCCTTCTTAAAAAATCCGTCCGCACCGGAACCTTTACCCTCGCCTCGGGGAAACAGTCGGATCTCTACATCGACTGCCGCGTCACCGCCATGGATCCTTTTGGCGCTGCCCTCATCGGGGATCTCGGCTGGCATGCCGTCCGTTCCAAGATCCATTCGGAAAAACTCTCCATCCAGTCCATAGGCGGCATGACCCTCGGCGCTGACCCCATCTCCCTCGCCATCGGCATGGCCTCCGCCCGCACCCACCCGAAGGAAGCCCTCCAGGTATTCACCGTCCGCAAGGAACCAAAAGGCCACGGTGCTGGGAAACAGATCGAAGGCAACTTCGCCCAAGGCCAGAACGTCATCGTCGTAGATGATGTCATCACCACCGGCGGCTCCACCCTCAAAGCCGTCGATGTTATCGAAAAGGAAGGCGGCCACGTAAAATTCTGCATCGTCCTAGTGGACCGCGAAGAAGGCGGCCGCCAAGCCATCGAAGCCCGCGGCATCCACGTCATCCCCCTCTTTACTAGAACCAGCCTCCTCGAGTAGGCCGCCGCCGGCAGGCTCAATCCAGCCCGGTTGAACCAATTCAATCATCTCACCGACCGCTCGCCTGCGCGGGCACCGACCCCATCCAGAGTATGTTTGTTGGAGTTGTGACACGCCGGATAAAATCGCATTAAAAAACGAAAGTTCCCACTGGAAAGCCTTCCTTTCCCGCGCCATCATTCCACCGCCATGGACGACTACGACCGCCGCGAATTCCTCAGCCTCAGCCTACCCGGTTTCCTGGGCGTGCTCACCGCCCTGCCCGCGCTCTGCGCCCTCGCCACCCGCGCCAACGCAGCAGGGGGCAGACTCCCGGAACACGGCGCAATGCACTGGGATGCCTTCCTCGAAGCCGTCACCAAGGAGGCAGCCAAGCAGCACCTCGACGCATGGAACCAGGACACCTATGTGAAATCCATTGCCTCTCTCGCCTCTCGCCTCCACCTGGAGGATCCTGCGCTCACCAAGGCCATGGAGCAGATTTCGATACGCCTCAAGCAGGGCAAGGTCGATTTCAAATACCTTGAGGATCGCGTCGATTTCTCCCTCTGCCTTGTCCAGTTCGACCAAGGCGAGATCATCCGCCCCCACGACCACCCCGGCATGACCGGCATGATCCTCTGTGCCTCCGGCGAGATAGAAACCACCAACTTCGACCCCGTCGAGCTGGAGAATGTAAAAGCCGCACAAGGCCACCAGCTCCTGAAACGCGTCGGCCAGGGAGTCCTCCGGGAAAACGAGATCTCCACTCTCACCGCCAAGGCGAGAAATATCCACACCCTCCACGCGCGGAAAGTCACCCAACTCGTCGATATCTTCACCCCGCCCTACAACAAGGAGCGCATCGAGCAAAGCAACTGGTTCGAACTCTCCCCCGACCCGGTGGACGGCCACCCCGACCTCTACGAGGCCAAGCCCACCTGAGGCGGCCGAGCCCCTCCTTCGCGAAGGCTATGGCGGTGTCACATTTGAAATGGAAGCCCTCGGAAAGTCCAAAATCATCTTTGAAGACAAGGCTGAGAAGGAATTTTGGAAAAGATTTTACCGTTTCCGAGAAAAACAAGACAAACCCGGCTCCGGCATCGCTCTACTCTGCAGCGCGCAAAACAAAGCCGGAAAATTTAATGTCTTTTCGTTCGTTGACGCCTTCCGATTTTGCGATCAAAGTCGCGCCGCAAACATACGCAACCCCATCCAAATATGACTCTAATTCGACGTTTTCTCAGCGTGGCGATTGCCGCCTCGCTCATCTCCGTGGCCACCGCAAAGGACGCCAATCTCAAGATCGCCACCGTGGACATGCAGGAGCTATTCAAGCAATACTACCGCACCAACGAGGCTCAGAAGCAAATCAACGTCGAGCGCGCACGCATCCAGAAGCATAACAACGAGCGCCTTGCCCGCATCCGCGAGCTGGAAACCAATCTCGGCAACCTCAAAAAGCAAATTGAGGATCCGGCGATCAACGATTCTAAAAAACAAGCACTCTTCAAGGACTGGCAGATGCAACAACAGGAAGGCATCGCCCTCGACCGTGAGCGACGTGAGTTCCTTCAGCGCCGCAACCAAGCTCTCAACGAGAAAATGGTTCAGCGCATGAAAGGTATCCTCGAGGAAATCCGCAAACTCGTTGAAGAGCAGGCCAAGACCGACAACTACGACTACGTCTTCGACAAGTCCGGCCTCAGCACCTCCCAAGTTCCTTTCCTCCTCTACACCAAGGACGCTACCGACATCACCGCCGGCCTCCTCAAGGATCTCAACAAGGACGCTCCTGAAGAATCCGAACCTGCCGAAGAAGAAGCCGGAGCCAAAAAAGCTCCAGCTCCCAAAGGCGGCAAGTAAACCTTTAGGAACCTTACTGCTTTGGCAATCAGCCTAAGTCTCTCCGAGCTCGCCCGCCGCATTGATGGTAATACCATCTGCGGGGAGGCGGGTTCGCTTTTTTCCGGAATGGCCGCACTTGATACGGCCGGCCCGGAGGATATCAGCTTTCTCGGAAACGAGAAATACCTGCCCCATTTTCTCACAACCAAAGCCGGGGCGGTCATCGTCCCTGCGGGCTATGATTTTAAAACCGACGGCCCTGCTCTGATCACCGTCGCCAACCCTTCTTTGGCGTTCGCCACGGTAGTCCGCCATTTTGCCGCAGAGGCAAACCCTTTCACCCCCGGCGTCCATCCCGCCGCTCACGTCCATCCTTCGGCGAAGCTCGATCCTGAAAAAGTATGCGTCCATCCCGGCGCAATCATCATGGCCGGAGCCAGCATCGGCGATGGAACCGAAATCGCCCCAAATGCCGTCATTCAGAACGATGCCGTGATCGGGAAAGACTGCCAGATCGGAGCAAACGTCAGTGTCCGCGAGCGCTGCACCACAGGTGACCGCGTCTCAATCCAACCTGGTGCCGTGATCGGTTCCGACGGATACGGTTACGAGTTTTCCGAAGGTCGCCACGTCAAGATCGACCAAGTTGGCATCGTGGAAATCCATGACGACGTTGAAATCGGTGCCAATACCACCATCGACCGCGCACGCTTCGGCAAAACGGTGATCGGCGAAGGCACGAAAATCGACAACCTTTGCCAGATCGCCCACAATGTGATTATAGGCAAACATTGCCTAATCATCTCCCAGTCCGGTCTGGCAGGCAGCTGCAAGATCGAAGACTACGTAACCGTCGCCGCACAATCCGGCATCGCAGGCCACGTAGTCATCGGTGAAAAGGCCATCCTCAGCGGTCGCTGCGGAGCAACCACTAGCCTCAAAGGCGGCCAAATCTACGCAGGTAAGCCAGCCCTCCCCTACCGCGAAGAAAACAAACTCCAAGCTCACGTCCGTCGCCTTCCCAAGCTACTCGCACGGGTAAAAGCACTAGAGGCAGCAGCGAAGGAAAAGTCTTCTACTGATCAGAATGGGAGCGCAGCGGACATCGACGGCCAATAGAGTTATACCCGCCGTCAAATCACTCGGCACTAGTGCTGCGTCACACTTCGATTAAAGGATAGAGGCTTTGGAGTTTTATGCAGGCGGCGGCGGTGTCGTCTACATCCCCAAAGGGGATACGGATTTAAGCCAGTGGTTCCTCCTTCGCCAAGGCTACGGGAGGACAAGTGGCGCAACGCAGTGAAACCTACCCCGGGACAACGGCACCAAAAAATTCCACAACCCCAACGCGGTTGTGTCCTAGTGTTCTGAAAACCTTAATCTGACGGATGGGCGAAGGCGATTTCTCCTCGTTCTCCCGTGGAGACAAGATTCTCAAGCTTCGCTCGAAAGGACAGAAACCGTCACACGGTCTTCCCGTTGCATAATTGCGATATTTCGAGCTTTCGCCCGGTCTTGACAGCATGGCACACCTAGTGCATCAAACCGCTCATGGCAAAACTCTCTATCCGCAGTCTCGACGTTTCCTCGAAAGAAGTCCTCATGCGCGTTGATTTTAACGTACCTCTCAAGGACGGGGAAATCACCGACGACACCCGCATCCAAGCTGCCGTCCCAAGTATCAAACATCTTCTAGAAGGCGGTGCAAAACTCGTCCTTTGCTCCCACATGGGTCGCCCCGGCGGAAAGCCCGACCCGAAATACTCCCTGGCACCGACCGCGAAGCGCCTTGGTGAAATCCTCGGACAGAACGTCGATCTCGCCCCAGATTGCATCGGTGAAGAAGCCGCCGCAATGCGCGCTGCCCTCCAACCCGGCCAGGTTGTCGTATTACAGAATACCCGCTACCACTCAGAAGAAGAGGCCAACGACGCGGAATTTGCGAAAAACCTCGCAGGCCAAGCACAGATTTTTGTCAACGACGCCTTCGGCACAGCCCACCGCGCCCACGCTTCCACCGAAGGCGTCACGAAATTCATTCCAGTTTCCGCAATGGGTTTTCTGATCGAGAGCGAACTCGAATACCTCGAAGTGAAGCTTAAGAACCCCGAGCGCCCATTCCTCGTGATCATGGGTGGATCGAAGGTTTCCGATAAGATCCAAGTCATCAGCGCCCTCATGGAAAAGGCCGACTCCTTCCTCATCGGTGGCGCCATGGCGAACACCTTCCGCAAAGCGCAAGGCTACGCGACTGGCGACTCCCGCGTGGAGGCCGACAAGCTCGACCTCGCCCTCGACATCCTCGCAAAGGCGAAGGAAAAGGGCGTTGATTTCCTGCTCCCTGCCGATACCCGCATCACCCAAGAATTCAAGGACGGTGCAGAAACCAAGGTCACCGGTATTTATGGCGAAGGCGGTGAAGTCCCGGACGGCTGGGAAGGCATCGACATCGGTGATGTCGCGATCAAGCAATTCGTCGCGGAAATGGCGAAAGCCAAGACCATCATCTGGAACGGCCCGGTCGGCGTATTCGAAATCGACTGCTTCGCCCACGGAACCAAGGCCATCGCCGAAGCGCTCGCCGCTTCCGAAGGCGTCACCATCGTAGGCGGTGGAGACTCCGTCACCGCGGTCAACAAGTTCGGACTCGACGACAAAATGACTTTCATCTCGACTGGCGGCGGCGCATCCCTCGAACTCCTCGAAGGAAAAACCCTCCCCGGCGTTGCCGCACTCAGCGAAGCTTAATCTCAAAACGAATAATTTCCTAACACCAACCTCCTACCGCACATGTCACGCAAGCCTATCTTCGCAGCCAACTGGAAAATGAACAAAGGAGCCTCGGAAACTGAGGACTTCGTCAAAGCTTTCCTTTCCAAGAGCCAAGGTCTCAACCTCCCTGCCGATATCGTCATCGCCCCGCCCTTCCTTTGCCTTCCAAAACTGGCCGACCTCCTCCACAACTCCACTCCCGGTAAGAATGCCCATGCGATCCAGATCGCCGCGCAAAACTGCTCCGAGTATGATTCCGGTGCCTACACCGGTGAGGTGAGCGTCATCATGCTCCGCGAGTTTTTCGTCCACTACGTCATCCTCGGCCACTCCGAGCGCCGCTCGATCTACGCGGAAACCGACAGCACCATCAACGCGAAGATCAAAAAAGCGCGTGAAGCGAACCTCAAGCCCATCTTCTGCATCGGCGAGACCCTTGCCGAACGTGAAGCAGGCAAACTCGAAAGCGTCCTCCGCACCCAGGTAACCGATGGCCTCAAGGATGTTTCCAAGAAAGACTTATCCGATATGGTGGTTGCATACGAGCCAGTCTGGGCGATTGGCACCGGCGTTACCGCCACCTCTGATCAAGCACAAGACGCGCACGCCTTCGTACGCTCCGTCATCAGCGATCTCTACGGCTCCGAGGCCGCCGCAAAACTCCGTATCCAATATGGAGGTTCCGTGAAACCCGGTAATGCCGCCGAGCTCATGGCATGCCCGGATATCGACGGTGCCCTCATCGGAGGTGCCGCACTCGATCCGCAATCGTTCCTTGAGATCATCAAGAACGGCACCGGCGAATAAGTCGAAATAACAATTTGCGCCCCGGCGTTTTGGAAGGAGCTTTCATTCTACATGAAAGCTCTTTTTTTATTCGCCGCCGCATTGAGTCCCTGTGCGATTGAGAAACCGGCTTCCGAAAAAGGTGCGCCGGCACCGGGTGCAGAGGACGTCGCTGTATCTGACATCAAGGGAGGAACCTTTGCCGTCCTCAGGTTCAAGGGATGGGATGAAGAGGAGAAGCGTGCCAAGGCCACGTAAGACCTAGCCAAGCTTGTTTCGGAAAAACAACTCAAGCCCGTAGGAAAACCCTTCTTCGCATTCTACCATCCGCCATGGAAACCGGAGTTCCTCCGTCGCAATGAAATCTGGCAAAGGATCCAGCCCTGAACGAATTGCTCATTTGACTAAAACGGATTCCACCCCATGTTTATCCTCATGGCCGAGAATCTGAAACAAAGCGTCGAAGAGGTAGATAAAGACCTCGCCCACTCCTGGATCAATCTCAGCGCGAACGTCCGCAATCTCGCATCCGATCTAAAACTGAAAGCAGCCGGAACGTTCCTCGCTGGAGATGCCGACCACCTTTCTAATGAAACCTCCCGCCTTTGCGAACACGTAGAGCGACTCCATACCGATATGATCGATCTCCTCGAAAACGTCGAAAACGTCGAAACTCACGGCTCCATCCAAGAAGCCGATGTTACCTGTGAAGATGTAGAAAAGGAAAAGATCCAGATCCAGCGAGAAAACCACGAACTGCGCAGTGATTTCAAGGACATTATAAAAGCCCTCTTCATGTGGCGCGACGACCCAGTCGAACGAGTTCGCAAGAAAAAAGTAATTATTGTCAGCCTGAGTGTCTGACCTCGAGCAACGCTCCGGTTCTTTCTAGCACTAGAAAAATATCGAAGACTCATTAAAGGGAAGAAGGACATTACCTTCTTCGCTGAAGGAATAGATCGATCCCGTCCACCAGAGCAAGCCAGCTTGCCTCGATGATGCTTTCCGATACACCAACCGTGCCCCAAGTGTCTCCCTCATGACCGGAGACGATGAGCACACGAGTTTTCGCGGCGGTAGCGTCGTGGCCGTCGAGGATGCGGACTTTATAATCGACCAATGACACCTCGGCGATTTCTGGGTAGAACGGCATCAACGCTTTCCGGAGAGCGATATCGAGTGCGTTCACCACCCCATTTCCTTCCGCAACAGTCAGTTCGCGCTCTTCGTTGACAGTGACTTTTACTGTCGCTTCACAGACTGGGCTATGACCATCTCGGTATTGGCGGAAGCTGGCGTGGTATTCGTTCGCTTCGAAAGGCTTGATGTATTTTCCTAGCTCTCGGCGGATCAGGAGCTCCAGCGAACCACCGGCTGCCTCGAAGGAATATCCTTCGTTTTCCAGCTCTTTGATTTTTACAAGGATCGCCGAGGCTTCGGGTGCTCCTTTTTCGATATGCATTCCCATCTGCGCGGCTTTGAGAAGGATGTTCGATTGGCCGCTGAGTTCGGAAACAAGAATAGTCTGCTCATTTCCTACACTGGCCGGGACGATATGCTCGTAGCTCCGCGCGAGTTTCTGAACTGCATTCACGTGCATGCCACCTTTGTGAGCGAAAGCCGTCCGACCAATGAAGGCCGCCCTTGCGAAATGGGGATTATTGGAAACATCGTCCACGAAGTAGGAGAGATCGCGGAGTCTCTCAAGACCCGGCACTACTTTGATCCCCATTTTCAACTGGAGGATGGGCATAACGGATGTGAGATTGCAGTTCCCCGTGCGCTCGCCGTAGCCATTGATCGTTCCTTGAACCTGGCTTGCTCCTGCTCGGACAGCTGCCACTGCATTCGCCACGGCGAGTTCGCAATCGTTGTGGGTATGGATGCCGACTGGTGTGCCGGGAATACGCTCACTGACTACGCGACAAATTTCCTCAATCTCGGATGGCAGGGTTCCGCCGTTGGTATCGCAGAGCACAAGGCAAGAAGCCCCGCCCTCGGCGGCCGCCTCAAGGGTGCTGAGGGCGTGCTCGACTCCGTCTTTGTATCCGTCGAAAAAATGCTCAGCGTCATAGATAACTTCACGACCGTTTTTCACCAGATGGGCAACGGTATCGCGAATCATCGCCTGATTTTCTTCTACCGTCGTTCGTAGGATTTCAGTCACATGGAGTTCCCAGCTTTTCCCAAAAATGGTCACCACCGGAGTCTCCGCTTCGAGCAGGAGCCTAACCTGCGGATCTTTCTCTACAGGCGTATTTGCGCGGCGGGTAGATCCAAATGCTGCGAGTTTCGCATGCTTTAGATCCAGCTTCTTTGCCTCTTGGAAAAACTCCACGTCCTTCGGATTCGATCCCGGCCAACCGCCTTCAATGTAATCCACGCCGAATTCATCCAGGCGTTTTGCAATTCTCAGCTTATCTAGGCCGGAAAGTTGAAATCCTTCGCCCTGCGTCCCATCGCGCAATGTAGTGTCGTAAATCGTAACGGTTTTCATATAGATCCTGCGGGCGCGGAGGCTAGGCTCCCCACCTCTGCCACGCAAGGCGGAAGACTCCGAGATTACATCAGGATTCCTACACTAGTGCCCTGAAAACCTCATTAGAATCAAAAAAATCCGACTCCGCACTCTCTTATCTGTGCTTTTATGCCCTTGGGGTGCATCCGTGAGATTTGAGGAAAGAATAGTTTTGAGTGAGTTCCTCGATGTCCGCTTCACTCCCATTGTGGTCAAAACCTCTTCAAAATTAGCGAATTCCCCCTTGGGTAGGAGCCTTGGAGGTTACATTGACAACTTCATTTCAGCAATCTAAACTATCCGCGCAGCACGGAATCCACATATGTCTGATTTTTCACAGCCTCCTCAGCAACGCGACTTTTTTTGCAACCATTGCAACGGGCGGATTGTAATCCCGTTTTCCCTGCCCTCTACAACCGGCCCGTGTCCCCACTGCCAGGGAACCATCGTATCCCCGCCTCCTCCAGAACCAGCGCAGGCTCCTGCCCTGCAACAAGCCCGTGTCCAGGCTCTCGCCCCACAACAGGCACCGGTTCACCAACCTGCTCCTTCCCAAGTACCATCGGCTCCTCGCCAGGCAGCTATCCCTGCCCGTCGCAATGCCGCACAGGTCGCAGCAGGCCAGACACAACATCAACCAACTGCCGCACATCTCGCGAAAAAGATCAAGGCATCGAGCGGAATCATCCCGGCGATGTTCGGCCTTCTCCTGCTCATCCTCGCTGCCGGAGCCGCCGAATTTTATATCACCAACCAAATGGGTACGAATGTGAACCCTCCGAATCTCTCAGGAAGCCCCGAGGACAAGCTCATCCGGGAAGCGACCGTGGAGTTGGTATGGACCGGACAGACCGACAATCCGACTTTGGAAATCAAGCGTTTCATCTGTTGGGAATTCCTCGGACTCGGCGGCAAGGAAATCCCTGCCACTGCTTCGAACCAGTAAGTCAATCCCCATCACCGCATGGCCCAGGCAGAATACCCAACCATCGCGGCTATCGCGAGTCCTCTTGGTGTCGGTGCAATTTCCCTGATCCGGATCTCCGGCTCCAAGGCTCTTGAGTTTGCCAACATATGTTCCGGGGGGATCGCTTCTTCGACGATGCCCCGCCTCGCACGTCGCTGTAAAATCCGCGATAACACCGGAGCGGTTATTGATGATGGCTTACTCACCGTATTCCTCGGCCCCAACTCATTCACCGGAGAAGATACGGTAGAGTTCGCCGGTCACGGAGGCATCTTGGTGACACGTGAGGTACTTGCCCGCTTTCTCGAATGTGGAGCGATTCACGCATCTCCCGGAGAGTTTTCACAACGGTCTTTTATCAATGGGAAACTCGATCTCACCCAGGCAGAGGGAATCATGGATCTCATTTCTGCCCAGACCCGCCTGGCAATCCGCGCCGCTCATTCACAGCTTGAAGGCACCCTCGGAAAACAGACCACTGCCGCCCGCGACGAACTCCTAGAAATTCTCGCACACCTCGAAGCATGGATCGACTTTCCCGATGAAGACATTGATCCGCAGACAACCGTCCAGCTACGCAGCCGGATCGAAGGAATTCTCGCAACCATAGCCTCCCTGCTCTCCACCGCCGACCAAGGACGCATCCTCCGCGAAGGTGTCCGCACGGTGATTTTTGGAGAACCGAATGTCGGGAAATCCTCTCTCCTGAACCGACTCCTAGGCTTCGAACGCGCAATCGTTTCCGACATCGCCGGCACCACCCGGGACACGATCGAGGAAATCATTAACCTCCACGACATCCCCCTCCGCCTTGTTGATACAGCAGGCGTCCGCGAATCATCCGACGAAATCGAATCCCAGGGTATCCAGCGCACCGCCCGCCAAATCGAAGACGCCGACTTACTCTTGGAGATCGCCGATGCGAGTAAGCCGCGTCCTGAACGTGCCGTTTATCCGTCCAACCACGCCACCCATCTCCTTGTCCTGAACAAATCCGATCTCGGCGAAGACCCGAGCTGGAAGGACAACGATGCAATCCGACTTTCCTGCAAGAGCGGAGATGGGTTCGATGAGCTTTCCGAGAAGATCCGCGAGGCACTCCATTTCACTGAAGCAGACTTCGGCGAGCATGCAGTAGCCATCAACGCCCGCCACAAGGCGTCGCTTTCCCTCGCCGCTACAAACCTCCACGCAGCTCTCGATCTCCTCACAGAAAAGGAATGCGACCCCGAACTCGCCGCAATCGATCTCCGAGAAGCCCTCGACGCACTCGGTGAAATCCCCGGAAAAGTCGATACAGAAGATCTTCTCGGCGTGATTTTCTCACAATTTTGCATTGGCAAATAGTTGTACAACAAAAAACGTGCGATTTTTTGGCAGCTTCTGCTTTTGGGGTTTGAAATTTGAGGTTTGGAGTTTTGAATCTACCCATGCCTTCAAACCCACAGATGCCCGGAAAGATCATGGCCGCAAACCGCGGCGAAATCGCCATCCGTATTTTCCGCGCAGCTACTGAACTCGGCCTACGCACCGTTTCGATTTTCGCAGAGGAAGACCGTTTTTCCATCCACCGTTTCAAAGCGGACGAAGCCTATCAGCTCGATTCCTCGAAAGGCCCAGTCGGTGCCTATCTCGACTACGAAGGGATCGTGAAACTCGCGAAGTCCAAGGGCGTGACTATGATCCACCCTGGCTATGGTTTCCTCTCCGAAAACCCCGCCTTCGCCCGCGCCTGCGAACGCGAAGGCATCACCTTCATCGGTCCATCCGCAGATCTCTTGGACAACATGGGTGACAAGACCGCAGCCCGTGCACTCGCCCACAAATACGACGTCCCCACCCTTCCCGGCACCGAGGATGCGGTCACCGATCCAGATGAAGCACTCACCATCGCCCACGAAATCGGTTTCCCACTCATCATCAAAGCTGCATTTGGTGGCGGCGGGCGCGGAATGCGAGTCGTTGAAAAACCCACTGAACTCCCTGGCCTCCTCGCAGAGGCACGCTCCGAAGCTGAGAATGCTTTCGGAAACTCG
The DNA here is from genome assembly GCA_905182475.1 of Akkermansiaceae bacterium. Classification (GTDB taxonomy): domain Bacteria; phylum Verrucomicrobiota; class Verrucomicrobiia; order Verrucomicrobiales; family Akkermansiaceae; genus Luteolibacter. The sequence continues at coordinate 29,362 of CAJJBR010000101.1, read as the reverse complement.
GCCGTTTTTCTCGAACGCTATATCAAGCGCGCCAAACATATCGAAGTCCAGATCCTCGGCGACCGGAACGGTAACGTTGTCCACCTCTACGAACGCGATTGCTCGGTCCAGCGCCGCTACCAGAAGGTAGTCGAAGTAGCCCCCGCTATGCACCTCGATCCGGTCATACGGAAGGAGCTTTGCGACGCGGCAGTGAAACTCGCCCAAGGCATCGGCTACGACAATGCAGGCACTGTCGAATTCCTCTACGACATGGATCAGAACGACTGGTTCTTCATCGAGATGAACCCGCGCATCCAGGTCGAGCACACCGTCACGGAATGCGTCACCGGCATCGACCTCGTCCGATCCCAGATTCTCGTCGCGCAAGGCCATAGCCTTTTTGACGAAACTCTTGCCCTCCCACCGCAGGAGGAAATCCCGTGCAACGGCTTCGCCATCCAGTGCCGCATCACCACGGAGGATCCGGAGAAAAACTTCGCACCGGACTACGGGCGCATCCTCAACTACCGCTCCGCCGCAGGCTTTGGCGTGCGACTCGATGCAGCCTCGGGCGATGCCGGCTCGGTCATTACGCCTTACTACGATTCCATGCTAGTCAAGCTCACCACCATGGGTCGCGATTTCCCCATGGCCTGCCAGCGCATGGATCGCGCCCTTCGCGAATTCCGTATCCGTGGGGTAAAAACGAACATCCCTTTCCTCGAAAACATCATCGCTGATGATACGTTCAGGTCGGGTCAGGCACATACCAAGCTCATCGATACCAAGACGGAGCTCTTCCAGTTTTCCCGCCGCCGCGACCGCGCCACCCGCACACTCGCCTACCTTTCGGAAATCACAGTAAACGGCAACCCACACTCCAAAGGCTACCGCCCCCCAAGCATTATGGAACGCGCTCCGGCAGTTCCTACTAATGTCCCGCGTCCCGCTGCAGAGCAAACCAAGTCCCTGCTCCAGGAACTCGGCCCCGAAAAATTCACCCAGTGGATCCTCGATCAGAAACGCCTCCTCATCACGGACACCACCCTCCGCGACGCACACCAGTCTCTCATCGCCACCCGCATGCGCACGCACGACATGCTCCGTGTCGCCGAGGCTTACAGCACCCGCACGCCAGAGATATTCTCCTTGGAAATGTGGGGCGGTGCGACCTTCGATACCTCCATGCGTTTCCTCAACGAGGATCCATGGGAGCGCCTCCGTCAGCTTCGAGAAAAGGTGCCGAACATCCTTTTCCAAATGCTCTTCCGTGGCTCCAACGCCGTAGGCTACTCGAACTATCCGGACAACGTCGTCGCCGGTTTCATCAAGCACTCTGCCGACAGCGGGATGGACATTTTCCGCATCTTCGATTCCCTAAATTACCTGCCGAACATGAAGGTAGCCATGGAAGCAGTCCGCGAACACGGCAAGTCTATCTGCGAGGCCGCCATCTGCTACTCCGGCGATATCCTCAATCCAGCCCGTTCCAAATACGATCTCAACTACTACATCGCGAAAGCGAAGGAAGTGGAGAAAATGGGAGCACACATCCTCTGCATCAAGGACATGGCAGGGCTCTGCAAACCACAGGCAGCTTACGACCTCGTCCACGCACTGAAACAGGAAATTGGCATCCCCATCCATTTCCACACCCACGACACCTCAGGCCTGAACGCAGCCTCTGTCATCGCAGCCTCCCGCGCCGGGGTCGATATTGCGGATCTCGCCATCGCCTCCATGTCCGGCTCCACCTCACAGCCGAACCTGAATTCCGTCTGCGCCGCCCTCGCCTCCTCGGAGCAGGATCCCGGACTCGACTTCGATGCCCTCAACGAAATTTCCGACTACTGGGAACACGTCCTCGATTTCTACAAACCCTTCGACTCCGCCCCGCGCTCCGGCACCGCCGAAGTTTACGAACACGAAATGCCCGGCGGCCAATACACCAACCTCCGAGAGCAGGCCAACTCCATGGGACTTGGCCACCGCTGGCGCGAAATCGCCCGCACCTATGCCGAGGTGAACCAGCTCTTCGGCGATATCATCAAGGTCACGCCTTCCTCGAAAGTCGTCGGCGACATGTGTATGTTCCTCGTCACCCGTGGCATCAAGGCTGCCGATGTCACTAAGATCAAACCCGGCTCCATCGACTTCCCCGAATCCGTCATCGACATGCTTTCCGGTGGCCTCGGCCAACCCGATGGCGGCTGGCCTGCTGACGTCCAAAAAATCGTTCTGGGCCCCAACCACAAGATCACCACAAAACGCCCCGGCGAACTCGCCGAGCCAGTCGATCTCGAATCGGTAGCCTCACCCTTCATGAACGATGGAGACTCCTTCGAATCCACTCTGGTTCAGGACGCCCTCTACTCACACCTCATGTATCCGCAGGTTCACAAGGACTTCCTCGAATCCCGCGCGAAATACGACGACCTCAGCAAGCTCCCGACTTCCGCTTTCTTCTACGGCCTCCAAGTCAGTGAAGAAATCGAAGTCGAAATCGATCCGGGGAAAATCCTCATCATCAAGCTCATCTCCGTAGGCGAGCCAGACGACGAAGGCCGCCGCACCCTCTTCTACGAACTCAACGGCATGCCCCGCGAGTCCATCGTCGTGGACAAATCCCTCTCCGGCACCGCCACCGCCGCGAGACAGAAAGGCGATCCCAACGACCCCTCCCACATCTCCGCCCCACTTCCCGGAATGGTCACGGAAGTTGCCATTTCTCCCGGCACCGAGGTCAAGGCAGGCGACAAGCTCATTATCATCGAGGCGATGAAAATGCTTACCACCATCTCCGCCCCCGCCGACGGCACCATCAAGGAAATCCTCGTCAAAAAAGGTATCCAAGTGGACTCCGACGACCTGCTCGTAATCATGGAATGACCCAAGACAGATGAAGTGAGATCCCTGACCAAAAAATCCAGTTCACCTAGTGTATGTCACGGCAATCTTTCGATATGGACAGGGTGGGGCAATTTTAAACACGCGATATGAAATCGACATCCGTATTTTTCGCCCTAAGCCTCGCCTGATTTTCCGTCGCCTGTGCTTCCGCTTCGCAGTAAGACGGGAATAAGCCTGCCCCTAGCACGGTTCCCTAGATTGCTGCCAAAGCAGGCATCCTTGGCAGCTCGTGGCTAGTCGAGGAAATCGGTTCTTTGGTAGCTGTAAGATCGCAGGTGACCAGCTCAGCTTTGAGCCGCAGGGTTCAACTAGAAGGGGCGGCCCCAGGGTTCCTACACTAGGGACTACAGAGATGATTTAACCACGGATTTTACGGATGAAGACTATAAATCTGACTGGAAGATGATTACTACTAAGGAGAAAACTTCATCAAAATCAAAAAGTCCCGATTTCACTCTCTCTTATCCGTGCCCATCCGTGCAATCCGTGGTCAAAAACCCTTCAAAATTGGCTACTCTCCCTAGTGTCGGAGCCCTGGGGGCGGCCCAAAGCCAAATATGGATAAAGAACAACGCTTTCACGCAGCATTACAGAAGGCCCGCCCTTTTAAGATCGATGAAAATGATCTGCTCCATTTTTTCGATGCGGACGGCAATCAGATTCTGCGCATGTCGCGCATGGCCGAAAAATAAATGAGCCAAATTTCTCAGTAGCTACGCAGTTTCGATGACACGGGATGCGTGTAGAGTGGGTGATGAAGTTCACAATTATGTGACGAGTTCCTCACGCACGTCGTCCGGAATTTCGGCGCGGGTGATAATTTCCGGCCAGAGTTCGAGTGGCGGTTCAGCGACGATAGATGGATCGAGGCGAACGACCTGTAGATCGTCATTGAGAAAGGCCCGGTCGCCGCAATGTTGTGCGTGGCAGCCCTGCCGGATGCCCGGGGCACAAGTTTTCCACGAGCAGATGCGTCCGAGGTATTCGTGTTGCGGATTGCAGAGAAAAACATCGGCTCCGCAACCGTCGCCAGTTTGCATGGTTTTGCCGAGCAACTGACGGGTGAGTTTGGCGAGTTTCTTGAGCGACATGTCGTCGCTCACCTCGACGAGGAGATCGACGTCCTTGGGAATAGCCTTGGGCGTGGCAAGGGATCCGAGCAAGGCGATACGCCGGACGCCTGATAGATTGCGGGCGTCCTTCACGAAGGCGAGCACGGCACGGAGGAGATCGGCGCGTTTGTCCGGAAGCGGCGGGGCTTCGAAAATATCGCAACCCCATTCTGGTTCGATGTTCTCCTCCCGAAGCCACTTGACGATGCGCTCGCGCTTGCGGCGTGTCTCGAACCAACGCCAGCGGTGCTTCAACTCGACGTTACCGCCACCAAATACGATGTTTTTGAAACGCCGGAAAGCGCCCTTGCCACGAATGGCCCGTGCCAGTTCCGTGCGCAAAGAATTGTCCGGCAGAGAACTCACGAATTCGTCGAGTGCGCCGTAGAACAGGTCTTCGAACAAGTAGTCGGGCAACTGGAGCAGGTTCTTGTCACCCAACAACGCCTCGATTTCCTCTTCGTCTTCCGGGTCAACGACTTTACCGGTGGTCTGGTCGAGGAAGGAAATACATGGTTCGTCAGCGTAATCCGGATCGACTGCGGCGAGGAATTCGAAGGCCTCTTCGAGGTCCGAGATGTTGAGGTGAAATTTGCGGGGTGGCTGCTTCATGGCTTGGCCTTCGGTTTGTTGTCTTTCTAAATCTTCTTCGGCATCGGCTTTTGCTTGTTGGGTTCTTCGCGCTTCACTCGCAGTCTTTATGGAACAGTCCGTCATCGGATTCGACAAATTCGCCTTTCTCCCGGTCGATCCAGCCGCTACAGGCCCAGCAGGTATTCCATTGATCCTGGATGGGACAGGGAGGCCATTGCGGGGTTCTGACATCACGCAAGGGTTTCCGGGGCAGCGATCATGAAGCGGGTGCCTGGCAGGCGTTGCATTCCCCACCCGATGAAATGGCGCATCAATGCCTCCTGGTCATCTTCCGGGGGATTCCATGGCAAGTCGCGCACTTCCTCGTCGAAATCATCATATCCACAAGGCATGTGTTGCAGCGGCGTGGCGTTCAACAGGACTAGCCCGATCCGTGGATCCGCCATGGCGCGGACGAGTTCCCGCATCACCTCGCGTCCCATACCTATATGGCGGAACGGCGGGCGCAGGCCGATGAAGTGGACACAAAGAATCCCTGATGCGGGATCTAGGAAACGCGGAATCGGCTCGTGCATTTTGCGGAGACCCTGATTCGTAATTTCCTCATAGACATCGCAACTGCTCGAATCGTAATCCCAGAGTTCCATAAATGCGGTGGCAGAGGCGGGATCTTCAGCGAAGAGATAATGCGCGTCCACCATGCCGGCCGTGCTCCCTGCGCATTCGATACGTCCCTCGATCTCGAGCAAGCACTCGGCGAATCGAGGATCCGGTTCGTCTCCCTCGTCCAATCGGTTGATCTTCCAGTGAATGTGCAGCTCCGACATGGATTGAAGCTAGCACAGGAAAGCGTGATCATTTAAGTGCCTGATTGAGACCGAGCCGGATGATTCTCATGGAAATGCATCACCCTCGTGAGCCATCCAAAACCACCCAACCCGCGACTTGCGTAGCGTAGTAAAAAGTAGTCGCGCCTTCGGATCTTGCGGCCTCCCCGCTGTTCGAGGAAGTGCCGCGTAAGGATTCGTGATTTGCTTACCGGCCGAAGGTCATGGAAGAATCGGCCTTATTGATCCTATACGATCTATTTCTTCAACTACGCCTTCACGTATACCTCAGATCCCGCCTCGGCGAATTCCTTGGATTTCTCCTCCATGCCTTTTTCAACGGCTTCGTCCTCGGTGAGGCCTTGGGCAGCGGCGTATTGGCGGACGTCCTCTGAGATTTTCATCGAGCAGAAGTGCGGACCGCACATGGAGCAGAAGTGGGCGGTCTTGGCACCGTCCTGCGGGAGGGTTTCGTCGTGGAACTCGCGGGCGGTGATGGGGTCGAGGCCGAGGTTGAACTGGTCTTCCCAACGGAACTCGAAGCGCGACTTGGAGATCGCGTTGTCGCGGTATTGGGCACCGGGGTGGCCTTTGGCGAGGTCGGCGGCGTGGGCGGCGAGCTTGTAGGTGATGACACCAACTTTGACGTCGTCCTTGTTCGGCAGGCCGAGGTGTTCCTTCGGCGTGACGTAGCAGAGCATGGCGCAGCCATACCAGCCGATCATGGCGGCACCGATGCCGGAAGTGATATGGTCGTAGCCAGGGGCGATGTCGGTGGTCAATGGTCCGAGCGTGTAGAACGGGGCCTCGTGGCACCACTCGAGTTGCTTGGCCATGTTTTCCTCGATCATGTGCATAGGGACGTGGCCGGGGCCTTCGTTCATGACCTGGCAGCCTTTTGCCCATGCTCGGGTGGTGAGCTCGCCCTGCACTTCGAGTTCGCCGAACTGGGCCTTATCATTGGCATCGGCCACGGAGCCGGGGCGGAGGCCGTCGCCGATGGAGAAGCTCACATCGTAGGCGGCGCAGATGTCGCAGATTTCATCCCAGTGGGTGTAGAGGAAGTTTTCCTTGTGATGGGAGAGGCACCACTTAGCCATGATCGAGCCGCCGCGAGAGACGATGCCGGTCATGCGGCTTGCGGTCATGGGGACAAAACGCAGCAGGACGCCGGCGTGGATCGTGAAGTAGTCGACGCCTTGCTCGGCTTGCTCGATGAGAGTATCACGATAAATTTCCCAGGTCAGATCCTCGGCCTTGCCGTTGACCTTTTCGAGCGCCTGATAGATCGGCACCGTGCCGATGGGCACCGGGGAGTTTCTCAAAATCCACTCGCGGGTGACGTGGATGTTCTTGCCGGTGGAAAGATCCATCACGTTGTCGGCGCCCCATTTCGTAGCCCAGCGCATTTTCTCGACCTCTTCCTCGATCGACGAGGCGACGGCGGAGTTGCCGATGTTGGCGTTGATTTTGACGAGGAAGTTACGGCCGATGACCATCGGTTCGCATTCCGGGTGGTTGACATTGAGCGGGATGATCGCACGGCCTGCTGCTACCTCGCTGCGGACGAACTCAGGAGTAATTTCCTTCGGGATGCGCTGTGGGAAGCGCTGGAAGATATTTGGCGTATAGGGGCTGTCCGGCTGCTGGCTGGAACCGGCGTGCTGCTTGTCGAGGCGGTTGCGAAGAATGTCGTCCTTTTGGTCGGAAATTTCAGTGCGGCGCATGTTCTCGCGGATCGCTATGAATTCCATCTCGGGGGTGATGATGCCCTGGTCCGCGTAGTATTTCTGGGTAACCGGCTTGCCGGTGCCACGCAGCGGCTGGCGACGCTCCGCGGTGAGACCGGGGAACTCGATGAACTTGTTAGCCTTCTCTGACTTGGAGGCAAACTCGGCGTGTTTCTCGGTGAGGTAACCGTTGTCCTGTGGCTGGACGGCGCGGCCATCGTAGGCCTCGACATCTCCACGTTTCAAAATCCACTCACGCCTCAGCGCGGGAAGCCCCTGATCAGAGGTTCCTTTGAATTCCGGGTCGCCCCATGGGCCGGAGCAGTCGTAAACACGGACGGGTTCGTTTTTCTCGATGGTGCCGTTGTGGGACTTGGTGTCAGCCAGAGCGATTTCGCGCATTGGCACCTGAACTTCTGGATGGAGTTTGCCCTGCACATAAACCCGGGTTGATGCCGGAAGCGGCGTGCGGGATTCGTCGTGGTTCGTGGTCTCCGTTCCGGTGGTTTCTGCGGGGCTGATCATAATGTTTCTGAGTTCGTGAGTTGGGAAATTTCACGGATCAGAAAGCCTTCGGAAAACAAGAAAACCGCTGGGCTTTCCCGACTCCCTCCGGCGGCATGATCCGCTTCAGGTTCGAAGGGTTTTTTCCGCGCGTCGGAAAATCTCAGCCCCCCGTCCGGAAAGCCCCCCTGTCGTCAGACAAGACTCCCCCACCCCAGGCAGAGTGTCAAGTCACCGGGGAAAATCAGTATTTCTCCTTCAACCATTTCTCATGACCCCAAAGCCCCCAAACTACGCCGGCCAGCCCGAAGGTCAGCAAAAGCGTCGGGAGACCTTCGGTCATCGCGATCCCTACCGGGCCGATCGCGTGGAGGAAATCGTTGTCGATGAAATGTGGGGCGATGAGAACGTAAAGCCGGGCAATCAGTAGCGCCACAGCACCATAGCCCATCATCGAGCCACCCCAGGACTTGCCGTTTTTCACAAGACGGAGAGCGGCGAGGGCAAAGATCCCAAGACCTATAACCCCAAGGGCATCAAAGATCAGACCGTTGGCGATAATGAATTCAAGCAGCAGATTCATGACCGGATACGGAATGTGGTTGGGTTTTGGAATTTTTCAGAAAAGCGGGAACGCGGAGAAGACCAGAGTGCAGGCCGAGGCCGACTCCAAAGACCAACCAGCCCGAATTCATCACAACGATCTTAACCGCATGCCATCCGAGCGCGGTGGAAGAGCTATGGAGATTAGCGCCGGGGTAGTAGCGTTCGATTTTTCCCGCCTCATACATCGGAATCAGAAAAGCGTATCCCAGGCAGAGGAGAAACGCCCCGCCGACGAGAAACCGTGCGCTCCAGCCCTCGTTTCGCGTGCCATTCTCCATGCCACCACCATCAGGAAATCCCCCATCACAATCATGAAAACCGGACGGGCAGCATCGATGGATGCGAGGGGGAGAAATTGATCTACTGGCATATCTAAAAGAATAACAATACGACATAAGTCATTGATCAACAGCTATTAACAACGTATTAAATACACTACCAAGCAAGCCATAAATACTACTTATTTTGATATACCCGACCACCTTGATACTTCGCTATTCCTAAAATTCAGCCTTCTTACCGTGAGATAAGGAGTCACTGTTTGGGACAGTCCGTTTCCCATACTAGATCGAAAAGAGTTTCAACCCGCTAAGACGCGAAGCCAGTCCAGCAGAAAAATCCCTAAACCCCTAGAATTTGGAATGGAAACTTCGCGACTTTGCGTCCTCGTGGTTCAATTTTCCCAATGGATATGGGTACTCAGGGGGCGCTCGCTAAGGTAGGCTTACTGCCGCTAACCCTCACGATGTGCTTGCTCCCATTCCCTTTGTCCCTTACTGCACACTCCTTATGAGCGAAGCCACCTCCCAACCCCAGTCCACCGAAGCCGAATTAATCGCCGTTCGCCGGGACAAACTCGCCCGACTCCGCGGACTCGGGGTAGATCCCTTCGGCGCGCGCTTCGAGACCACAATCACACCTGCTGAACTCAAGGCTGATTTCTTCGACGAAAAACAAGTCACCACCGCCGGCCGTATCATCGCACTGCGCGACATGGGGAAATCCTGCTTCTTCAGCATCGGCGATGCCCACGGCTCCATCCAAGGCTACATCAGCATAAAAAACCTCGATGAGACCCAAGCGGCTATTTGGAAATGTCTCGACCGCGGAGATTGGGTCGGTGTCACCGGCGAAACTTTTACCACCCGTACCGGCGAGCCGACGATCAAAGTCGAGTCCTTCACCGTGCTTTCGAAATCCCTGCGCCCGATGCCGGACAAGTTCCATGGCCTTTCCGACCGGGAAACGAAATACCGTAAGCGCCACCTAGACCTCATCGGCAACCCGGACAGCGCGACGCTTTTCATCACCCGCTCCAAGATGATCGCGGAAATCCGCAACTTCCTCCACGAGCGCGGCTTCCTCGAAGTCGAGACCCCAATGCTGCAGTCCGTCGCCGGAGGAGCCGCTGCACGCCCCTTCGAGACGCACCACAACGCACTTGGCATGCCGCTCACCCTGCGTATCGCCCCGGAGCTTTTCCTGAAAAGGCTGCTGGTCGGAGGTTTCACAAAAGTCTTCGAGCTCAACCGCAACTTCCGCAACGAAGGAATCTCCCGCCGCCACAACCCGGAGTTCACCATGCTTGAGGCATACTGGGCGTTCTCCGACTTTGAGGAAATGGCGAATATGGTCGAGGAAATGACCTGCCATCTGGCCGAGAAATTCTGCGGTGGCCTGAAAATCGATCATAAAAATGAGGACGGAGAAATCCTCCGCACCATCGACCTCTCCCGCCCGTGGAAACGCGCAAACTACCACGACCTCATTAAGGGCGTGGCCGGAGACGATTTCTTCGACATCACTCCCGTACAACGCCGCGCCAAGTGCGAAGAACTCGGAGTCCAGCTTTCCGATAAAATGGAGGACTACGAGGTCGTCCAGCAGGTCTTCGAGAAAAAGGTCGAGGAGCACACCTTTGATCCCTGCTTCGTCACCCGCGTCGCCAGCGAGCTGGTCCCCCTCGCGAAAGTCACTCCCGGTGGCAAGACCGTGGAGGTTTACGAACTCATCATCAACGGCCAGGAAATCTCCCCCGGCTACTCCGAACTGAATGATCCCGACGTCCAAAAGGAACGCCTCGAGCACCAGTCCGGCGGCGAAGAAGAACAGAAGGTCGATTACGATTTCATCGAAACACTAGAACACGGCATGCCCCCCGCTGGCGGCATCGGAATTGGCATCGACAGACTAGTGATGATGCTCACCGGTGCACCAACGATCCGTGACGTAGTGCTGTTCCCGCTCCTTAAGAAAAAGGAATAGAAAAAAGCGGGTTGAAAGCATTTCGCCAACCCCATGATCTCCTCCCAGAAAAAGCTCACGCGAAGCCTCATTGCTCTCGCTGTATCCGGGTCGCTCATTATCAGTCTGCTGTGGTGGGATTCCACGAGGTTTGAGTGCATGTGGGACTCCAACGTATTGATGCTGCAATCTGACTATTCCGAAATCTTAATTGCCTGGCCCGAAACATCCTCGGCATCTCCATATTCCGAGTTCTACAGGAAAAGAGGAAATTCTCCCACCCCTAGAATCGCTCCCCTTTTTCCAAAGCTCGAATGGGGATCCAGGTTCGCGATCATCCCCATCTACCTTCTCCTCCTCACTTACCTCGCCGCCCTCCTCCTCGCCTGGCTCCTACTCATGAACCGCCTCGCCCGGCAGGAAGCCAGAAAGGAGCAGTCGATTTCAAAGACGTAGCTTTCTCGGTACAATGGAAAGTCTCTCCTTGCCGCCCGAATCCCATCAGTCAGGACAGATAAGTTTCACCTTCGGGAAATAAGTTCGATAGCGAGTCGCATCGGCTTCTTGAGCCCGTGACCGCTGGACTGCAAACCGAGATATTCGAACCACTGCGAATGCGGAGCGCCAAATTTCTCGACCTTTTCGCTTGGTTTACCGATGCGGTAAGAATGTATCGCACAATGGAGATTCACACCAGGAGTGCCCGCCTTGTGAGGCGCGAGAACACCTCGAGAGGTGGTGAAAGCGGCTCCTCCTTCCGGGGAGAGATCGGAATCGAGACAGTAGCGGAATTCTGAAGACTCCTGAATTTCAGTTCCCAAAGAGTCCCTTGAAAATCCCCTCGGCCTCTTTGATCGCATTCTCCCCCTCTTTGATGATCTTCTTTCCTCTGTCGATGGCTTTGATGGGGTTTTCGCCTAGGACGGAGCGGGTAAACTTGAGGACTTTTTCCCCGCTCTCTGGGATCTGCTCAAACATGCGGAGGCCAGCAGCTTCGATAAGCCGCTGGGTAAGGTCTTCTTTCGGATCGTCGAGCGTGCCGGTGATCTGGATATCCGTCCACAGTAGCCCTAACTCACCGGGGCGAAACACATGAGTTTCCGCTCCGGGGATGGTTGCTAAGGTGCCGGGAACGATGCCGAGGCGGAAGCGCCCATCGAGCGCCTCTCCCTTGATCGAGAAATTCCCTTCAAGCCGTATCAGTCCCTCGCTGCCCATCACGAAATCGGCAAACAGGATTTCCCCATCCGAGTAGCGCCATTTCGTCCGCGCATCGCTGAGTTGGAGCATACGGAAGCGGCGGGTGTCCGCGTATGCAGCGAGCGCGTCGAGCATGGGTAGAGCAGTCATGGTGCCGTTGCGGATCACTAGATCACCGGCCATGACCATTTTCCCGCTAGCGTTATCGAGTGAGAAGGAGGAGGAAACATCTCCAGTGAGTCGTCGCGCCCAGTTTTCGTTGAGGAGTTCATCACATTTAAGACCCTCCACATCACCCTCGAAAGAATAGAAATTGTCGCGGGAATTCCACTCACCAAAAGCACTGATACGACCCTCCTCCCATGCAGAAACATCCGCCTTCGTGATAAACGCACTGCCATCCCGGAAGGAGCCGCGCACGCGGTTAATGTGAAGCTGTGGAACGAAATCCAAGGGCAGATCAACGAGGCCGCCGATAATCTCGCCCTTGTATGCATTCTTGCCGGTCTGCGGCAGAACATGAACCGACATTCCGCTCGCCTTCACCGGCCCTGAGGCAGTATTCCCGGTAAGAGCCAACTCCACGATGTCCAGCGATTCAAGCTCGACTTCCTCTGGCACCCAGCCGGGTTGTTTCTTTGCGACTTTCTTCTCCCTGATCATCGGCTCGACTGGCGGCGGTTCATCAGACTTCAAAGCATTGAATGTTACTTCGAGGCGGGTGATGCGAGTGCCTTTCATCTCCCATACCCCGCGAGTAATCCCGCCGAAGCCGATTTCCGTCGCAATCTCATCCGCCTGGATCCCGGCAATGAGCCCCTCCCCCGTCGCATCGAAACCGGCGGTTTCCACTGCGAGCCCGTCCCAGCGGAACGGTGAGAAATTGCCATCTACCTTCACCACACCGCTTACTTGGGTGGAAAGAAACTTCCGGAAGCCATCGCTGTGGAGATAAGCACGCAACCCCATGTAGCCCACGCCGAGACCCACGATCAGCAATGCTCCAAGCGCCACCACGGCTTTTCCAAACCACGGGCTTTTCCCGGCTCCCTTTTTCCTTCTCGAACGTCGGCTCATTTCAGAAAGGATATCTGCACCAAATGGAACCGCAAGGACTGGAAGGCGAATTTACAAAAGGAAGGGCGAACGCAGGTTCGCTCCTCCAGTTATTCGACGCCGACCTGGTAAAACCGCTTCGGATCACCGGGTGCGGGGGTGTGAGAGAAGGAGATCGCCCCGCCAGTGCCGGATTTCGGATTACCGAGGGGAAACCATTCATCAGATTTGAGTGAAATACTGATCCAGAGACGGTAGGTATTCCCGGAAACGCTATTGGTGCTGAGAATGGTTTCCCCGGCGGTGTTGGCGAAGGAGGTAGTGCTTCGTCACACTTCCATTGAAGGATAGAGGCTTTGGGAGTTTTATGCGGGCGGCGGCGGTGTCGTCTACATCCCCAAAGGGGATACGGATTTAAGCCCGGGGTTCCTCCTTAGCCAAGGCTACGGGAGGACAAGTGGCGTAACGCAGTGAAACCTACCCCGGGACAACCGTACCAAAAAATTCCACAACCCCAACGGGGTTGTGGCCTAGCCTGGAAATCCAACGGACATTTCACGAAAGACCGGCTTCTTTTCCTCCGCGATCCAGAATTTCGGGACGGGAAATACGTCCGTTCCGGGGGCGGAGTTCCCGGGGTAGGCTCCGTTCCACTGCGCCAACCTCGGGATGAAATACGTACCTCCGTTGGAGTTGAAGGTTTCTGCCCACCACTTTCAGTTACACCCGCCACTTCGCTCACCTGTAAAAACGCGGATGACAACTGGCGTTATCCGCCTATAGAGTTCCCGCACAATGAAACTCGATACCATCTGCCTCCACGGCGGCCACAAGCCAGATTCCGACACCAACTCCCGTGCCGTCCCGATCTACCGCACGGCATCCTTTGTTTTCAACTCCACGGAGCACGCGGCGAACCTTTTCGCACTGAAAGAACTCGGAAACATCTACACCCGTTTGATGAATCCGACCAACGACGTGTTGGAAAAACGGATCTCCCTACTCGAAGGTGCCCCGGAAATGGGAGGCCTCGCACATGCCTCCGGCACCGCCGCGATTTTCAATACCATCATCAACCTCGCCCAGGCTGGCGACAACATCGTCTCCGCCCGGAACCTCTACGGCGGTTCCTACACCCAGTTCGCAAACATCCTCCCGCAGCTCGGCATCGAAGTCCGCTTCGTCGATTCCAATGATCCCGCGAATTTCACCGCAGCTGCCGATGACAAGACCCGCGCTTTTTTCACGGAAACAGTATCCAACCCAGCACTTGAGATCGCCGATCTCCGCTCAATCGCAGATGCTGCCCACGCTCTAGGCCTTCCGCTTGTTGTTGATTCCACGTTCACTACCCCAGCCCTACTCCGCCCACTGGAATATGGTGCAGATATTGTGATCCACTCCCTTACGAAATGGCTCGGTGGCCACGGCACTTCCATCGGCGGCATCGTGATCGACTCCGGAAAATTCAATTGGGCAGGTGGCAAACACCCACTCTTCGACGAGCCGGACAGCTCTTACCACGGCCTCCGCTGGGGACACGATCTCCCCGAGCCCCTCGCCCCACTCGCCTTCATCCTCCGTATGCGCACCGGCCCGCTCCGTAACCTCGGTGCCTGCCTCGCGCCGGACAATGCCTGGGCAATCCTCCAGGGAGTGGAAACTCTCCCCCTCCGCATGGAGCGCCACTGCGAAAACAACCTCGCCGTCGCCAAACACCTCGCCTCCCACGACAAAGTCGATTGGGTGCGCTACCCCGGCTTGGAAAGCGATCCGGAGTTTGAGAAAAACAAGGAATACCTCGGCGGAAAAGGCGGCCCGATGGTTGTCTTCGGTATCAAAGGCGGCGCGGACGAAGGGAAGAAATTTATCGAGTCCCTCGGCCTTTTCTCACACCTCGCGAACGTCGGCGACGCAAAATCTCTCGCGATCCACCCGGCCAGCACCACGCATTCCCAGCTCTCACAGGAAGCCCAGCTCGCCGCCGGCATCCCTCCGGAAATGATCCGTCTCTCCGTAGGCATCGAACACATTGACGACATCCTCGCAGACATCGATCAGGCATTGTCCTGACATTGTGGAGCAGGTGTCTCTCACGCCTTGCGTCAAGGCGGCGGCTCACTGCGGGTGTAACTGAAAGTGGTGGTCAGGCGGCTTTCTGAATCCAGAAATCATTCCAGCGTTGGTTGGCACGCATGGCGCGGTGCTGAGCCATTTCCTCGGCACGTTCCTGAAATACGCATAGGTAGCGGCAAGAACGTTCACCGATCAATCGTAGTATCTAAATGATGTCCGCTGACTCCCGTCTTGATTCATCATCTCCACTCGGTCAGTCTTTACGGATTCACATCTCATTGAGATTTCGGCATCGTGAGTTCATTTTTAAAGGGGCTCTAGTGCCCTCTCAACGGCGGCCTCAAACGCCCCTCCTAAAAAAGAAAATTCCCAGCAATAATCAATACACTCTCACATTCAATATGGCCACGATCCACCTGTTCCAATCCACCGTCGCCACTGCCGTAGTTTGTCTGCTTTCTATCTCTTCAGCCAGTTCCGAAGAACCGAAAATCGACAAAGCCGCGCCCGCAGTTGGCTCGCCCGCTACCCACGAAGGGAAAGAACTCCTCACCGAGGTCCGCTTTCCCGACGCCAAATCCCTCCGCCCCTTCGCGTTCTCTGATCCCGCCGCGTGGCGCTGGGGATTTTCTGACAAAGACGGCCGCTACCTAGAGCTTTTCCAGAAAAGCAAATACAAGACCGAAGTTCGCTCGCCATTTAATATCGCCCTTCTCAAAGACCAAAAATTCGGCTCTGTCATGATAGATTTTGAAGTCCAGCAGACTGGAAAAGAATACGCCCACCGCGACCTTTGTTTCTTTTTCGGCGTCCAGGATCGCTCCCATTACTACTACGTACACATCGCATCGGCGAGCGACCCGCACGCCCACAACATCATGATCGTGAACGGCGCGGCGCGGAAATCGATATCCAAATCGACAACCGACGGACACGATTGGGGCGCCCACGAATGGCACCACATCCGCGTCTCCAGGGACATCAAAAGCGGGAAGATCGAGATCTTCGCCAACGATATGGCCACCTCAATCATGACGGCCACCGACAAGACATTCGGCGCCGGCTGGGCCGGATTTGGGAGCTTTGACGACACCGGTCGCATACGCGCCATCCGCGTCTACGGTGAGGCCGACGCAAAGACCGACAAGGCACTCGATTTCTTCAAATCCCAGGGTGAGTAATCGCCAGCTACGGTTCGTTCTGGGAAGTTTATGTCCGAAAGTTGAAACTCCTTACTACTTCCGCCTTTTGGACATCCAGCCATAGCATATCTTCCGATCAGCCACCCTCATACACGCGCTGGCGGGCGGCGATAGCTGGCAGCTCGGGACTGCATTTCGAGTCCCCCGAGGATCGCTACCTCACCGTTGGCTTCGTAGACAGCGGAAGAAACAGAAGAGCAATCGCGGCAAGCGCAAACCTTCTAGTCGGTGTATTTTTCACAGGTCCACTGCCAAGTGTCGGGTTCGGTCCAGTCTTTGACGGTCAGTGTCACTTCCAGTTCATCGCCGATTCCGGCGTAGCTTTGATCCAAGCGTAGAATTCTAAAACCCCAGTGCGGTGCCCGATTCGGATCGAGTGGACTCGAACTCAGCACCAGATCGTCATCCACCTTGGCTTTCATGTAGACCACAAGACCATCGAGAAGACCGGCGTGAGTCACCTTCCGCGTAAATTTCACCGACAACGGTAAGCTCGACTCGGTGATGGTGTGTAGATCCACTTCCACGATCGGAGCCGGCTCACCCAAAAAGTGTTTCACCACACCTAGGTCACAGCTCGCCAAGCGGTAGTATTCCGGGTGCTGAGGACGACTTCGCTCCATGCTGGAAAAATCAAATCCGTGCACCTCGGTAAGCTCCCAAATGTAGGGGACGCGCCTATCGTCATGCAGCGTCATTGGTTCACAAAACAACTCGAACTGACTCGGCAAAATCAGTCCTCCAGGTTTGAGCAGGCGGTCGCGCAAATCGCATACGTTGGGCACCATCGCCTCATCGAACAGAAAATCTCCAATCTGCTCGTGCAGAATCACGTCCACCGGCTCATCGAGGTAAAACTCCGTGCTGTGCACATCCTCGAAGTCCACGTTCTCGATACCGTTCTCCGCCGCTAGTTCCTTGGCGTGATCAATGATCGAGGAGTGATCAACCGCATAGACCTGTGCCGCGCCTTGGCGTGAGGCAAACGCCGCTAGGATACCCGTGCCCGTGCCCAGATCGATCACACGATCGCCCGGCTTAATGTGCCGGGTAATGGCGTCGTGATAAAACGCCATACGCTGCTCATCGGCCAACATCCGCTCCTGCTCATGCAGATCAGAAAAATAGTATACGTTGAGTTTACGGTATTTTTCGGCCGGAGTCTCGATCTCCAAGGGCGGGTAAAACCAACCATTCAGTCGGGGAGAGTCAATCAGCCTCTTACCAAAGAGACTGCTGGTTCGCCGAACGCACTGAGAAATAGAGACCGTGAAACGTTGAATTGAGGAGAGATACATCAGTATGGTGGGTCGGCTCATTCGCTCTCCCGGTCCGCCACACTAGGGCGAGCGTCACGAGTCAAAAGCTTAATATGAAACCATCTTCCACCGGAGTTGGAAACGGAGTCAGATGCGAATGTCACGGCTTCAAACGGAATTTCGGGCGTTTCGTAGCGTCAAGGAAACGCGATCAATGTGGCGGAACTCATCAAACCGCAGCACGGAAAATAGGTAAGGGAAACGATGCGCAACAATCTGCTGGCGGTTAAAGAGCAGGCCAAGCGATTGGAAAGACCCATCCTGGCACATATCAACCACCCGAATTTCCACTGGTCCATCACCGCCGAGGATATCGCGCACGTAATGGAGGAGAGATTCTTCGAGGTTTACAACGGGCACCCCGGCATCAACCACCTAGGCAGCGAGAATCCGCCGCGCCCCGGAGATGAGCAAATTTGGGATATCGCCAACACCCTGCGCCTCACCGAACTCGACGGGGAACTGCTCTACGCCATCGCCTCCGACGATTCGCATAACTATCACGGCCGGGACGTGAAACCCGGGCGTGGCTGGATCATGGTCCGCGCGGAAAAGCTCAATCCGGATACCCTCGTCCACGCCATCCAGGCGGGGGATTTCTATGCCTCCACGGGCGTCAGCCTCGATAGCGTCAATTTCGATCCGAAAACCAACATCCTCGAAATCAGGATCACCGGCAGCGACGATAAGGGAGGCAAGGTCACCACGAAAATCCACGGCACGCTGCGCGGCGAAGAAAAAGATCCAGCCAAGGTCGGCAAGGAGTTGGCGTCCTACGACACGCGCATCATCCGCCACCAGCTAACCGGCAAAGAGTGGTTCGTCCGCGCAACGGTAACCTCCGAAAACGACCACCCCCGGCCATCATTTTCCGGCCAAAAGCAGAAGGCGTGGACACAGCCGGTGATGCCAACCGCGAAATAATCATTGCCTTTGACACTGTAGCTTGTGTGGGCGGGTTCCGATCCGCCGCTTATCCTCAGAAAGCGATCACCAGCGCTGCGGTGAAAGATAGATTCTCGTTTTTACAAAAACAGAGGCCGCAGGCAGGAGCTGGTTAGAGCGGCATAGATCTCGGAAAACTCTGCTGTTCGTGTTTTGCTTTCTGAACCTTCCTCCAGCGCGTGTTTCAGCGCGATGATGAGTAAATGGGACTGCGCCTCGATGGCCACGTCGAGAGATGCAGGAAAGGCGGCGTCGAGAAGAGTGATACCGAAATCAGTCGGCTCAATCAATTCTTCCGCCCACCCGAGTATCGTCTCGATGGGTGATTGGTCTGGAAATCGCTCGGTGATGAGAGCGTGAATATCGGTGCGATTCTGGACATTCATGAGCAGCGCGAGGAAAAAGCGATGGTCGGGATTTTCGATGTGATAGCGCATCTGAGTGATGGTCTCCCGACGAAGGCATTCGGCCAGAGTATCGGAAACTCCTTTCGCGAGTTGACCGTGTCTTTTTTGGAATATCGCAAGAACAGGCTCCCACTCGTCGAGAACCTGAAGGTGTGCCATGGCGTGACGGAGGATATTGAAGCCCCGCTCAAAATCCAAGCTCTCTACCATTTCGTTCACGAGTTTTGCGTAACTGGCGTGGTCGAGAGTTTCGAGCACGTCGAGGAGTTGTTTGCGACGCGTTGTCAGGGCGTCCGCGTGCAACGGGTTGATCGCGATGTGGGGTGGCAGATAATTATACTGTGGTCCAGTGCCGGGATCGTGATGGGTGCGGATCACCACGGTGACGGAGGGCGTATCGAGGTGAAAGAGAGAGTGGATACATTCCCGGCCGGAGGTGATAGGGATGGTGCGTCCGGTTTCCAGCAGATCGATCTGCTTCATGCGGAGGTCGCCGATGCGTATATGTGGAGTGACTGACCGGGCTCCTACGAAGTCGAATTCGGAATGAACACTGGATCCCTGCATGACATGAAATGCTCCGGAAAATTCGTGTTGATGGATTTCGGTGGTTCCCTCCATCCAAAAAAGGATCTGAATATAAAAACGGGTATCATTGAAGGCCACCAACTCGGGTTGACCGAACCCGGATTCACTCTGAAAAGGTTGTTCGTCGTTGGCAAGGAACTCGTGAATCATCTCCTCGATATCCACGTTCTCAGACGGCGGAGCTTCATCGATAGCGATACGAGCAAGCTCTGGAAACACTTCGAGCGAGAAATTCTGCTGCCGCCACCGCTCCAGGACGGTGCGACCAAGCTTTTCAAAATAAGGATTCATGAGAGCTCATCCTGCGTCCAACCCATGCTGCGCTACAAGGGTAAGAATCAAGCACATGGAATCCTTGGGATCTAACATCAATCACCTTTACCACCCACCCTCCAGTCTTCGCCAAGACTCCTACTGAAGTGCCCCCGGCCGTTTGGGCATTATGCTTCATCCAGAAACCGCTTCAGTCCAACCTGCCGTTGAGCCGCCTGATTCTTTCTGGCGATCCATTCTTGGGAAACCGCCGTCCGTTTCAAGAGCCACTCCGCCAATGCCAACGTTCTCCCCTCTCCTCAACGCCACCACCCCATAGAGAAGCGGCCTTGTCAATCGGCCCCTTGCAAAGGCAAGTTTCTGGTAGTATCCTGGGATACAGGACGGTGTCGAACGTCTGTAATGTTCCATGCTTCTCAAGAATACTCCGAAGTCGGCTTCACCCGCGATGTTCGCTGCGCTGTGGGTGCTAGCCCAAGCTGCAGTCGCGCAGACGCCCCCGGCAGCTACAATGTTTCGCTAGCCCGTTTCAGCACGGCACTCACCATCGATCACCAAAATCCCACATCCATTTACGCGGACTCGAATTCGCCCACTACGGCAGCGGACACATCAGGCAGGCGATTTACATCAACGGCGGCGACTTCAATCTGATCGAGGACTGCCACTTTCATCACAACGTGGTCGCAATCTCCCTCAAGCGCACGGCCGACTTCAACACCATCCAACATTGCACCTTCGACGACTCGCCGCTTCAGGAATGGAACTGGGAAGCAGTCAAGACGGGCGGGGTCAGCTACGAAGGCGGTGCGGTGACCGTCTATGCCAGCAATCTCGCAAACAAGGGAAACGTGATTCGCTTTAATACGATCCGGAATCAATTCGACGGCGCCAACCTCTATTCGGGAAACCTGGATGGACCGACACAAAACATGGACTTCCACGACAACGACATCACGGACTGCCGGGACGATGCCATCGAGACGGACGGGGCCGGCTCGAACGTCAGAATCTATAGGAACAGGCTTGAGGGTTTCCTCACCGGGATCTCCGTGGCCCCCTGCGCCATCGGGACAACCTATATCATGCGCAATATCCTGCTCGATTGGCATGACGTCGATGACTACGGAGGATACCCTTTTAAGTTCAACGTAAATTCGAGCCTGCCGATCCGCTGGGTGTATCTCTACCACAACACCTGCCACACGAACCACGCCGCGCAGAATGGTTTCCTATTCAAGGGCTACAGCAATTGGTCCGACATCGTCTCCCGCAACAACATCGACTCCGGCACGCGCTATGCGATGGAGAGCTGGAGTGAGACGAACCCCGTCAGTTTCGATTTCGACAACCTCTTCACCACCGATTCAGCACGCTTCGCCGCATGGGGCCGGGTAAACGCCGGCAGTTTCGAGGCATTTCAAAGTCTATCGAACCAAGAGACCAACGGACTGTCGATAGATCCTCATTTTGTCGACTCTCCCAATGGAATTCTCACACTCCGACCCAATAGCCCGCTGATCGACGCAGGCGTCAGGATTCCCGGGGTGAACGAAAACTTCCTCGGAGAAAGCCCCGATATCGGAGTCTCGGAGTTTGCGCTATCTCCCCAGACGATCTCCATTTCGGAAGAGGGCATCCTCACGAGCTGGTTTGTAACGCCCGGATCGACCTATCAACTGGAGCGCTCGACGGATCTCAAGCCCCGAACTTGGCTAGCTCTCGGCGAACCCTTCGTACCGCTGGAGATAAGCCCCCCCCTCCTCGACCCGTCACCTCCGGACGGAAAAGCGTTCTATCGGCTGGTGCAGCTACTTCCCACGAGCAGATAACTCGCCACGGCCTGATACTATTCCGTCGATTCGCGGATAAAAATTCTCATTGAATTTCCATCTATCTTCCCATGAAATCGAATGCACTTTCCTGCATAAACATGAACCTTCTTAAAGCCCTCCCTCTCACCCTGGCTCTTGCTACCGCTTCCTCCGCCGCGCCTCTTATCAAGGAAACAATCGTCACAGGCTTACAAGATCCGATGGAGGTTGCAATCGCACCGGACGGGAACCTGTTCGTCATCGAACGCGAAGGACGGGTGGTGCGCGTCAATCCACAGACCGGCGGACTTTTCGATATCGGCACAATCCCAGTCGAGCATTTGAAAGAGACCCACGCCGATAGCAGCTACGCCCGCGAGGACGGCATGCTGGGCATCGCCATCGATCCGGATTTCGAGAAGAACCAGTGCATTTACCTCTACTACAGCGCTGCGGATATCATCGCGAACCGGCTGTCACGTTTCACCCTCAAGGACGGAAAAATCGACCCCGCTTCCGAGCTCAAACTCCTAGAAATCCCCACCGAACGCGAGAACAGGGTCTGCCACCACGGCGGATCGGTTGAGTTCGGCCCCGACGGGTTGCTCTACGTTTCCACAGGTGACAACACCAACCCATTTGAGAGCGCGGGCTTCGCCCCCATCGACGACCGCGACGGCCGCACCGAGCGGGATGCGCAGCGCAGCGCGGGCAACACCAACGACCTCCGAGGCAAGGTTCTCCGAATCAAGCCCACCGAGGAAGGCTATGAAATCCCCGCCGGAAACCTCTTCAAGCCAGGCACCGCGAATACACGCCCGGAGATCTACGTGATGGGTTGCCGCAACCCGTTCCGCATCTCCATCGATTCGAAAACCAATAGCCTTTACTGGGGTGAGGTCGGCCCCGATGCGCGCGGCGAATCCAACAACGGTCCGCGTGGTCACGACGAGGTGAATCAAGCAAAGGAAGCCGGGAACTTTGGCTGGCCCTTCGTCATCGCTGATAACAAGCCCTACCCCATCCGAGATTTCGCCAATAACTCCCTCGGAAAAATGACCGATCCCGCCGCACCCGTGAATCCCGGTCAGCGCAACACCGGCCTGAAAAATCTTCCTCCAGCACAGCCTGCTTTAATCTGGTATACCTACAACAACAGCGAGGAGTTCCCCGTCATGGGCAAAGGCAGTCGCAACGCGATGGCCGGCCCCGTCTTCTATTTTGATTCGAGCAGAAAACATAACATCCTCGGCAAGGAAGACGACCGCACCCTGCTGACCTACGATTGGATGCGCGGTAGGATCTTCAAAGCCAAACTCGATGCCAATGAGAAGCTGGAGAAACTCGAAGGTTTCATTGAAAAACTCGTCCACCCCATGGATCTAGAAATGGACAAGGACGGATCTCTCGTCCTGCTCGAATACGGATCCGGATGGTATTTCAACAGGAACGGCAGCGTGTCCCGCCTCCGTCCGGACGATGGCAACAAGCTCCCTACCATCACCATCAAGCCCACCGGCGGCGTTGCCAACAGTTACTCGGTCGACCAGGCAAACGATCCTGAGAACGGCAAGATCACCATCACTTGGTATCTGACCGAGGGCGTCACGGAACGGAACCTCGGCACTGGCTCCACCGCCGTCGTCCCGGAAGGCAGCTTCCAAGAGATCCGCGCCGTCGCCACCGATGACAAGGGAGCAAGAGGCTTCGCCCGCATCAGCCTAGACCACTCCAAAGTCCTCCTGCCTCTGGCTCTCGATCTAGGGAAAGCCGATGGGGAACCGGGATTCGGTGATCAACTAAAATTCAAGGTCAGTGCCGAGAAAGCCCCCGATCCAGCCATCATCACCGTCCGCGCCCGCTACATCGCCCCCACCGGCCACGATGCAGGCGGTGCACAGTTCAGCACCGACATTTCAAAACTTGCCAAGGCAAACCAAT
Source organism: Akkermansiaceae bacterium (assembly GCA_905182475.1). GTDB lineage: Bacteria > Verrucomicrobiota > Verrucomicrobiia > Verrucomicrobiales > Akkermansiaceae > Luteolibacter. Next base: position 6,032 of record CAJJBR010000101.1, on the reverse strand, counting down.
GCTTCGCCTGCCACCAAATCAGCGTCGCCTCAGTCGGCCCGTCCTACCTAGATGTCTCCCTGAAATACCGGGGACAACACGACCCAGGCAAGTATCTCCACAACAAGCTCAAGACCGGCGGTGCAGGCGTTTGGGGCAAAATCCCCATGCCTCCGCAGATCGCACTAAAACAGGAGGATGCCGACAAACTCGTAGCCGCCATCCTCGGCCTCTCCGATGGTATCAGCCAAAGCAAAGGCAGCCTCGAAGGAACCATCAAGCTAGCGCCCGCATACGGAGCCGACCCCGGCGGTGCCTGGGAAATCTCCGCCGAAGCCCCCGGCTATGCCCCCGCCAAGCAACGGATCCCAGCAAAATAGCCCAAGGAAGGGAGTCTCTCTGCCTGAGTAGCACCGAAGAAACTGTATTGCCATGCCCCGATCGCGCTCCAAACTTCGCGTGCAAATGAAAACACCCCTTATTCAACTGGTCTGCCTGATCATCACCTCCTTTTCCCTAAGCGCTGCGGAAAAGTGGCACACCTTCACAGACAACCTTGGACGGTCCTTCGAGGGACGCGTGATCTCCATCAACCAAGATCTTGAAGAAGCAACCGTCTTGGCAAGGAAATCGGGGAAGAATGCAGAGATCGCGTTCAGCATCCTTTCCCCTCCCGACATCACCTATTTAAGGGAATGGATACCTGAGGAACCCGAAGCCAAGCCAAAGGAAGAGGAAAAGGGCAAGGAAGAAGCAGAGGATAGCGGTGAAATTTCCTCGCGGATCTACTCCAGAACCAAGGCCGAGATCAAAGACAGCCTCAAAGAGATCAAAAAGCGCGACGCGCCGGACGGCATCGAGCGCGACCAGCAAGAAACCATCAACGAACTAAATACCTACCGATACCTCAGCGGTGTTCCCTATGAAGTGAAGGCTGATGAAAAAATGGTCGCGCAGGCAACGGATGCGGCGCAGGCCTGCGAGGAAATCGGTAAACTTTCCCACGGTATCGGCCGATCCACTAATCTAAGTAACCTCGCGATGGGGGGAACTATGCTCTCAAGCGTACGCCAATACATGAATGACGGAGGTAGCAACAATCGGGAAAAAAGGGGGCACCGCCGCTGGTGCCTGAACCCGCCAATGGGCAAGACAGGCTTCGGCTCCGAGAAACGCTATTCCGCAATGATCTCCATGGATTCCTCCGGAGGTGGCAGAGTCCGCGATAGCTGGGGCTATCCCGGGAAAGGCTTCTTCCCCAAGGAATACATGCATGGCAACGGATGGTCTCTTTACCTGAACAAAAAAGCCCCTCCTGCAGGAGATCTCAAGGTAGAGGTTTACAAACTCAGGAGGCGACCGGAGAAACCCTTCTCCAGCAGCGAGGAAGTGCCCGGCAAAGCTCTCCCTGTGGAATTCGTCTCCACTTACGCAAACGCCATCAACTTCGAGCCACAACCCCAACCCATCACCGGCCGCGGTATCTACTGGGTGCGCATCAAAGGCGGCGGAGTCCGCGAGGCCTACCTCGTAGAGCTCTATTAGGCGCAGGAAGGGCTACATTCTGCTGCCCAGCAACCCAAGCACGCTTCCCCTGATATTCCTCCCTTCTTATTTGAGGGAAGGGTATGACCTTAAAGTCCATCCATCTCCGCATTGCTTCGATTGGCAGCAGGATACAGCCAATCCTTGTTCAGACCGGTTTTTTGTCGAGACCGAAGGCGTCGTGGACAGCTCTCGCTGCGTCCTCGATGTGGACTTCATCAACGGTAACTGCGATTTTGATTTCCGAGGTGGAGATCATACCGATGTTGATGCCTTTGTCACCTAGGGCTTTGAACATGGTGGCGGCGACTCCAGAGTGGGAGCGCATGCCGATGCCGACTGCGGAAAGTTTTGCGATACCAGCTTCGGTCTCGATCTTCGCATCCTTGGAAAGCTCGGCGAGGACGGGCTTGAGAGCCGCCTGCGCTTTTCCTAGGTCATTGGAATGCATGGTGAAGGAATGCTTCGAGCGGTCGTCGTTGGAGATGTTCGAGACGATCATATCGAGGTTGATCTCCGCATCGGCGAGGGTGCCGAGAATTTTCCCAGACATACCGGGATGATCCGGGATACCGGAGATGGTGACGCGCGCCTGGGAGCGCTCGATGGAGATACCACGGATGACGACGTTTTCCATATTGGGATGTTCTTCTAGCACGAGTGTTCCTGGGTTGTCGTTGAGTGAGGATCTAACCTCGAAAATGACTCCGAATTTCTTCGCGAATTCGACGGAGCGGGATTGCATGACTTTAGAGCCGGAGGAGGCCATCTCCAACATTTCATCGTAGGAAATTTCCGGAAGCTTGCGGGCGTTTTTCACAACCCTTGGATCGCAGGTATAGACGCCGTCCACATCGGTGAGGATCTGGCAGACATCGGCTTTTAACGAGGCGGCGACGGCGATAGCGGTGAGGTCGGAGCCGCCCCGCCCGAGGGTGTGAACCATACCTTCGAGGGTGGTGCCTTGGAATCCGGCAACGACGAGGGTTTTCCCCTCTTCGAGAAATTTGTTCATCAGAGACGGATCCATGTTCGAGATCCGGCCGCGGGTATGGGTGCCAGTAGTGAAGATCCCGGCCTGGCGACCGGTGATGGATGCGGCATCGACCCCTAGAGCTTGGAGGGCCATGGAAACGAGTGCGATGGATTGCTGCTCGCCGGTGGCGAGCAGAACGTCGAGTTCCCGGTCGGTAGGCGTCTCGTTCAGTTCATTCGCCATCCCGATAAGCTTGTCGGTGACACCACCCATTGCGGAAACTACGGCGACAACCTTGTTGCCATCGTCACAGGTGCTTTTCATGCGCACAGCAACGTTGCGGATGCGATCGATGGAGCCGACGGAGGTTCCGCCGTATTTTTGAACAATGAGAGCCATGGGTTGGGAGCGGGCGGATTCAAGGGGCTGCAGCCTGAAACTTCAACTCTCAAAATGAACTTTCAGGGAAGAGTCAGTTACCTCGCCGTCGGCTCGTTCCATTTATCTTTCAGTCCAATCCTGCCACAGCTAGTGCCCTCCTGCTCAGACATCATCGGCCATTACGTGATCGACCGATCGAAATACCCGGGGGCAAATGCCAATTGGCAATACGAGACCTACTCTTTCGACATTACCCAATCCCACATAATCGTACATGACAACCGCACAACGACCGCTTGGAAGAATCAGATAACCTGGTCCGATGATCAGAACTACCGCTGGGTATTCGCCGACGTTTTCTTCAAACAAGAATGACAACTCCGGACGCTCAACCCGCCTACGCCGGAATTTCGTCCGGAATGAGGGATTTCATTTGCCTGATCGGGATTGGATTCCCAAGGTTCGCCCTTTCATTTCGACAAGCCCATGCCGACTTACCTGACCCCCCTCGCCGGATTCCTTGGCCTTTGCCTTTCCGCCTACCTGTTTTTCTCGATCAAGAAGCAAAGCGCAGGCGGTGGCCTTGCCGAGCGAATTTCGGTAAAAATCCAGAAAGGCGCGATGGTTTTCATGAAGCGTGAGTTCATTCTCATCGCCCTGTTTTCCGTGATTCTTGGAACCGCCCTGTTCCTGTTCCAGGACAAGTCCTTCAGCGGCCCGCAATCAATCGCCTTCTTCATGGGCTGCCTCGCCTCCTCCGCGGCCGGCTTCATCGGCATGAAAACCGCCACCCTCGCAAACGTCCGCACCACCGTAGCGGCCAACGAAACAGGTGCAGCCAAGGCGCTCAAGATCGCCTTTTCCGGCGGAGCCGTCATGGGCCTGACTGTCGCAGCCATGGGGCTGATCGGCCTCGGCTCACTCTTCTGGATCTACACGGGCAACCAACACCTCCCGGAAATCCTCGAAGGCTTTGCCATGGGAGCCTCTCTCGTCGCCCTCTTCTACCGTGTCGGCGGAGGTATCTTCACCAAGGCCGCCGATGTCGGCACCGACCTCGTCGGCAAGCTCGAGGAAGGCATCCCCGAAGACGACCCGCGCAACCCCGGCGTGATCGCAGACAACGTCGGCGACAATGTCGGCGACGTCGCGGGCATGGGATCGGACATTTTCGAATCCTACTGCGGGGCGCAGATTGCAACGATTGCCATCGCCGCCTCGACAAGCGCAGCCGCCGTCACCTACGGGGCGGCATCGGACGAAATCCTACTTCAGTTTCCACTCATACTCACCACCGTCGGGATCCTATGCTCGGTGCTCGGCATCGTCCTAGTGAACCTTTTCGCCGATAAGAATCCCGCCCTCGCCCTGCGCACGGGCACCATCGGGGCTGCGGCGCTGTTCGTGGCTGCCACCTTCGGACTGACCAGCCTTCTCGACCTCCCTCATACGCTCGCAGCAGCCGTCCTTTGTGGTTCCCTCGGGGGCGTCCTGATCGGCCTCATCACCGAGTATTACACCGGCGGGAGACCGATCAGAAACATCGCCGCGCAGGGGCAGACCGGTGTCGCCACCCTGATCATCTGCGGGCTTTCCGTCGGCCTGCAGTCGGTCGTCCTGCCGGTGCTGACCATCGCAGCCACCCTTTACTGCTCGTATGAGTTCGCCGGACTCTACGGGGTCGGCCTCGCCGCCATCGGCATGCTCGGCACCGTCGGGATCACTATGGCGATCGACGCATACGGGCCGATCGCCGACAACGCCGGCGGCATTGCCCAGATGGCCGAAATGGGAGAAGAGACCCGCAAGATCACCGACAGCCTCGACGTCGTCGGCAACACCACGGCAGCCATCGGGAAAGGTTTCGCCATTGGCGCTGCCGGACTCGCCGCTCTCGCACTGATCACCGCCTTCATCCAGAAAACCGGTATCAGCCTCGATCTCGCAACGCCGGACTCGCTCCGCTACTTCTTCGTTGGGCTGCTCATCGGCGGAGCCGTCCCTTTCTACAACGGATCACTAACCATGGATGCCGTGGGCAAGGCCGCCGGCCAAATGATCGAGGAGATCCGCCGCCAGTTCCGCGAAGAACCAGGCATACTCAAAGGAACCGTCGAACCCGACAGCAACCGCTGCATCGACATCGCCACCAAGGCCGCGACCCGCGCCATGATCGGACCCGCACTTCTCGCCGTCGGCACGCCGCTAGTGGTCGGCTTTGGCTTCGAATGGATCGCGCCGGAAGGCGCCCAGGCCGGAGCGAAGACCCTCGCCGGAACACTCATCGGCGCCCTGCTCGGCTGCGTGTTCCTCGCCCTCTTCATGTCCAATGCCGGCGGCGCATGGGACAATGCCAAGAAGCACGTCGAGGAAGGTAATTTCGGCGGCAAGGGCTCCGAAACCCACGCCGGTTGCGTGGTCGGCGACACCGTCGGCGATCCACTGAAAGACACCTCCGGCCCCTCGATGAACATCCTCATCAATGTGATGGCCATCGTGAGCCTCGTCATCGCCGGCCTGCTCTAGGCGGTGGAACCGATCATCCAAGCCTCCGAGGCGTGAGTGTAGGTTCCTGCACCATATACCCCCCCCATTGACGACCAGTCCGCTGACGATGGAGGTGAAGGTGTTCACATTCATCAGTTCACCCACAGCCGACCAGTTTGCCCCTTGTTGTGCTCCCCGCCGCGTTTAGGTTCCTCTTATGTACCATTCCCCATGGCTTAGCCCAAACTCGCCGCATGAGCCGAGGACAACCTCCCGGAAGGCTTCGCAATATTCGCCCTACCCGAAGCCCACAGAAAGCGTCTACGAACCTCCAACGCCTGCGAAAACGTAAACGCTCAGATCAAGAAACGAACGCGTGTGGTCGGACTCTTTCCGAACGAAGAATCACTCCTGAGGCTCGTCACTGGCGTCCTAATCGAGATCTCCGAGTCCTGGGAAACTGGCAAAACCTATCTCACTCTCAACTAACAGAAACCGAAAACGACAAACCAACCACCTTCAGAAAAAGCCATCAGCCACTTTTACAGAAAAATATTTACGCAGCCCTCGGCCAGCGTAAGCTCCGGCTCGAACTCATCGACCAGGGTTGGAAAATAGGACGAAAGCGAGTCCGTAGATTGATGAAAATCATGGGGATCGAAGC
>CAJJBR010000100.1 GCA_905182475.1 Akkermansiaceae bacterium | reverse complement strand
GGAAAAGCCTATGCACAAGGATCGCGCTCTCTGGGTTGCCCTAGTGGTTCTGCTTCTCGGCTTTGCCGCCTTCATGCTGCGTGAGACGGGAGGCGCAGGGTGGATGCCGGGATGTGTTTTTAGAAAGACCACTGGTTTCGATTGCCCGGGTTGTGGGATGACGCGCGCTTCCTATGCTGCCCTTAACGGTAACCTGGTAGCGGCCTTTCGCTACAATCCCGTGGGTATGGTTCTTCTGCCTCTGGCTCTGTTCGCGCTCTCCATCGAGGTGGCCGGGTGGGTGAGGGGAAAGCCTCTGCCTTTCGGCATCCGCACCGGGCGCTGGGGTGCAACGGTTCTCGCCGTGATCCTGATCGGGTGGTGGATTCTGAGAAACGTGTTTTGGAAACTCTGAACTCCGGACTTTGATTTCCCCAGAAGTAAGTCTATTTTCCAAGGCATGAGTCTTCTTCTCGGAGTAAATATAGACCACGTCGCGACCCTGCGGCAGGCGCGGTATGCCCTACTGCCCGATTCTCCAAACGCTGAGCCTTCCGTGGTGGAGGCCGCGCTGGAGGCAAAAGCGGGTGGTGCGGATTCCATCACGGTGCACGTTCGTGGCGACAGGCGGCACATGCAGGATGCGGATGTATTCCGGGTGAAAGAGGCGTGTGATCTTCCGCTGAACCTTGAGCTGGGAATTACTGAGGAAATGATGGATCTGGCTTTCCGGTTGAAACCGGATTTTGCCTGTCTCGTGCCGGAGACGCGGGAGGAAGTGACTACCGAAGGCGGGCTGGATGTGGTTGCCCTCTTCGGCACTGCACGCGAGGCGGTGAAACGTCTCAAGAATGCTGGGATTAAGGTCAGCCTATTCATCGATCCCGATCTGGAGCACGTCGAGGAAGCCGCGCGCATGGATGCGGATATGATCGAGCTGCACACCGGTGCATTTGCGAACGCCACTGATCCCGCCGTGGAGCTTGCCAGGCTCGTTGCCGCCGCAGAGCTTGGTCATGAGCGTGGCCTCCAAGTGAACGCTGGGCACGGGATCAATTATTGCAATCTTCCGCAACTACTGGAAATTCCGTATTTGGCCGAGCTGAACATCGGGCACAGTATCATCTCGCGTGCCATGACCGTCGGCATGCGCCAGGCTGTCTCGGAAATGCTTTCGGGTATGAAGGGCTATACCTCCGCTCCATGATGATATACGGAATTGGGATCGACGTTGTGGAGGTGGATCGCATCGAGGCCGCTATCGAGCGGCAGGGCGAGGCTTTTGTCGCAAGGCTTTTCACCCAGGCGGAAAGGGATTACTGCGAGCGCCAGGCACGCCCAGCGATGCACTTCGCCGCTAGGTTTGCCGCGAAGGAGGCAGTTTCCAAAGCTTTCGGAACGGGGATAGGCGGGCAGGCCGGTTGGCTGGAAATAGAAGTTTTACGCGTAGAATCCGGTGCTCCGAAAATGTTTTTTCACGGGAACGCGGCAGAGTTTTTGAAGACGGAGGGAATTTCCGATGTGCAGATCAGCCTTACGCATGCGCGGGATTACGCGGCTGCGAATGCGGTGGCGATGAGGATGCCGGTTTAGTCCGGGGGGCATCCTCCCCCCGAACGGCCTGGGGCAGGATGCCCCAGCTATCAGGCTATGAAGCGGGGACGTCCACCCAGGTGCCTTGCTCGTGGGATTTGATGGAGAGTTCGGCGAGTTGGACGCCTTTGGCTCCCTCGCGGAGAGTCCACGGGAACGGGGTGTCGATGGCGACGTGCTTGAGGAACATTTCCCACTGGATCTTGAACGCATTGTCGAATTCGAGCTGGTCGGGGACTTCCGTCCAGTTTGCGTAGTAGTCGATCGGTGAGTCGACATCCGGATTCCAGATCGGGCGGGGTGTGACGGATTGGTGCTGCGTCCAGCATTTCCGAAGGCCGACGATGGCGGAGCCTTCGGTGCCATCGACCTGCATGGTGAGTAGGTCGTCGCGGCGGACGCGGACGTTCCATGAGGAGTTGAACTGGCAGGTGACGCCGGTGTCGGTTTCAAAAAGGGCGTATGCGGAATCGTCTGCAGTGCAGTCGTAAGGTTTTCCTTGTTCATCGAAGCGCTCGGGGATGTGTGTGGCGGCCTTGCAGAATACGCGGGTGACTTTTCCGAAAAGGTTGTCGATGACGTAGCGCCAGTGGCAGTGCATATCGACGATCATGCCGCCGCCGTCTTCGGAGCGGTAGTTCCATGAAGGGCGCTGTATGGGCTGGCCTTCGTCTTCGCCAGTGAAGACCCAGTAGCCGAATTCTCCGCGGACGGAGAGGATTTTCCCGAAGAAGCCCTGTTCCTTAAGAAGCTGGTATTTGCGGATGCCGGGGAGCCAGAGTTTGTCTTGAACGGTACCGTTTTTGACACCTGCCTTCTCGGCGACTTCGGCGATACGAAGAGCCTCAGAGTAGAGGACTGCAGTGGGTTTCTCGCAGTAGATGTGTTTCCCCGCGGCGATGGCACGCTCAAGGAAGGGGATACGGTGGGGAGTGGCAGAGGCGTCGAAGAAGATCTCGTTGTAAGGATCCGCGAGGGCTGCATCGAGGTCGGTTGAGAAACGCTCTACGCCGTATTTCTTTGCCAGGTCGGAGAGTTTGTTTTCGTTCCGGCCCGTGAGGATGGGGTCGGGTATGAGGCGGGAGCCGTCTGGGAGAACTACGCCACCTTGATCGCGGATTGCGAGGATGGAGCGGACAAGGTGTTGGTTGGTGCCCATGCGGCCAGTGACGCCGTTGAGGATGATGCCTATTTTTTTCATAAAACTTTAAATTCGAAGGAAGAGGTTAGGTGCTGGGATTGCGGTGAAATCTTTTTACAGTGGTTGTGTGCTTTTGAGGATTTTCTGGAGGAAGTCGTGCTGGTTCATTGCCCAGTATTTGCGGGAGAAGATTTCGACTTCGGTGAGGCCGGTGAAGCCAGCGTTGCGGATCATGGCGAGGATGCGCGGTGTGGCGTTGACTCCCTCGCCGGGTAGGCCGCGGTCGAGAAGCGGGTGGTCGAAATCGGGCTTGAACTCGCAGATGTGGAAAGCAAAGAGGTGGCCGTTGAGAGCGCAGGTCTGGATCTCCGCTTCAAGGTTCGTTTCCCACCAGACATGGAAAGTATCGACGGCGATGCCAACGAGGGGGTGGGCGATGCGCTGGGCGAGAAGATTCGCATCGCGCAGGGAGGCGATTGCTGATCTGTCCCCGGCATACATTGGGTGGAGTGGCTCGATGGCGAGTTTCACGTTCACTGCCTCTGCTGCGGGAATGATGGCGCGGATTCCTTCCTCGATTTGATCGAGGTTTTCTTCCGGTGACTGGCCGAGGCTGGCACCGCAGACGAGCACGATCATGGGGAGGCCGAGTGCTTCGGCTTCGCGAAGGGCTTCGAGGTTCTTTTGTATCCCACTCTCGCGGTCGGTCGCAGTTTTCCCAGTGAAGAACCCGCCACGGACAAGACAGACGGGATTCAGTCCGCTATCGGAAAGGTGGGTTCTGACTTTCTTCAGATCCTGGCCGGCGACTGTTTCTCGCCAGATGGAGATTCCGGCTATACCGGCTCGTGAGTAGTTCTCAATGCACTCATGGATGGACCAGGGCTGGTTGGTAAAAGTGTGGACGGCGAGCTGGTCTGGGAACATTTGAAGACTTGAGAATGATTATGTGGTTTCGGCAACCATGAGGGTGCCAGCAACACGGATGTTTTCTTCTGCTGGCTTGTTCTCGATGATCTGGGCTTCAAGCCGGGAGGCGGCGGCACGGGCAATTTCGCTCAGAGGCATGCTCACGGTGGTGAGAAGTGGGCGGGAAAGACGGCGCACCGGGGAATCGTCGAAGCCAGTGACGGAAACTTGCGACGGGACGCTGACGCCGAGGCTATCGAGCTCGCTGAGGACGACTGTGCCGATGATATCGTTAGCGCAGACGAGAGCGTTGTATTTTTTCGCGAGCGGGGCGATGGCTTCGGCTGTGATTGAGGGAATGTCGTGGAAGTTATAGACGTCGGTTTCGCTATTGAAGGGCGTTCCTTGTTTTTCGCAAGTAGCAGTAAAGCCTTCGAGACGTTCCTCGTTGATCTGGCCGAGACCCTTGAGGGTAAGGTATGCTGGCTTGAGATCCTGGCGTGCAGATTTTAGATGGTTGGCGATCATCTCCATCCCTGCTGCGTTTTCCGATCCGACGCATGGAAGTCCATCGATGGTGCGGTTGAGGACGACGAAGGGGGTGCCAACGGCGCGGAGCTGTTTGATAGTGGAAGGGGACGGGCTGTTGAATGCGAAGATGAAGCCGTTCAAATCACCGCCTTTTTTGTGAGGATACGGCTGGAACTTCGGTGAAGTGGTTTCACAGAGGAGATTGATCCCGCAGAGCTTGAAGCCGCGTTGGATGCCTTCAATGAGGGAGCTCAGATCGTAGAAGAGGGCGCGCTCCGGCTCCTCATGGAGGGGTAGGACGAGCTTGATGTTGAGAATGGCACGGCCGCGGTGGCGACGGATGACACGTTTCTTGTAGCCGAGCTTGTTTGCGGTCTCGTTGATGCGAGCCGCAAGTTCGGGCGTCACCAAGCGCGATTGGTTTAGGGCGCGGGAAACTGTTGCCGTGGAGATGTTGAGCTCGCCTGCGATGTCAGTGATAGTTGCCATAAACGTGGATTTTGAAGCTCTTCAGAGAATCGTTAGAGAGTTTACTTAGTAACTTAACCGCGTTACACAATCCGCAAGGATTTCCTTTTCCCAATCCGGGCGGGTGGCCGATTTTGGGTGTGTGAGTGGGGATGGGCAGCGGCCGATAAGGTTCTGGAAAATCGCGCAGGAATGCTTGTAAGCGGGAACCGGGGCGCGGAAGGAAATGTTGCCGAGATACTGAATGGCATCGGTCAGGGCGGCGTAGCGATCGTCGCCTTCGAGCCAGTATTTGTCGCGGAGGGCGAAAAGCTCCGGGCAGAAGGTGGCTAGCCCGAGCAGGTAGTCTGAACCATATTCGGTCATGTCGATTGCGAGGTCGTTGCCGGTGAAGATTTTAAAGTCCGGGCGGATTTTGTCGCGGATTTCGAGGCGTCGGAGTTCGATACCACGGTCGAGGGAGGAATGTTTGATGCCTTTGAGAGCTGGTATCTGGATCAGGCCGGTGATGGTTTCTTCATCGAAGATTATGCCGTTTGGGGCGAACATGGAGCCTAGCTCAAAGCCGATAACCGATTCGTATCCTTCGCAGACCTGTGTGTAGAGATCGACGATTTCCGAGGGTTTCCAGCCGTGGAAGCGGGTGGTTTGGAAGAGGATAGGCGTGCCTCCGTAGGAAACGATCTCGTCCATTTGCGTGCGATAGAGGCTGACGAGGTCGCCTTCGAGTCCTTCGACAAATGCGCCGGAAACGAAGTCGCGACGGCCTGCGATGGTTTCTTTGGTAAGCTCCAGAATGAGGGTGCGTTCAGCTGGATTTAAGTAGTTTGCGTAGCCGGTATCCATGTTCACTGCGCAGCCGAGGCCAGCATCCGTGGTGCGCGCGACGGCGTCTTGGAACGAGCTACGGGCGATAGAGCCGTCGGTTTCGAAAGGCAGCAGGCAGGCTGCGTAACCGGTAACTTTCCGGTTCAGTTTTTTGGCAGTGTGGCGCGAGATAAGAGACATTCTTAGTTCTTTTGGATGTAAAAAAGTAGATGGGCAAGGGAAAACAGAATTTAACTGTAATTCTGTTGGTGAGGACGAAATCAAGTGGAGCTGGATTAAAATCCAGTCTCATTTCGCGACACAAAAATAGTGTGGGACGCATTTTGCAAAATGTGTCGGTCGAAACTTTCGGGGAACAAATTCAGCCGAGGTTTGACAACTGTATTCCGCTAGGAAGAATAAGCGCATGTACGAAGCAGTAGGCAAAGTAAAACTGATCAGCGATGTCCAGACCTTCCCAAGTGGTTTTTCGAAACGGGAGTTCGTGGTGACAACAGGGGACAGCAAGTATCCGCAGGATCTGAAGTTCGAGGTGGTGAAGGACAAATGTTCGCTACTTGATAGCTACAAGGAGGGGCAGGAAGTTCAGGTGAATTTCGACATCCGTGGAAACGAATATAACGGGAAGTATTACGTAAACCTCTCCTGCTGGAAGCTCAGCGCGAAAGAGGGCGGCTCAACCAACAGTGAGCATTCCCAAGAAGAACCGCCGGCGAAAGCTGCTGCCCAAGCGGAACCCTCCGCGGCGGATCTGCGGAAGGACGACGATTTCGATGACGACCATATCCCGTTCTAAACGCGATCCCACGTTTTTTGCCTCGTTGGCAGGGCTTGCTGTTGAAGCTATTCAGACGGCCATTTCGCTGCCGATGCGGGCGTAGAGCTCGGTCTGCTTTGCAGAATGCTCCATGAGGTCTGCTGCGAGGGTGACTTTCCCCGGCTCGAAAATGGTGATGGTGGAGGAGCCGCCAAATGCGAAGTAGCCTTTTTCCTGGGCTTTTACGACGGGCTTCCCTGGAGTGTAGGTTTGGTGAATGGAGCCGACGCAGGTGGCACCGATTTCGAGAATAAGAATGGTGCCGAAATTTTCCGTTTCAAGGTGGCAGATCGTGCGCTTGTTGGTCCAGAGGTAGGAGAGGTTTTGCGCGAGAGCGATAGGGGATACGGAAAACAAAGGGCCGGGGATGGTTTTTGTTTCCGAAGGGATGCCTGCGGCAGGGAAGTGGTAGCGGTGGTAATCTACCGGGCAGAGGCGTGAGAGGACGAGCGAGCCTTTTGCGTATTTCTCCGCAAGCGCGGCATCACCGAGCAGGGCGGGGAGATCGAAGGTCTGGCCTTTTACGAAAAAGGAATCGATGGCGGAGATGTCGGGAAAGCCGAGGTGGCGTCCATCGGCGGGAAATACGACCGGTGAGGGGGCGATTGGACGGGCTGTGGGCTTGAGTTTTCGGTAGAAGAATTCGTTGAAGCTCTTGAACGAGGATGGGTCGTCCGCAAATTCGGCGGGGTCGAGACCGTAGAGTTCGATGAAGGGTTTAATGCGGGAGGTAGAGGCGGGTGTGGACATTCGTCGGCCATACCACTTGGAAAACCCCGCGCGTTTCACCAGAGCATGAAGAGAAAGTTTTCCGAGAGGGGTTCGGTAAACCCAACGCAGAAATGACTCGCCGTAAACCTGTTCGTTCTCCGATTCTTGGGTGTGCCGATTGAAATATTTGATGGATTCCACGCCGGAAGGTAGCGGAGGTGAGAAAAGAAAGTCAAAGATGGAAGATGTGTGACAATGGTTTCGTATCTGAGTGCGATTGAACTTGCGGTCTTGGTTGTCCGCGCTTATCTCCCAGAAAATGAAAGAAATCTGCATCGCGCTCGCCGGAATTTGCCTGTTGAGCAGCTCTTGTGAAAAAAAAGCTGCCCGCGTGACGGTGGAAGAAACCCGCGGTCTGACGGTTAAGGATAGCCAGCCGAAACTCTTCGCGACGAGCGGCGAGCGTTTCCGCGATGCGAAGCCGTCACCGGTGAAGGGTGACGCTCCGAAAAACTGGCTGAAGCTTCCCTCCTCACAGTTCCGCGAACTGAACTACCGCTTTGGCGAATCCGGTCTAGGCGAGGTGTATGTTTCGCTCTCAGGCGGCGGCGTGGGTGACAACGTGAACCGCTGGGTGCGCCAGTTCGGGCAAGATCCTCTTTCGCCAGCGGATCTGGCCGCAATGCAGAAAATGGCTATTGCCGGCACCGAGGGGGTCTGGGTCGAGGCGGTGGGGGAATACGCCTCAGGTATGGGTCAGGAGGCGAAGCCGGGCTACGCGCTTGCGGGCGTGATTGCCGAGGTAAGCGGGCGGATCCTGACATTGAAAATGGTTGGCCCGGAGGCGGAGGTGGAAAAGGAAAAGGCTTTACTCAAAGGCTTCGCGGCGAGCCTTGAGATGGTGAACTAACGCGAACTGGATTTTAGAATTTCAAGAAATGGCAAACGACTCTCAAAAGACCACAGGAAAAAAGGAAAAATCCTTTCTCCGGAAGATCTATGATTTTCTCTCCGGATTCCATCTGGCGACAATAACCTTCCTCCTTCTCCTGCTACTTACCTGGCTGGCGACTTTGGAGCAGATCGACAACGGACTCTACCCGACCCTGAACAAATACTTCAGTTGGAGGTCCCCATGGCTGATCCCGGACATGGTTCCGGAAATCAACGGCAAGAAGCTGCCGTTTTACCTGCCCGGCGGGTATTATGTCTGCGCCGTATTGCTGCTGAACATGATCCTCGGAGGCATCGTCCGCATCCGAAAGGGATGGAAGCAGGCTGGAAACCTCATCTCTCACTTCGGCATCGTATTCATGCTCATCGGTGGCGGGGTGGCTCACCACTTTTCGGAGCGTGGGAACATGGCCGTCTATGAAGGTGAATCCAGTAACACGGCCGAGGCCTACAACGAGTGGGTAGTCGAAGTCGCCGAAGTGAAGGACGAGGCATACGAAGAAGTCCATGTGATCCGTGGCGAGTGGCTGACGGATCTAAAAGCCGGGAATCCCCGTATTTTTGATTTCAAAGGCATACCGTTCTCTCTCGAAATTTCGGGTTATCTGGTAAATGCGATTCCGGCCAACCAACTCGAAGCACCTCCACGTAACAAAGAGCTTGTGGCCGACGGTTATTATCTCCAGGAGGCGAAGGGCAACGTGGAATCCGAGCGGAACCTCGCGGGCAGCTACGCGCGAGTGATCTTCGAAGGCGGCGAAAAGTCCGCTCCTTTCATCCTGTCAGGAGCTTCGTTCTACCCGTTCACGGTTCGAGATGGCGACAGGGTATTCACCGTCGATATGCGCAAGCGCCTCTGGCCTATGCCCTTCGAGGTGAAGCTGGACACCTTCACTGCGGATTTTCACCCCGGCACCTCGCGTCCCGCAAAATTCATCAGCGACATCCGTCGTGTGGAAAACGGCCAGGAGTCCAAGGTTCGTATCCAGATGAACGAGCCGATGAGATACGAGGGCTACACCTTTTTCCAAGCGAGCTATGGCCCTGCTGGAGCAGGCCCAGGTGATACGATGTATTCTGTTTTTGAAATCGTGAGGAACCCGGCCGATCATTGGCCGGAATACAGCCTCTACATCGTGGCCTTCGGGATGTTGGTCACATTTCTAACAAAACTTGGCGGACACCTCTCTGCCTCATCAAGGAAAAGCAAAAATGAAGGGTAAAGGATCAATTGTCGGACGCTGGATCGTGGCCATACTGGCGCTGGGAGCGCTGGGAGCGGTCTTCATAGGCATGCTGATCGACAATATGCCAAAAGGAACACCGCAAAAGGTGGAGGGTTATACGCCATGGGAAAAGGAAACCATAGCTCTTGTCTCCACGCTTCCCGTGCAGGACGGCGGGCGCATCAAACCGCTCTCCACCTACGCAGGCTTCACCATGCTCGGCCTACATGGCGCGCGCTCGATGAAGGTGGAGGGGGAAGGCGGGGGAACTTTCAAGATCAAGCCGACCGAATGGATGATGGATACGCTTTTCCGTCCCGATCTGGCGGTGGATCTCCCTACTTTCCGCGTAGACAATTCCAAAGTCCTCGAAGCCATCGGTGTTGAGCCGAAAGGCCGCCGCGACCGCTACAGCTACAACGAGATCGAACCAGGCTACGATGAGCTCATCATGTTGGCGAAATCCTACCAGCCCATCGCAAAAAAAGAGCGCGATCCCGTCCAGCAGCAGACCATCGACCTCGCGTATAATATACGGCACTACGAGAGCCTCCTCGGCTACTTCGGCTTCGCCCGCTCCGGCATCGTGCTACGCGGCTCTGGCGGCGGCACCGAGCCTGACAAGCGCGCGGATCTCAGTGCGGTGATGACCACCGCCCCTCAGCTTCGCGCGGAGATCGCACGAACCCAGCGAGAGGGCGGTCAGATCGACGATCGTATGCAGGATCTTCTCCAACAGGTTGTGGAAGGTGCGAACTTTTCAAAATTTAGCATCTTCGCCCTCCCTCCGAAAAGCGCAACCGAGGAAGACTGGCTCTCCGCCGGTAACGCGATCATGGGCGTGATGACTCTCGAATCGAAAGATCCCGAAACAGCGATCGACGACATTAAATACCTTGAGACGGCGGTGCGCTCGGTTGCCCTAGGCGAAAAGGAATTCCGCAAACACTTCGCTGAGTTCAAGGAGCGGATCGACTCTCGCACGGAATCCCGCGGCGAGTTGAAATACGTGGCCATGGAGACCTCGTATTTCAAAAGCGATTACTTTCTCAACGCCCTCGTGTGTTTCCTCCTCGGCACGCTATTCGCGCTGGCAATGTGGGGAGTCGGCCAGTCGAAGGTCGGAAAAATCCTTTACTGGATCACCTTCGCGTTCACCGCAGGTGGTGGCGCGATCTGTTTGTGGGCCATCGTGGAACGCTGTATCATCATGCAGAGGCCACCCGTTGGGAACCTTTACGACACCGTCATCTTCATCGCCACCACCGGTGTCATCATCGCGCTGCTCATGGAGTGGATGACGAGACGTGGCTTCTCCCTGGGGCTCGCTCCCATCCTCGGCACCGCGCTGATCTACCTCGCCCGTCGCTACGAACTTGGCGATGCCAGCGACCACATGAATCCGCTTGTCGCCGTCCTGGACTCGAATTTCTGGCTCTCCACCCACGTCACGACCATCACGCTCGGCTACTGTGCGGGGCTACTCGCGGCTAACCTCTCCTGTGGCTACATCCTCATGCGAGGGCTGAACCTCGACGGTAATAACAAGGGACTTCGGCGTGCTCTCACCAAAGCCGTTTACGGCTGCATCTGCCTCACCGTCTTCCTCTCCCTCGTCGGTACCGTCCTCGGCGGCATCTGGGCGAACTACTCGTGGGGTCGGTTCTGGGGCTGGGATCCGAAAGAAAACGGCGCACTCATGATCGTGCTCTGGACACTTGCCATCCTCCACGCCCGCCTCGGCGGAATTATCAAGGAATGGGGTCTGCACATCTGCTCAGTCCTCACCGCCTGCGTCGTGGCCTTCTCCTGGTGGCACGTGAACTTCCTCGGCATCGGCCTGCACAACTACGGCTTCACAGCGGATAAGAAATTCATGATCTTCATCTACTACGGAGCCATGCTTGTCTTCGTCGGAATCGCCCTCATCGCCATGCTTGTAGAGTGGGTGGACAAACGCTCTGTAAAGATGACGAATGACGCCCGAGACGCCAAAGCCCTGGAAGCTTAGTGAGATGGATTTGTTCGGTGCCGATACGGAATCGAACCTTCTGCCCCACGGCGGGATTGTAAATTACGCAGGTTTCATTTTTTCTGCTGAGGAATCCGCGAGGATTTTAGAAGAGCTTTTGACAGAGGTTCCCTGGAGAAATGACGAGGTCGTGATGTTTGGGAAATACATCGTCACCGCCCGCAAGGTTGCATGGGTTGCAGACGAGGGAGTGGCCTACGCATATTCCGGAAAATCGAGGGCGCCTGTTGCTTGGACAGAGGGCTTGAGAAGGCTCAAGGCCGTTGCTGAAAAATGCACCGGATCCGTTTACAATTCCTGCCTCCTAAACCTCTACCACGATGGTAGCGAAGGCATGGGCTGGCACTGCGACGACGAGCGTTCGATTGTCCCACAAAGCTCAATCGCCTGCCTCAGTTTCGGGGCTGTCCGGAAATTCTCATTCAAACACAAGCGCACAAAGGAAACCGTTTCCCTCGAATTGGAAAACGGCAGTCTCCTCGATATGCGCGATGGCACCCAGGAGAATTGGCACCACCAGCTTCCGAAAACGAAGAAGGTGTCTGAGCCTAGAATCAGTCTTACTTTCAGGCGGATGGGGTGATAGGATCGTGCACCGAATATGAAAAATGATAAAGCCGCCTGACGTTGCTGTTTTTCATTTGGAGATGTGCAACCGGAGCGCTTTCCGCCCTGATGTCCGGATACCACAGAGATGGGTTGTGAGAATGCCGGTAAGCAGGAGGGCGTCCGAAGATGCAGGACCCAGGCTTGCTTGAGGCCGAACCAGAGGAACTCGGATAAGAGGGAGACGAGCGATCTGGGTTTCGAGACGCGTCATTGCTTCAAAGTGGCTAGTGCCGAGAGATCAGTGGAAGGCTAATAGTGATTTTCCCAAGGGGAAACCCACTTTTCAACGGCTTCGATGAAATATTCCTCCTCGCCTTCGATCTTGATGCCGAAAAGTCCAATCTCGCCTTGTTCAGTTACATCCTTGCATGGGCCGGGACGCGGTTGCAAAGACGCCCTGCGCGAGGTCGAGAGCCACGTCGTAGACGTAGACATCAGAGCTTACTTCGACAACATCCCACACGACGAGCTGGTGCGGTTGGTGCGGTGACAGCCAACAGCAGAAGCGATGCCCTCCCTGCATAGCTGGATCGCTACTATTCGGAAGGCTATCGCGAAATCCTCAGAGTGAAGGATTGGTAAGGATCTTGCGGTAACCCGTGAATAATCTTGCGTTACCAAGTGAATAAATTGATTTTTTTTCATCGCTAAAGAGTTCTAGGCGATTACTTCCTCAGCAGTGAGCCATTTGACATGACCCGAAAAGACACATCTCACGATTTCCCGCACCAGCAGGGCCTTTACGATCCTTCTAAGGAACATGACTCCTGCGGAGTCGGTTTCCTCGTGAACATAAAGGGGATCCCTTCCCACCAGATTGTCGAGGACGCTCTCGAAATCTGCATCAATCTCGATCACCGTGGAGGCTGCGGTTGTGACCAGGATACCGGTGACGGAGCGGGTATGCTGATGGCAATGCCGCACAAGTTCTTCACCACGGTGGCCGCAGAAGAAGGCATCGAACTCCCGGAACCCGGCTATTTTGCCGTCGGTATGGTCTTCTTGACGCCGGATGATAAGAAAGCAGCCTCCGAGCAAAAGGTGCTCGAGGACGTGATCGGAGAAGTGGGGCAGATCCTGCTGGGCTGGCGCGACATCCCAGTCGACAGCCAACATCTCGGCAAGGCCTCGGCTGCCTGCGAACCACGGATGAGACAGGTCTTCATTGGCCGGTCGCCTGATATCGTGGATCAAGCCGCCTTTGAGCGCGCTCTCTATCTGATCCGCCGGGTTACCAGCTACCGGATTCGCTACCAGCAGGGCGGGAAGCACGGTTACTTCTACACCTCCAGTATGTCGAGCCAGGTGATCTGTTTCAAGGGCATGCTGACGACCGGGCAGCTCTCCCATTACTTCAAGGACTTCCATCATCCCGATATGGAAACCACGATGGCGCTGGTGCATTCGCGTTTCAGCACCAACACCTTTCCCAGTTGGCCGCGGGCTCAGCCTTTCCGTTTTACCTGCCACAACGGCGAGATCAACACGATGCGCGGCAACGAAAACTGGATGCACGCGCGCCAGATGCAGCTCGAGAGTGAGCTTTTCGGCGGGGATCTGAAAAAACTGCTCCCCATCATCTCGGGCGACGGCTCCGACTCTCAGCAATTCGACAACAGCTTGGAGTTTCTCATGATGGCGGGCCGCTCTCTGCCGCATGTCGTCATGATGATGATCCCCGAGCCGTGGGAGAAACATCAGACCATGTCGCAGTCGAAGCGCGACTTTTACGAATACCACGCCTGCATGATGGAGCCGTGGGACGGCCCTGCCTCGATTGCTTTCCTCGACGGAACCCAGATCGGAGCGATCCTCGACCGCAATGGACTGCGCCCCTCACGCTACTACGTCACCAGCGATGACCTCGTGATTATGGCGTCCGAAGTCGGAGTTCTGCCCCGGATTGATCCCGCTACTGTGATCAAAAAGGGTCGGCTCGAACCGGGTCGGATGTTCCTCGTCGATACGAAGGAAGGGCGCATCATCGACGACAAGGAATTGAAGGAAAAGATCGCCGGAGAGCGTCCCTACGGGGAATGGCTCAGGAATAACCTCGTCAGGGAAGATGATCTACCGGAACCCGCTAGCGAAGCGCCGGGGCTCGATGAAGAAACCCTGATAATGCGACAGAAAGCATTCGGTTACACCTTTGAAGACCTGCGTTTCCTCATCCAGCCGAGCGCCAATGCCGGACTCCAGCCACTTGGGGCGATGGGTAACGATACCCCGCTCGCGGTCCTCTCGGATCGACCGCAGCCGCTTTACAACTATTTCAAGCAGCTCTTTGCCCAGGTCACCAACCCCGCCATCGACCCGATTCGCGAGGAGCTGATCACTGCCAGCGTGACCTTCCTTGGCTCCGAGGCAGATCTCATCAACCCCGGCCCGGAGAACTGCCGGATGATCAAGCTGGAAAACCCGATCATCGACAACGACAAACTGGCTCGGATTCGTGACTTCAAAGCCTCCGGGTTCAAGTCTGCCACGCTTCCGATTCTCTTTGATCCGGCAACAGACCGGCACGGCCTCGAATCGAATCACCTGCCGGTGAGTGAGCCTCTCGGCGCTGAGCATGGTCTTGGGCTGCATGACGCTCTTGAACTTCTCTTTAGCAGCGCGGATGACGCCATCAAAGATGATGTGAATCTTCTCGTTCTTTCCGACCGCGATATCGGCAAACACCGTGCCGGAATCCCGGCTCTCCTCGCCGTCGCCAGCCTCCATCACCACCTTATTAAAGAAGGGGTGCGTGGCAAGGTATCCATCCTTCTTGAGTCCGGAGAACCTCGCGAAGTGCAGCACTTTGCTCTCCTGCTCGGCTACGGGTGCGACGCGATCAATCCATATCTCGCGCTGGAAACGGTCGAACATCTCGTTCTCGATGGGGAACTCGATATGACTCCGGAAAAAGCCCGAGCCAATTTCATCAAAGCGAACATCAAGGGCGTCACCAAGACGATGGCCAAGATGGGAATTTCAACGGTGGCAAGCTATCGGGGAGCTCAGATTTTCGAAGCGATCGGGCTGAATACTTCGGTCATCGATCACTACTTCACGAAAACGGCTTCACGCGTTGAAGGTATTGGCCTCGAAACGATTTCATGGGAGGTCTGGCTCCGGCACAACGACGCCTTTGGCGAACGCCAGGATATCGCCGATACCCCCCTCGACTCGGGCGGCATCTACCAGTGGCGGGCCGATGGGGAGAAGCATCTTTTCAATCCGGTCACGATTCACAAGTTGCAGCAGGCCACGTGGGCTCCCGATTACAACGTCTTCAAGGAATACTCCAAGGCGGTTAATGATCAGACCCGCGATATGTTCACCCTGCGCGGACAGATGGAATTCAAGGCCGATCCGGTCAGAGCCATCCCGATCGAAGAAGTGGAACCGGCGTCCGAGATCATGAAGCGTTTCAAGACCGGAGCGATGTCTTACGGCTCGATCAGCAAGGAGGCTCACGAAGCCCTCGCCATCGCCATGAACCGAATCGGCGGCAAGTCGAACACCGGTGAAGGTGGTGAGGATCCCGACCGTTTCACCCGCGATGAGGACGGCGATCTCCGCCGCTCTGCCATCAAGCAGGTCGCTTCGGGGCGCTTCGGTGTCACCAGTCATTACCTCGTCAATTCCGACGAACTCCAGATTAAGATCGTGCAGGGAGCCAAGCCAGGTGAAGGCGGCGAACTGCCCGGACACAAGGTGCTGCCACCCATAGCGAAGACCCGTGGCACCACTCCGGGAGTCGGCCTAATCTCGCCACCTCCGCACCACGACATTTACTCAATCGAAGATCTGCAGCAGCTCATTCACGATCTGAAAAATGCCAATGTGCACGCGAGGGTGAACGTCAAGCTCGTCTCTGAGGTAGGAGTCGGCACGATCGCCACCGGTGTCGCCAAGGCCAAGGCGGATGTCATTCTCATTTCCGGCTATGACGGCGGAACGGGTGCTTCGCCCCGATCCAGCATTCAGCACGCGGGGGCACCGTGGGAGCTTGGGCTGGCGGAAACCAACCAGACGCTCCTGCTCAATAATCTTCGCAGCCGCGTTGTCGTCGAGGTGGACGGTCAGCTCAAAACCGGACGTGACGTCGCCATCGCCTGTCTGCTCGGAGCCGAGGAATTCGGTTTTGCCACCGCCCCGCTCGTTACCCTTGGTTGCCTCATGATGCGAGTCTGCCACAAGAACACCTGCCCGGTCGGCGTAGCCACTCAGGATCCCCGCCTTCGTGCAAAATTCAAAGGATCTCCGGACGCAGTCGTGAACTTCATGACCTACATCGCTGAGGAGCTCCGTGAAATCATGGCCAGTCTCGGTTTCCGCACGATCAACGAAATGGTCGGCAAGGTTGAGAAACTCGATATGCGCAAGGCCATCGACCACTGGAAGGCCAAGGGGCTCGACTATTCCAAGATTCTCTACAAACCCGAGACTGATCCCGAAGTCGGCACCTACTGTGAGATCAAGCAGGATCACCGGTTGGAACTGGCACTGGATAACACTCACCTTCTCGAACTCTGCCGTCCCGCGATCGAGAACGGCGAAAAGGTTTCCGGCGAATTCCCCATCGTGAACACCAATCGCGTCGTAGGAACCATCGTCGGATCGGAAATTTCCCGGCGTCATGGCGGCAAGGGATTGCCCGACGACACCATCCAGCTAAAGTTCAACGGTTCTGCCGGCCAGAGTCTAGGCGCCTTCTGTCCGCGCGGCATGACCCTGACGGTCGAAGGTGACACCAACGACTACTGCGGCAAGGGTCTCTCAGGCGGAAAGATCGTCGTCTACCCGTCCAGAGTTTCCAACTTCGTGGACCAGGAAAACATCATCACGGGTAATACCGGATTCTACGGCGCGACGTCTGGGGAGGCCTTCATCGCCGGCATGGCGGGCGAGCGATTCTGCGTCCGCAACAGCGGAGTAAAAGCGGTCATCGAAGGCTTGGGTGACCACGGCTGCGAATACATGACCGGCGGCGAGGTGATCTGTATCGGATCCACGGGGCGCAACTTTGCGGCCGGGATGTCCGGCGGCACCGCCTACGTTCTCGACGAGGTAGGTGATTTTGTCAGCAAGCGTCTCAATCCCGATATGGTCAATGTCTACCAGCTGATCGAGTCTGATGACGAAGAAATTGACGCCGTGAAGGCTCGACTCGAACGCCACGTTGCTCTCACCAATAGCGTCCGGGGGCAACAGGTCCTCGACGACTGGGACGAGATCCTTCCCCGATTCATCAAGGTGCTCCCCAGCGATTACGAACGCGTCATCAAAGCAATCGCCAGGGCCGAAGAAAAAGGCCTCAAGGGTGACGAAGCCATCCAGGCGGCTTTCGAAGAAAACGTCGCAGCCGGTCACTGATATTTCACCTTTACTGAAGCTTCGGCGGACAAGCCGCCAGACTGCTTCTAACCTTTTACTATTTACATTATGGGCAAACCCACCGGATTTCTCGACCACGAACGCAAGCCAATTCCCGACCGTCCCCCGCTCGACCGGGTGAAGGATTGGAAGGAAATCCATGCTGCACGCGAGGATAAAAAGGTTTCCACCCAGGGCGCCCGCTGCATGGACTGCGGCGTTCCCTATTGCCACACCGGCATGACGATCGAAGGCGTCGCCAGCGGTTGCCCGATCAAAAACCTGATCCCCGAATTCAACGATCTCGTATACCGCGGCCGGTGGGAAGACGCCCTTGGTCGGCTGCGCAAGACAAACAACTTTCCAGAATTTACCGGCCGAGTTTGCCCGGCTCCATGCGAAGGCTCGTGTGTGCTCGGCGTCATCGATCCCCCGGTGACGATCAAGAATATCGAGTGCTCCATTATCGACCGCGGCTGGGAAGAAGGCTGGCTTCCTCCACAACCACCAAAGATAAGAACCGGGAAGAAAGTTGCTGTCGTCGGCTCCGGCCCGGCTGGCCTCTCCTGCGCCGATCAGCTCAACAAGGCGGGCCACGAAGTCACCGTTTTTGAGCGCGCCGACAGGATCGGAGGTCTCCTCATGTACGGAATTCCCAACATGAAACTCGACAAGCGCGAAGTCGTCGACCGGCGAGTCAACCTGATGCGCGAGGAAGGCGTGAAATTTGTTACCAATGCCCACATCGGGGTGACACATGACATCGAAGAGATTCGCAAGGAACAAGACGCTGTCGTTCTCTGCTGCGGTGCCACCAAGCCGCGGAATCTTCCCGTCGAGGGTCGCGATCTGAACGGGGTTCATTTCGCGATGGAGTTCCTCGGGGACAATACCAAGCATCTTCTCGACAACGACTTCGACAACTCCCGTCCGCCGATCGACCCGAAGGGGAAACACGTGGTGGTCATCGGTGGAGGCGACACCGGCACCGACTGCGTGGGCTCGTCCCTGCGACACGGATGTGCCAGCGTCGTCCAACTGGAGATTCTGGCCAAACCGCCTCTCGAACGCGCCGAAAACAATCCATGGCCCGAGTGGCCACGTGTCTTAAAGGTTGATTACGGTCAGGAAGAAGCCGAGGCCATTCAGGGCCAAGATCCCCGCGAATATCTCATCAGCACCAAGCGAATGATCGGCGATGCCAACGGCAACGTTTGCGAAATCGAAATCGTGCGAGTCGAGTGGGTTCGTGATGAAGCGACCGGACGTTTTTCTCCCAATGAAGTCGAAGGATCCAGCCGCATCATCAAGGCCGATCTCGTCCTCCTTGCCATGGGGTTCCTCGGCCCCGATGAGACGATTGTCGAAAAGCTCGGACTGAAGACTGATGCCCGATCCAATGTCGCCGCTGAGTTCGATCGATATACCACCAGCGTCGAGGGCATCTTTGCTGCTGGTGACATGCGCCGGGGCCAGAGCCTCGTTGTCTGGGCGATCAACGAGGGACGCGGTGCAGCCCGCGAGTGCGATCGCTTCCTCATGGGCGAGACCCAGTTGCCCTGAGCCGTGGTAAGCCTGGAATTATCTCGATAGTTTCAAAGTCCCCTTGAGAGCTGGGGGAGGTGTGTATCTGAAACCATCACGGGAAATTGCTAGGGGTTCACTTTTTTGGTGAGGAGATTGGTGGCGCTGTTTTGTAAGCGTCCTAAATCCGTCCCCCCGGTGTTGCTCCGCTGGGGTGGTGGGCGTTGCGATCAGGCGACTCGCTCGGCATCGGCTGCTACCTTGGCTTTGC
>CAJJBR010000099.1 GCA_905182475.1 Akkermansiaceae bacterium | reverse complement strand
CCCTTTGCTCCCTTTGCTCCCTTTGCTTCCTTCTGTTCCAAATCTCCCCTCTCCCGGTGCTGAGAACCAAGATGGATTTTTACAGAAGATCGCTAAGGACGCAAAGTTCCCATCGGCTAAGCGGATCAGTAAATCGGGAAGAGGCTCACCCCAAATCTCTCTTTCTTTGCTCCCTTCTGTTCCCCTTTGCTTTCTTTGCTTCCTTCTGTTCCAAATCTTCCCTCTCCCGACGCTGAGAACCAAGATGGATTTTTACAGAAGATAAATTCCTAGCAATTAGCCCAGCTTTCTTTTTCCCATACCCATCGCCCCTCACACGACGAATCCACCCATCATGGCAAAGCCATCTAAACATGACCACCTGCAAAGCAGGTGGTTTCCCAATAACCAATGAAATATAACATCATGAGAGCAAATTACTTGCTATCGCTTGGGCTCGTCCTGCTGGTCGCGCACACGGCGCCTGCAGCGGACGAGATCGAGGCCATGAAACAACTCAAGGCCAAAGACTGGACAGTCCCGACCCTGGGAATGCAGACCAAGCTGATCCCGGCCGGCACCTTCACAATGGGCAGCCCCAAAGGCGAGATAGCGCACCGCGAAGACGAGGTCCAGCACACGGTGACCATCAGTAAACCGTTCTATATCGGTGTGTATGAGGTCAAGCAGAAGGAATACTACGACCTAATGCTGCCGGACTACGACCACGAGAGCTGGGTGCATTCCCGTGGCCCCATCCACGACGGGCTGGCGTTCTTCTACCGGGCGCGAGAAGACAGATCCGACTTCAACGACGGCGCCCTGCTACCCAACAACCCGATGGAATGTGTCACCTGGGCCGAAGCGCAGGAATTCTGCCAGGAGCTCACCAAACGCGAGCAGAAAGCCAGCCGATTGCCCAAGGGCTACATCTTTCGGCTACCCACGGAAGCGGAGTGGGAATACGCCTGCCGCGCAGGCACCACTGGCCCCTACAACGTGACGGGCGAAAGCGACGACGAGGAGTATCTGAAAAGCGAGGAGTTCGTGAATACCTTCGCCAACGTCAGTTCCGGAACCACCCTGCCCGTGGGCGGCAAACGTCGACCCAATGCCTGGGGCCTCTACGACATGCACGGCAACGTCTACGAATGGTGCCACGACTGGTACGCACCCTACCCTTCGGGCAAGGCACAAGATCCCACCGGCCCAGCAGACGGAACGAAGCGGGTCGCACGCGGAGCCTGTCTGAATGGACCGGCCTATCGAGCGCCGGCAGGGGTGAGCATGCGTAGCGACGGGGTGATCACGAGTATCCCCTTCCTGCGCTCGGCCAGCCGCTACCCCTTCGACCCCAGCATAGGCTTCTACGGCATTCTCGGCTTCCGCGTCGTGCTGGCCCCAGCCATCCCAACACCCAACGGAGACGAATAGCATGAAGACACGAATCATCGGGACTCTGACCCTCGTCGCTGCGCTGCACGCGGCGACCGCATCGCCTGATTACGATTTCTTCGCCGGGGCACAATACCCGGGCGCCACCAAGAAACCGGGCGTTGGCCTCTACCAGGCGAAGCAGGAGGGCGGCCGCGACGCGGAAGGCCACCAGCGGCGCACCGTCAACTGGTGGCCACGCAAGGGGGTGGATCTGATCGAAGTAAAGCAAGGCATGCCGCTTCGGACGTGGACCTTACGGGACAGGCAAATGGACGCGGACGTCGCCATCGTCCATCCTCAGCCCGCTGCCGAGGAGCTTTCCAGACGACTGCAATCGACGCAGGCTCGCAGCTTCGAGGCGCACCTGATCGGGTTCCGTGGGGTCGGCAATGAATACGGGAATTCCTTCGGATATCCAGCCTACTACTGCCCGGCCGTGGTGCTGCGCCTGCCGGACGGTCGCAAACGCTGCTTCACGCGCAGCAACTTTGTTGCGGAAGACGAGAAGTATATCCTCGATCTCTATCTGGCAGAGATGAAGCGGATCCGCACGACTCAGTCCGACCTCGACTATCGGGTTTCGGAGCAGGTGTTGCGCGAGTGGCCCAACAACGCCAAACCGGGCGAACCGGGCACCATGCGTTTTGCGAGCAAGCACATCGTGTGGGTCTCCGGTTCCCAACAAGCGCCCAACGAGAGCTACAGCCCGTGGGTGAACCATAACGAACCCGAGAAGGCGGCCCTATTCCGCGAGGGCTCGTTGGCCTTTGGCGAATACATGTGGAGCTATCTGGAGCACGCAGGCCTGATGATGCCCGGCGCGGGCTCTGACAACCCATCCAAATACCTCGTCAAGGTGTGCGGCACCTACATGAACGGCTATCAGTGGATCAAGGGCTACGCCGGCGGCGGTGCTGGCGGCTGCGAACTCAAGCATGCCGTCGGTGGCCCCTGGAGCGACGGGCTGATGCACGAGTGGGGACACGGCCTGCAACCGCAGCCGCTTGGTCAGAACGGCGAAGTCTTCGCTGATGCCTGCGCCGTTATCAGTGATCCAGCGAAAATGGCCTTCTCCAACAACGTGAAACGTCCTTACCGACACACCTTTCATGGAGCCTATCCCTCCGGCTTGTTCTACGCGATCATGGGCGACGACCCCAATTGGGGCTATTGCATGGCGGCGAGCTTGCCCGCCGGCAAGGGCGAAGAATCCTTTTTCCACACCTTGGCGCGACTCGGAGAGCATCGTGGCCTGTTCCCCAACGGCGTCCGTGGCGCCGGGGATATGATGGGCGAGTTCGCCGCCCGGCTCGCCGAGTTTGATTGTGAACTCCAAGACAACCTGCGCCGTGGCTTCACCTGCGTCAAACGCAACGCCCTCGAGGCAGTCGACCGCAAGGCCGGTGTGTATCGCATCCCATGGAGCGAATCGCCGGAGGCATTTGGCTCCAACGTGATCAGGCTGGTTCCCGACAAGGGCGCAAAGAAGATCTCCGTTGATTTCCGCGGCTTCTACGACCCCAACTCCTACAGCGACTGGCGCGCCTGCATCGTGGCCGTCGGCGCCGACGGCAAGATCCGCTACAGCCCCCTGTGGAACAAGGGCGTGATGGAGATGAAGACGCAGAAGGGCGATCGTCGTTTCTGGCTCACCGTGGCCGCCACACCGTCGGCACTATTTGACGCCGCGCTGCTCTATATGGGACGACACGCACCCCGGTATCCCTATGAGGTCAGCCTCTCAGGCTGCCAACCCGGAACCCCGCACAGTCTGCCGGGAGACACCGATAATTATGAACTGACGTATGTTGGACTCGATCGCAAATGGCATCCAGAGGACCTGTGCCAGCTTCCGTATCCGGGCGACACCCCGAAAGCGGATATCATGCGCGCAACAATCCCGCCACTGAGCGAAAAGCTGACGACCTTCAAGGCCGACCTGGATCGTCTGGTCGACGAGGGAAAAGCCAATACCGGCCATTGGTCGTTCAGGTCGCAACTCCTGCGGACGCTCAACAATATACAGCCCTATGTCGACCGGACGCTGGCCGACATGACCGGCGGCCGACATCCCAACGGTGGCGGCTGGGTAGCAGCGTCTGCCGAGGTCGCAGCCACCGCCTACGTCGGGCCCAACGCCATGGTGCTCGACGGCGCCCGGGTCTTGGATCATGCCGCCATCGAGGATTATGCCGTGGTGCGCGGATCCAAGGTGGTGGTCTCGGGCCATGCCAAGATCTCAGGACAGGCTTGTGTCGCCGGCGACGCCAGGATTGGCGGGTATACGCGCGTGATCGAACCGATCAATGCGGACGGACGCAAGACCCACGTGCCCAACGAAGTGACCTTGCGGCCGTACCAGGACCCCGTCATCTGCGGCAAGCTCTGGGCCAACTACGCCATGGACCGCGAAGAGAATGAACTCTTTGAAGATTGGTTCCGCTACAAAAACTCAGGTAGCTTGCCGAATCTTTTCTTCGTTCTCAGCCTGAACGGCCATCTCTCCGGCCAACCCACATTCGTTGTCGATGGTGAACGACGCGGCTTTCGTTTCGATGGTCGCAGCCAGTATGCCGAGGCCTCACCCATGCTCGCCGACCTTGGCGAGACCACCATTGAGGTCGGCTTGAAATGGGCAGGCGGCAAGGACCAGGCGGTATTCGATTTCGGCACCTCCGAGGACAACCGCTTTGTGCTGACCCCGGCAGGCGCATCCGGCAAGGCCGAACTCATGGTGACGGTCGACGGTAAGACCGATCGCGTCGTCGCCGACACTCCCCTGCCCCCGAACCAATGGGTGGATTTCCGGATCGAGATCGACGGAGAGAAGATCGTGCTCTGGATTGACGGCCGCCGAGCCGGGGAAAAGCGATCGGATTTTCGCGCCGCCGACGCGTATCCAGCAGGTCTCGAGAAACGCAACTTCATTGCCGCCGCACGAGGCGGGCGCCGGCATTTCAAAGGAGCCCTCGACTATGTGCGGGTGTGGCACACGGTGTATGACGATTTCGCCAAGGCCCCGGCACCGCTCCGCCACGCCCCGCGCCGCGTCGACAGGGCCTTCATCAAATCCTGCAAGGTGGAGTACGGCGGTGTCGCCGATGCCGTCAGACGCCGGGATGCGACCATACAGCAAGCCTTGGACAAGATGCCCATGGGCCTTGCGTTCTACAACGAGATGGGAAAGAAAACCGTCGCGATGGCGAAGGCGATCGAGGATCAACCCTCCCCTGCCCGGACACAGGCGGAGGAGGAATTAGCGACATGCAAGGAAGCGTTGAACCAGCGGACAAAGGAGCTTCAGGCCACCTTCGCAAAACTACCTGAGACGATAGAGAAGACCGCCAAGCGCAAGCAGCACGAGGACAAGAGGCGCACATTGGAATCCGCCCGCAACATGAAGATCAAGGAACGGCAAGACAGATGCAGGGCCGAGAACAAGGCCTTCTTCGACCAGAAGAATGCGGCGCTTGCAGATGCACGAGCGGAGTCGAAACAGGCTGACGCAGAAGTCCGGCGCCTTGAGGACTCTTTCCAGGCCATGCCCGAGATCGCCACGCTCAAGGACGCAGCACAGCGCGACGTCCAGATCGCCACGCTCAAGACAACCAGCAAGCCATACGCGGTGGCTCGCAGCGCAGCCCAGAGCGCACGCGATCAGGTCCGCCAGGCGGACACCGCCATGCGCAAGAAACTTGATTCCGTGATGAAGGACATTCCGGAAATAGACCGCCTCAACGCAGAGATCAGAGCCGCAAGCGTCTTGGTCAGGGAGGCCTCACCGAATTCGAGATCTTACATCGAGGGCCGCACCAAGGAGTTGCGTGCGAAGGTCCGCATGGCCGAGAGCAAACTGGGCGAAGCCGTGAAGAATAACATCGCCGCCCACGCGCCGGAGCATAACTGGCTGCGTAACATGAACTGGACCGTGAATAGTCGGCACTACAATTACCCTTACAAGAACTACATCAGGAAGCAGGTCGTCGCGAAACTCGGGCTCAAGATCCGACTCTGTGACGAGGACTTCAATGCGCTCGAGTCCATCCTCGAACAGCAGACCGAAGCCGAGTGGCATTCGCGGGTCGATTGGGAATGGCGGATGAAGCAGGAAGTCGACGGATCGATCGAGAAAATACCGGCCCTGCAGAAATGGCTGCAGCGCGTCCGCGGCGAATAGCACGGTTCTGGGTATCCCACCGCGCATCACATTCTGCGAATTCGTCACGACTGGCACCTGGGCGATTAATCAGATTCGTCCTCTCTCGCACCAACGCCGCTAGCAGAGGCAAACAGAGGGACAGGACACCAAAGAGGAGGGGTAGCACTACTGACCTGGCCCCTCTATCCGGCCTTATCCACTATCCATTGCGTCATTTTCTCGCCATTATCGCGCCATTTTCTTGCCATCGCGCCATTTCCGCGCCATTTCCGCGCCATTTTATCGCCATGGATCGTCCGGTAAAAAAGGAATGGCTGGAGCAGTCCCCCGGAGCAGTCATGCGAGCTCAAGCCCTAACGGGCTCGCACGCCTGCCCCGGATGGCGCGTTATTGGTACCAGTCCAAACTATTCGACATTCCCCTCAACTTCTTGACCAATTTCTTTGCCTCTCGATTCCCAGCCAAATGGGCCTGCCCCTCACGAATCGTTCTGCTCACCGCGTTGCGTTCCCGATGACGACCCGGATCTCACTTGGTTCAACCAGCCGCGGCACCCATCCGAGTCGGAGTCCGATCCGTTCGACCAACTTGTGCGCCATAGCCTTCTTGACCGCCATAGCTTCAGCGAAGGAGGTGGCGAAGGAGTAAGCTCCGCCTGGCAGCCCAAAGAAATCTCCCTCGGCGATGGCCGCACCTTGGTCCTCGAAGATTCCTGACGACGCCCGAAGAGGCTCGAAAACAACCGCCGCTAAACAAGTCCTTGGCATGGCGGAAGGGAGGACTACGCTCCCGGTTAACGATCTTCCGCCCTAAAACGCCCTCCGCACGAAGTCTGCCGCCTTTTTCACCTAAATCTCCGTCTCACCGTTCCC
Organism: Akkermansiaceae bacterium; assembly: GCA_905182475.1. GTDB lineage: Bacteria > Verrucomicrobiota > Verrucomicrobiia > Verrucomicrobiales > Akkermansiaceae > Luteolibacter. Next base: position 5,014 of record CAJJBR010000099.1, on the reverse strand, counting down.
GTGCTCCAACATCTCGGCTCAACTCCCACCCCTCTTCCCCCCCGCAACCCCCTTTTCCCCGCCCTCCGGTCCCTTCAACGGCGCCCTCAAGCGCCCCACCCGAAAAGCAAATTCCTAGCACCCCCTACGACCACCTTACCCAAAAAGCAAATTTCTAACTGTCAGTACACCTTATGAAACTCATCTATCTACTTCTCTTGTTCGTCCTGCCTAGCTCATTGCTTGCCAAGGAAAAACCCAACTTCGTTTTCCTCCTCGTCGATGACCTGGGTTGGGGGGATTTCGGCTGTTACGGAGCCACATTCTACGAGACACCCCAGATCGACAAGCTTGCCAAGGACGGCATGCGCTTCACCAATAGCTACGCCGCCTGCACGGTTTGCTCGCCCAGCCGTGCCTCCATTCTCAGTGGCTGTTACCCGGCGCGACTTCATCTCACCGACTGGATCACAGGGCACAATCGCAACAATCCGATTCTCAACATTCCTCAATGGAAAACCAAGATTGATCACCAACGCGTCCTCCTTCCGGAAGCGCTCAAAGCCGCCGACTACGCCACTGCCTTTCTCGGAAAATGGCACCTCATGCCCATCGACCAGCCCGACTTCGACCAACATTACCCCACCAGCCACGGCTTCGACATCAACGTCGGCGGTCGCGAATGGGCACAGCCCAAAGGCCCCGGAAAATACTTCTCCCCCTTCGGCATGCCCGGTCTGGATGACGGCAAAAAAGGCGACTTCCTCACCGACAAACTCACCGATGCGGCTCTCAAGTTCTTGGACGAGAAAAAAGACGAACCCTTCCTGCTCTACTTTTCCTACTACACCCTGCACGGCCCCAACATGGCACCACCCGCACTGGTGAAAAAATACACAGCGAAAGCCAAAACGTTCGACAACAAAAAGAACGAAAACCTCAATCCAAAACGTGCAGGCATGGTCGAGGCTCTCGACAACAGCGTAGGCCGCATTGTTGCCAAACTTGAACAACTCGGCATCGCCGACAACACCGTCATCATCCTCACTGGAGACAACGGCGGCAATGCTGACAATACCACCGCTGGACTTCGTGACTTCAAAGGTTTCTCCCACGAAGGAGGAGTTCGTGAACCGTTCGTGGCCAAGTGGCCTGGGAAAATTGCCGCCGGCTCCAGCTGCGACGAAATGGTGATCAGCACCGATTTCTATCCCACCATGCTCGAAATGGCCGGACTGCCACTTAAACCCGAACAGCACCAGGACGGTGTTAGTATCCTTCCTCTGCTCACCGGAAAAAGCCAATCACTCGATCGTGACACCCTCTACTGGCACTACCCGCACTACCATCGCACACTCCCCTACGGCGCCATCAGGCAGGGCGACTGGAAACTCATCGAATTCTTCGAAAAAGGAACACTCGAACTCTTCAACCTGAAAACCGACCCGTTTGAAAAAAATAATTTGATCGAAAATAATCCCGAAAAAGCCCAGGCGCTCTTGAAAAATCTCGCTGGCTGGAGAAAGTCTGTCGGCGCGCAGATGCCCACAAAAAATCCCGATTACGACCCCAACAAGCCAAGGGGCAAAAAGTGGTAAAAAAACGCACAGAAAGCAAACAATAGAACCATAGTCGATCAACCCCCTCTTTCTCCCACAACCCCCTATCTTCCCCATGACAGCCCCTCCGAAAACCTCTCCCAAAAAGCAAATTCCTAGCAGTCAGTCTGTGTGTTGTTACCAAGTGATGAGCCAATTGAAACAAATCGTGTTGCTGCTGTTCTTGCTTATGGGCAGTCATACTTTACTGCTTTCAGCCGAGCGGCCGAATATCGTCTGGATTGTCGTCGACGACATGTCGAGTCACTTTGGGTATCAGGGTGAGAAACTAGTGAACACGCCGCACGTCGACCGTCTGGCCAAGGAGGGCGTGGTCTTCAGTCGCGCTTACGCGACGGCACCGGTATGTTCCGCCTTTCGTTCGGCAATGATTACCGGTATGTATCAGACGACGATCGGTGCGCACCATCATCGCAGTGGACGCGGCAAGCTGAAGATCGAACTACCCGCGGGCGTGCGCACTGTTCCTGAACTTTTCCGTGAGGCGGGTTACTACACGAGCATTGCGGATGCTAGTGGCAAGCGAACAGGCAAAAAGGATTACAATTTTGTATATGATAAGCACAAGCTTTACGACGGTTTCGATTACAATCATCGCGCTGCAGGACAACCATTCTTCGCGCAGTTCCACCTGCGGGGTGGTAAATTGCGTAACGTCGAGCGCTGGTACAAGGAAGCGAAAGAAGGGCTGAAGCATTTGGTCGATCGCAAAGCGGTCAAACTTCCGCCATACTACCCAGATCATCCAGTCATTCGCGAAGACTGGGCACAGTATCTCGATTCAGTGAATTATACCGATGTGGAAGTAGGGCGCATTATGGACCGCCTCAAGCGTGATGATGCACTCAAAAATACCATCGTATTTTTTCTGACGGACCATGGAATCAGCTCTGCTCGTGGAAAGCAGTTTTTGTATGAAGAAGGTATTCATATCCCATTTGTCGTATGGGCTCCTGGCCTGCTGCCCAAGGATAAGATCCGCGATGACTTCATTGCTCACATTGATCTCGCTGCCACTTCAATCCATCTTGCCGGTATCGCTTTACCCGATGGCATGCAGGGACGTCCGCTTTTTCATCCCGAAGCTAAGCCTCGCGAGTTTGTGGTCTCCGCACGTGACCGCTGCGACGCAACTGTTGACCGTATTCGTAGTATCCGCTCGGGTAACTATAAATATATTCGCAACTTCTACCCGCTGCGTCCTTACCTTCAGCCTAGCCAATATAAAGACACGAAGCCTTTTATGCCGGTATTGCGCGAACTCTACGCTGCAGGCAAGCTAAACGCAGCCCAGTCCTTGCATCTCGCTGAAACGCGACCCGAAGAAGAACTCTATGATCTCAGCACAGACCCTTGGGAGATAGATAACCTCGCCGCTGATCCCGTTCACCGGGAATCGCTCATCGGTTTGCGTGCCCTGCTGGATGATTGGATCATCGAATCAGACGACAAAGGCCGTCATCAAGAGCCAATGGCTATGTATGATAGTGACATGGCGCCATCACTCCAGAACGCTCGTAAGAGGAGTCCTCAAGCAGCAGCAGAGAAGGAAGCCAATATCGCGCTGATGAAGCGGTGGCTCTCCGAAGGTAAATAATCAGGGCGTGCATGGGGACAGGCCGGCTGAATACTCAGGGACACCCCGCAAAAAGCAAATTCCTAGCAGTGATCCAGCAACCCCCTTTCACCCCTCTCAGATCCCTCCAACGGCACCCCCAAGCGCCCCACCCCAAAAGCAAATTCCTAGCAGTAAATTGACCCATGAGATTCCTTCTTGCCCTCACCCTCCTCGTAACGCTCCCCGCAGCCGCCGACCAGCCCAATTTCGTCTTCATCCTCGTCGACGACCTCGGCAAAGAAGACCTCGGCATCGAAGGTAGTGCATTTTACGAAACCCCTCGCATCGACGCATTAGCAAAACGCAGCATGCGCTTCGTGCGCGGCTATTCATCGTGCCAGGTGTGCAGCCCATCCCGGGCAGCAATTCAGAGCGGCAAAACTCCCGCCCGCCTGCAAATCACTGATTACATTTCGGTGAAGGGCGACAACCAACCGGAGCAATGGAACCGCAATACCAAGCTGCTGCCTTCCCCATACAAAAGCGAGCTACCGCTGGAAGAAGTCACGGTCGCCGAAGCGCTGAAGGAGAATGGTTACAGCACTTTTTTCGCCGGTAAGTGGCATCTCGGCGCCGATGGATTCACCCCTTCCGAGCAGGGATATGATGTCAACGTCGGCGGTTATCACTATGGCACACCTCCGGGCGGCTATCACTCTCCCTACAACAACCCAAAGCTCAGTGATGACGAACCCGGCACCGAGTTGCCGATCCGGCTCGGCAACGAAACCGCGAAATTCATTTCCGAACAAGCCAAGGGCGGTGCGCCATTTTTTGCCATGCTATCGTTCTACTCGGTTCACGCACCGATCCAATGCAGCGAAAATCGCTGGAAAAAATACCAGGCCAAAGCCGAAGCGATGGGCCTGACCAAGCGAAGCGAACCGCGCTTCGAAATTGATCGCAGCAAAGAAGTTCGACAGGTGCAGGATCACCCGGTCTACGCTGGAATGATGGCAGCTCTCGACGACGCCGTCGGCGTGGTGCTCGACGCCATCGAAGACGCAGGCATCGCCAACAACACCGTGGTCATTTTCACCTCCGACAACGGCGGCGTTTCGTCCGGCGACGGATTCGCCACCGCCTGCCTGCCAATGCGCGGCGGCAAAGGACGCCAGTGGGAGGGCGGTATTCGTCAGCCCTACTACATCGCCTGGCCCGGCGTAACCAACGAAGGGGGAATCAGCGAAGTCCCAGCAACGGGCACCGATTTTTACCCCACCATTCTCGACATGGCCGGGCTCGATGGGAAGCCAGAGCAACACCTCGATGGCGTCAGTCTGGTTCCAGCACTAAAAGGTGAGTCCGTCGATGCGCGCGACCTGTTCTGGCACTATCCCCATTACGGAAACCAAGGCGGCGATCCTTCCGCCATCATCCTGCGCGGCGACTGGAAGCTGATCCACTATTTCGAGGACGGCCGATACGAGCTGTACAACATCGCCAGGGACACCGGCGAAACCAACGACCTCGCCGCTGAGCGGTCTTCGAAAGTGACCGAAATGGCCACCGCTCTGAAGACGTGGCAGAAGGAAGTCGGCGCAAGTTTCCCCACCGAGAAGCCGAACTACAGTGCCGAGAAACACCAGCAATCGATGCAGCAGTTGAAAAAGGTGGGATTGCCAAGACGCGAGAGCCAACACGCTGAGTTCCTCAACCCTGGCTTCATTCCCAAAGGCGGCTGGTGGGATCAGCGCGGAAAGTAAACGCCGCATTCCACATACCGCCCCCCTGATCCAAAACCCAAAATCCAAGATCCCATGTTCACTCGCCTCGTTCTCTCCCTGACAGGGATCTT
>CAJJBR010000098.1 GCA_905182475.1 Akkermansiaceae bacterium | reverse complement strand
CCGGGGAGCCGTCCGGGGAGCCGTCCGGGGAGCCGTCCGGGGAGCCGTCCGGGGTTGGGGTCTCGGCTGAGGCTGCACTTGTGGAGTCACCTTACGGCTCCCACGGCTCCCACCCTGCTGCCGGGCTGCCTTCATGCGATCCATAAGTTGTTGCCGTGCAGCAGAATTCTGGGTTGCCCCACCCCGTCCAAAGCTTCCGCGGCCACGGCTGGTTGGGTTTTTCGGCGCAGTGACGGAGGTGTTTCCACGGAATCCGCCACGGCTACCCGATCTCTGGCTAGGCGTGTAATTCCCGCTGCCACGTCGGCCTCCAAAAGTCCCGCCCTGGTTGGAACTAGGGCGTTGATTCCAGGATTGCACAGGACGCTGATTCCTTCCGGAAGGAGCGGATCTAACGTTACGTGACCAGTCCCTACCTAAGCCACGGTATCTCGAAGTCCGATCTTGGTAATTCGTGAGATTGTGGCTTCGGATACGGCTCGGTGGCGCGATGGAAGAGCGTCCCCTGCGCCACCCGTGCGGATGCGGAGAGCCATGCACGTAGCGAGGGCGGTAACCGGTCGGGTAATAACCTGAAAGATGTGGATCGTAGTAACACCGGCGGTTGTAATCGTAATAAGATCCGGCGTAAGGATCATATCCCCAGCGCGGGTTCCCGGTGCTCACAAAAAAAGAAGTCGAGAAACTCGAATTTCCGTAACCATAACCGGAACCGTATCCACCACCACTAGAGTAAGAGGATCCGGAGTAGTATGGGTCGTAAGCACAGGATGAAACCGCAAGTGCGGCAACCCCCGCTACGAGCCCAGCAAACATGGATCGATAGATTTTCATAACGCACTTTAGACCACACCGGCTCCCTGCCTATTCACCTTTTTCGCAAAAAACCTCGCAAGCATCACAGAACTACATCGCAGGACTACATCGGAGCAGCGCAGATCGGTTCTTGCATACTTCACAAAATCCCGTCTTTCTCACTCCACGTGCAGTAAAATCGATAGCCCCCCCTTCAACCCCCGAGGAATCCGCCGAATTGAAGTATCTGCGATGTATTGACATTTTTTCTTGCGATCTTACCGTGATCCGGAAGATTACGCGAAACCAGATCTGCTAAACCCAACACGGCTCCATGAAAAATTCAGCCCTACCCATAATCCAAAAAAACTTCTCGCCCCTCACGGCGGGTTTCACCCTTGTCGAGGTTCTAACCGTCATTGCGATCATATCCGTTCTCATGACCGCCGGAACCATCGGTCTTGGCAACCTTACCGCCGGCAAAGGCACCTCGAGCGCCATTGCAACTTGTGAATCACTGTTTGAGGAGGCTCGCACCATCGCAGTTTCCAAACGCTGCAAATCTAGGGTTTTGATAGATATCGCCGACCCGACCAACCCCAACTACCTCCGCCGCGTGGTGATCGCCAACCAAAAGATCAATACCGATGGCACCGTTGATGAAAACAACTGGATTCTGTCGAGCAGGGGCTACACCATGCCAAGCGGCACATTCTTCAGCAGGGAATACTCGAAAAAAGATCCTAGTGGGAAAATCGATGAAGAGAGCATGACCATGCAAAGTGAAGCTGGTGCCGACATGCCAGCTTACACAGGCAATTATGCCGTCTATGAGTTCAACAGTGAGGGCATCTTTTCAGAACCCGGTGCCAGCTTCATCATCGCTGCAGGAGTTCGTCCGCAAAAAGGAGAGCCCCGAGTGTCTTCCGGGGCCGAGCGCGATTTTGCAGGATTTGTGATTTGGCGTAACGGACGCACTTCAAGCTACCGCAGCCCGAACCAAATGGAAATCCCCGCTAAAGTCACAACATTCTGATCCAATATGAAAAATTCTTTTTCTACCGAAAATCCAAGTCTAAGAAACTCTTCCTCCAAGGGCTTTACCTTGATGGAAACAGTGATCGCCATCGGCGTTCTCGCCGTTCTTCTCACCGGATTCATCGCCGTTTTCACCCCGGCCGCCCAAGGCATCAAACGTTCAATCAATTCCCAGCAAGCCGACCGTCTTGCCACCACCCTTGAAAGGGAGTTGGTCACCCTGCGTAGCGGCCAAAATAACGGCACAGCAGCGACGGGCTTTGAAAAAGCATTTAACTGGATCAAAGCTGCGCACAGCCCGAGTGAAGCGATTTTCGTTTACCAATACCGCGGTGATCCCTCAAAGCCCAGGACTGATGGAACACCTACACCGGTGCCATCAATCGACGGGCAACCCGGGAAGGGCTACACAGTCCAATCCGTAGCCCGGCGAGCCAGTGAAACAACGGAATTTCAAGCCGATCTGAAAGCGATCGTTGGCGCAATCTTCTACGTAAAGCCAACACAGCTCATTTATAAGCCGGATCCTGACGATTCAACCAAAACGATTTTGGAGCTGGGGACAATCGGCACCATCGAGAATTCAAAGGATAAAACACCCGCCAATGCTGCGAGCGATTACACTGACGCGGTGATCGCCTTCTCGGCCGAGTTTTACAGTGTGCCTTCGAAGGCCGAAAGTTACCTCATTGGAGCGAATAAGGCACAGTTCGAAAAACGCTTTAACAATGCGAAACGCCCGGTCTTCAGCCGCAATCTCGCAGTCCGCCGCTAGTCCCATACTTTTCCAGAAACCATGAAGAACCCATCCTCAAAGACCTCCAAAGGCTTCACTCTCATCGAGCTCCTCGTGGCGATGGCGATCACCACGATCATCATCACCATTTTGGTCTCCATCACCGGACTTTCTCTGGACACATGGAATCGAAGCCGCTCGCAAATCAGTGCCTCACGCCAGGGCAAAGCCATGATCGATTCCATGACTCGCGATTTCGAATCAATGATCATACGTAAAGGCAACAAGTTTGAATGGCTCTACGCCAAATCGACTCCTCCAACCGAAAGTCCCAATAACAACACATACGCTAGTCCGAACGCAGCGGATTTGGTGTTTTTCTCTGCCGCCACCGACCGCTATAACGGGAATATCGGGAACACCGAAGCAGACCCGGACACCGGGGACGCCGGAGAAGACAAGGGTGGCGATGTATCGACCATCGCATACCAACTCAAATACAAGAATCCTATCGGTTCAGGTGGTAGCTCCCCTGACGCGTTTAAAACCTTCGTGCTCTATCGGAAAATCATCAACCCTGACGTAACCTTCACCGACACCCTGGGCATCCCATTCACGGAGAACGGCATTGATCTTCTGACAAAAGCGCAAAATGCGGTTTCAGATAGCCCCACAGGCAACGAGATCGACAGTTCAAGTAACTTTATCTGTGAAAACGTCTATCAGTTCACCACTACCTTCCATGTGGAAGTAACTAAGGCTGACGGGACTCTAACAACGGCCCCTATCCGCCTTGGAGAGGGAGGAAGCGATATTTTCAAGATCGGTGGAGGCCAACTCCAAATGGATACCGTGCCTTCGGGGATAGACATAAATGAAGTCAAAGCCGGTCGACTCACCGCCGTTGAAATTTCCCTCACCGTCCTCACCAATTTCGGCCTCAAGCAAATGAAAAATCGCGACACTATCGACGATCTGGACGATTTCATCGCGGAGAACTCCTACCAATTTTCCAAACTGATCCCGGTTCCTGGTGGCTAACCGCCGGAGGCTCTGGCCTGCTACAAGCCTTCCCTAGCCTTCCCCAATGCAGCCTTCTGCGAGAGGGCAACCCAAGGTTTCAATAAGCATGCACATTACCAATGCCGTCGGCTCGCAGCAGGCTGCAGGAGTCCAGGGATACTTCGCCTCGGAAGAACCCGAGTATTGACCGCACGTCTTCCTTGAAAGTTGAATATTGAGGTTTGAATTTTACCTCCCGAGAATCCCCCGCGATTGCTCCACACTCATCTTGCGTTGCTCCCGCCAATCGATCACCGAGGGCGCTTTGTATTTTCTCCGTTGTGATTGGACGGATGCATCGGCAGGCCGAGAAATGGCAGATGCACGTGATTCATGGGCATCCTTTCTACCAAGGGTATTCGTCTCGAAAGGCCCGGTGACTTTTGCCTTTTGTCCATCCGCATGGGACATCCGACCCTCTTGTCTAGCTGCTCTTTCGAAACGGGAGCCCTCGGTGCTCCCTTCGTAGCTTTGTTTTCCGTAGTCTTTGCTGCCCCACCAAGATTTCTTCGCGTAATCCCCTGTCTTATAGGCATCCTTCTCCACTTTTCCTTTGAAATACGGGGAGTTGCGCTGACTGTCGTAGGGACTGCGTTTATCGGATTTTGGCACCCAGCTCCCATCAGTATCCTGCTTGTAGCCGCCACTTTCCTTGAGGCGTTCGCTCATGGACTTGTGCTTGGCTACGGCTGGCCTGGAAGGATCAGTTTCCGTCCCAGCACAACTCGCCAGAACTAGCGTACCGAGGGCTGCGAGGGAAATTTTCATAGAGGGTTTCATGATTTGTCCTCCATTTTGGATTCCAACCCAGCATCGGGAAGAGCACCACGCTCGAGCGCGTCGTTGTAGTATTTCCGCGCTGCTTCCAATCTGCCTTCCTTCACGGATAGAACCGCGAGGTTATAATACGGTTCGCTCGGAACTGGATCCACGGAAATCGCAGCCTTGAAGTTCGCTGCCGCATCACCGAATTCGCCAAGCCGGTAGGCGATCTGCCCGAGTAGGATGTAGTTCTTGGCGTTGTCAGGAGCCAGATCCACTGCGCGCTTCACGTAGAGCTCTGCAGAAGGAATGTCCTCCAGCGTGTAATAGGCGTAGCCTAGCATCTGGTTCGCATAAGAGTTGTTACCGTCCAGCTCGATGGCTCTCCGGAAACTATCCACCGCATCCATCGGTTCCTGTAGCTTGAGTTGTACCATGCCGAGTTTGCAGAGCGCCGGGACATGTCCCGGATGTTGCTCGATCATCATTTCAAAAAGCTCACGGGTTGAAAGAAGGCGATTGGCAAGGTACGCTTTGGTAGCCGCACGGTCATAACTTTCGAGCTGCCGGTTCAGCTCGTTCACCGATCTACCGACAGTCGCCCGATCTCTAGCAAAGGGCGAAACGAATTCCCCATCCACCTGCTGGTCTGCGACGAGTTTCTGTTCCTCGGGAGTAAGTTCCAGTTCCGTTCCATCAAAAAGTGCCACTGCCTCCTCAAGTTGCGCGTCATCGTCGCCTAACTGGCGTGCCGCATCGATCAGAAGTTCCTTCGCCTGGCGGCGGCGTTCCTGCACCCGCAACTGTCTGCGGATTACTTCCCGCAGCATTTCTACCTCCGCTGGATCCGCCTCTACCTCACCACTGGCGAGGGAGTCTTCCTCGTTCTTTAGTTTCTCAGTCAGGTCGGCAAGGCGCTTGTCCTGTTCTTTCGTCTCTTGGTGGAGGCGATTGATCTGACTCTTTGCGATGGCGAGATCGCGCAGCGCATCGACGATCTGGTCTTTCGCTGAGTTGTTATCTAGGTTCAGGCGCTCCACCCTTTCGCTGGCTTCACGTAGCGATTTGGCCAAGCCCATGTTTTGCTCGATAAGTTGCTCGATGCGCCCGCCTTCGTTCAGCTTAAGAAGAGCCGCCATGTGATCGCGCTCAACCAGCAGGCCGTCCCGCTCCTTTTTCAGCTCGGCGAAGGCTGCGTGGCTTTCTTCGAGTTCCTGTTGCAGCCCTGAAATTTGTCCCTGCGCGGCCTTGAGCTCAGTCGATTTCGTCTCAAGTGCCTTCTCCAGCGCCTGCATCTGCCGCCGTTGCCCTGCAACGACTTCGTTCGCTACCTTGCGCTCAGTCTTCAAATCGCGATCGAGATTTGCTTCCTTCTGCCGGAGCGCTGTCGCCTGCCCTTTCATGATCTCCATGTCGGCATTCAAAATCTCGATCATCGCAAGCGCTTCGGTATGATCGCCCCGGCTTGATCTGAGAGCCATCCCCATCGCTTCACGCTCCTGTTCAAGTCTCTCAATCCTGTCATTGAGGGATTTCATCTCCCCTGCCACTGGCGCGGCTGCCATCCGCGCACGCAGCGACTGCACGTCAGTTTCCGCAGCGCGGAGTTTCGCAGCGAGGGCGTCGTTTTGCTTTGCCACATCTTCAGCTTTGGCAGCCTCACGAAGCTTTGCGGAAAGAGCTTGGTTCTTCCTCTCAAGATCACCGACCTTCGCAGCGTTACGCATCGCCTTGTTGCTCCGCGCATCTGCGCCGGCGACCATTTCCTTCAAACGGGCAACCTCTGCCTCGGCATCTTTCAAACGACGCGCCTGCAAAGGTTCGACTTCCAAAATCCCCTTAGTGAGAGGCACCACACCCCGCGAAGGATCAATCGGATTTCCACCTGTCCGTTCGCCGCCTTCGAGTTCGGCGATCACCCCTTTGTCCTTCTTGATCTGCTCGCCGGCCTTTTCCCTGACCAAACCCATCGCTTTCATGGTGAGGTCGGCGCGGTTCTGCACCATACCGGTTTTCCAATCGGGATAATATTTCCCAATGGCTTTGAAGAGTTTCTCCGCCTTCCCGTATTTTTCCAAAGCTCCCACGACATCGCCATCCTTCTCAAGTTGCTCAGCCACGCGAACTTCCAGATACGCTTGGAAATACACATCAGAGGGATCGAACTGCGGGGTCTCCGGAGCCTGCGCCACGGCACTCACGTGCATGAAGAGCATCATGCAGAAAAAAAACGCCCATCTAGAATACGCTTGGGCTCGCGTATTTCCCTTTAACATAAGCACTCAGAACTAGCACTCCACCCTGAATTCGCAAGCGCTAAGTCTCGCTCCATACGCTCCGCCAAACGAATTAACGGGCACTGACTTTACCGTTTCCTCCTATATCCGACAAACTACTTAATTTTTCCAAAATACCAAAAAATACCACATCTAGGATATTCACAACGCTTTCACTACCACATCTAGTAAAATTCACCACTCACATCTTGCTTCTGTAGGGAAAAAGGATAGGCTCTTCCCAATCAGCGTCCGCTCTGGATTCTAGTTTCTCAACTCTTGCCTCCTAAAAAGCATGTATCTAAAAACTCTCGATATCCAAGGCTTCAAATCCTTCGCAGACAAAACCGTTTTCGATTTTGCGGAAGGCGTCACCGGCATCGTCGGCCCGAACGGTTGCGGCAAATCAAACGTGGTGGACGCGATCCGCTGGGTGCTAGGGGAAACTTCCGCCAAAGCCCTGCGCGGCGGCGAAATGGCAGATGTCATTTTCAACGGGACGGAAAAGCGTAAGCCGCTCGGTATGGCGGAGGTCACGCTGACCATGGCGGATTGCGAAGAGTCACTGAAAGTCGATTTCAATGAAGTAGCTATCACCCGCCGGGTCTTCCGCGACGGCCGTTCTGAATACCGCCTCAACGGCACGCTCTGCCGTCTCCGTGATTTCCACGATCTCTTCATGGATACCGGCATCGGCCGCACCGCATACTCGATCATGGCGCAGGGTCAGATCGATCAGATCCTTTCGTCCAAACCCGAAGAGCGTCGCGCGGTCTTCGAAGAAGCAGCCGGCATCACGAAATTTAAACGCGAGAAAAAGGACGCACTCCGCAAACTCGAATACACCGAAGCAAACCTGCTCCGCGTTTCCGACGTTCTCGCCGAGCAGGAGCGCCGCATGAATTCCCTGAAACGCCAAGTCTCCAAAGCCCGCCGTTTCCAAGCACTCTCCGCAGACCACCGCGTGCTCGACACCCACCTCGCCCACAAGCGCTACGTGGAAATTACCGGCGAGCGCGCCGAACTCACCAACTCGATCCGCTCCCTCGACGCGAACGAGTCCCACCTCGATCGCCTGCTTCCAGAGAAAGAGGAATCCGTTTCCGAAGCACGCTCCGACGCACGCCAGTTCGAATCCGAACTCGCCGAACTCCGCCAGCAGCTCAACACTCACCAGAACTCCCTCGCCGCCGCCCACGCGCGAATCGCCTTCAACAACGAGCGCAAAGCCGAGCTCGAAGGCCGTATTTCCCAAAACCATTCCGACATCACCTCGACCAAGGAAAAGCTCGCCCAGCAGGAATTCGATTTCACCGCCGCAAACGACGCCCTCGACCAACTCAACCGCCGCATCGCCGAGCAAGAGCTTCAAGTCCAGAAACAGGAAGAGCAATCCCTCACCTCCCGTGAGCAACGCGCAAACCTCGAGTCCACCCTTCGCAACTCCCGCGGCGAGGCGAACAAGACCCAGACACTCATCGCCTCCATGCAGGCGAAGATCGAGTCCGCCCTCGCCCAGCTCGAAGGCAACCGCGACCGCGCCCGCCAGCTTGGCGAGGAAGAGCAGCGACTCAACCTAGGGATCGAGGAACACATCGCTCAGCAGACCCAGATCGCCGCCCTCGTTTCCGAAACGGGAGAGAAACTCTCTGAGCTTGAGGAAGTTTTCCAAACCGCCGAGCGCACCTATCAACACACTCGCGGCGACCTCGATGCCTCCCGCACCGCCGCCACTGAATCAAACAAAATCCTCGCCCAACGCTCCGCCCGCCTCGATGCGGTGAAGCAGCTCGTCGCATCAGGCGAAGGCTTCGCCAAAGGCACCCAGAACCTCCTCAAAGGCCTCGACTCACCGGATGAGTTCAAGCCATCCATCGAAGGCGTGCTCGCCAGCTTCATCCAGGCCGATGACTCCGCCGCCCGCGCCATCGAGGCAGCTCTGGGCGCGAAGCTCCAGACTGTCCTCGTTTCCGACTCAACTGTCGCCGAAACCCTGATCCAACGTCTTACGGAAAAGAAACTCGGCCAGGCCACCATTCTCCCGAAAAACCTCATCCCGAAAACCTCCGGCACCCAAATTGAGACCCTCCCTACCGGAGCCACCGCATGGGCGCTCGACAAGGTAAAGTCAGAGCCACAGGTCGCCGCCATCATTGAGCAGCTTCTAGAAAAAACGCTCATCGTCCCGGATCTTACCACCGCACTAAAGCTGCGCGCTGACTACTCCTCACTCACCTTCGTCACCCTCGCAGGTGAAATGCTTTCTCCGGAAGGCACCATCCAGGGCGGTGCCGCTTCCGGTGCATCCACCTCCCTCCTCGAAAGGCAAAACGAAGTCCGTTCCCTCGAAAAGGAAGTCGCTGGTCTCCAGAAAGCCGACGAGGAAGCCCGTGCGAAGGTCACCACCCTGGAGTCCCAGCTCGAATCACAACGCGAAGCCGTAGAAGTCTCCCGCGAACGCCTCCAACGCCAAAAAGTCGAACTCTCCACCCTCCAAGGCCAACTCACTCTCGCCTCCCGAGAAGTGGAAAACTTCACCACCCGCATTGAAAACGTCCGTTGGGAAAGATCCGAACTCGATAAACGCGAAACCGCCGCCGCCGATTCCCGCCAGCACATCGAGTCCGAACTCGCCGCCTCCCGCGAGCGCCTAGAAGCCATCGAAGACCAGACCCGCTCCCTCCAGTCTCAGTCCGACGCCGCCATCGCCGCAGACCAGGAATTCACCGCTGCGCTTAACGAACTCCGCACCAACCTCGCCGTTGAAAAACGCGCGAAACAGGCAGCCGAGGAACAGCAGCGCCCGATGGAAGCCCGCCTTTCCGAACTCCGCGAAGTCGCCATCCGCCGCGAGACGGAAATCGAAAATTTTCAACAACGGATTCAGGGTGCCATCGACGAAAACGCCTCCCTCACCTCCCAAGCGGAAGACCACCAGATCGAATCAGAAGACCTTCAGCAGGTTCTTTCCGAGAAAGCCGAAGGCCGCAACGAACTGATCAAAGCCATCGAGGAAGCTGAGATCGTTCTCTCAAAATTCCGCAAGGATCTCGCATCTATCAACGAGCAAAAAGGCCGCGAGGAAATCTCCGCCACCAAGCTCGACCTCCGCCTTGAAAACCTCCTCACCGCCACAGAAGACCGCCACCAGATCACCCTGGCCACCTTCGATCCGGACGCCCACCTGCTCCTAGCCACCCTCACCTCACGCCAGGCTCGCAACGCCTCCGGAGCCGATGAGACAGATCCGGAAACGGAAGAAGCCCAAGCAGTTTCCGAGGAGTCAGGAGAAATCCAAGACACCCCTGGCGAACCGAACTGGTCGCAGGTCGAGACCATCGTCCAAGACCTCAAACGCAAGATTGACTCCATGGGTCCAGTCAACGTCGATGCGATCGAGGAATACGACGAACTCGAAGAGCGGCACAATTTCCTCCGCAATCAGCACGACGATCTCGTCTCTTCCAAGACTGAGCTCCTCACCGTCATCGAGCGTATCAACGACGAGACCCGGCGCCGCTTCTCGGAAACCTTCGCCCAAGTCCGAATCAATTTCCGCGACATGTTCAAGGAACTCTTCGGCGAAAAAGGCGAGGCCGACCTCACCCTCATCGACGAGAACGACCCACTAGAATCCGGCATCGAGGTCATCGCCAAGCCACCCGGTAAAAAACTTCAGTCCATCACCCTCCTCTCCGGTGGCGAGCGATCCATGACTGCCGTCGCCCTCCTGTTCTCGATCTATATGATCAAGCCGTCCCCGTTCTGCGTCCTCGACGAACTGGACGCTCCCCTAGACGAATCCAACATCAACCGCTTCGTCAAAGTTCTCGACCGTTTCATCGACAAATCCCAGTTCATCATCGTCACCCATTCGAAACGCACCATGGCCCGCGCCGACGTTATGTATGGAGTCACCATGGAAGAATTCGGAGTCTCAAAACCAGTCGGCATGCGCCTCACCGCCTCCAACGAAGACCAGAAAATCGAAGCCAAATCCGCCGCGCAGAAGGCGGCGCTCAGGCTGGATGCCTAAAAAGAACGCGGAGCCGTGAGGCGATGCGCAACTTCGGGTTCCTCCAAGAGTAGACTAGGGTTCTTCCCTAGCTTTTGGAGACAAATGCTCCGGCGTGCTCGATACAATCCAGTTGGCCTATGAAGGAATCGAGCGAGACTTCAAAGTCCTCAT
>CAJJBR010000097.1 GCA_905182475.1 Akkermansiaceae bacterium | reverse complement strand
CACAGGTAGGTCTCGCGAAAGCGGGATAGCCCACGGAAACCCTAGGTGCGCCTCTCCTCTTAAAAGGTTGGCTCACCCTGAGTTTCAGCCATAAAATCTCGCCTAAGAAAATGCGCACAATCTGCCTAACTATCCTCCTGCTTAGCACGTTCGCATCGTTCGGGGACGAACCTCAAAATGTGCCCATTGAGAAACTTGGGCAGGAGTTCGAACTAGTCGGCAAGCTGCACGCTCCTCTAGGTACGGTCGTCTCGGTGACTGGTGTCGCGGTGGAAGGCCCTTTCAAGGGGTATGAAGGAGGCCCTAATCTGAGAGTCCAGCGGATCCAAGGACGATACTATCAGGAGGACATTCAAATAGTCCTCAAGCCATATTTTCATGACTGGGGTGAGGAAGCGACAACTGGTGGACACGCCCTTCCGAAACTGAAGGTCGGAGAGACTTACAAATTAGAAGGATACGAGACTGGCGGATTTGTGGGGATTCCCAGTGAAGCGTATAAGCGTGGAGAATTGATGATTCAAACAACCGGGCACTATTTTCGCCACCATTTCGTTGTAATCAAAGCTTAGCCAATTGAGCCAATCTCGTATGCGCCGTGGATGTTTTCGGGTGAGAAGGCATTGTTGTCCGGGATCGCAAAATCAGTCGATGGTGACTCAGCATTGGTTGGCGATGATTGGGTGGTCGTCGTAGAGCGGGGAGCAAAGTGGGAAGACGACATCGAAGGCAAGAAGATTGAAACATTCGGACTCTACAATCCCGATGCCACTTGGAAGGAGAATCCAAAGCGTGCCACGAAGAAGTTTGATTTGGTTGACGGCTGGTGGAGGCTGGTTGAGTTGGCTGATCAGATTGGACGGCAGGCGTCTCTGAGAGGAAGGGCGCGGAGCCTCAATGGGGTGTGGTGGTTCCACTATCGAGGAACGGATCTATACGTCGATGGCATGGAGAAGCTGCCTGGGTGGACCCACGAGAATCATTGGCGACCAATGCAGATTGAGGGCAGGTTGGAACGAGCCCGCCTACCGAGGTTAGATCAGATTTCTCTGAAGCCAGATCGCGACTTGGGGGATTACTTCATCGTGAGAGAACCAAGTTGGAAACCGCTGTCTGCTTGCTTCGTTTGGTAAACACCCCAGAGGAGATGGATCGCGCCGAGTAGGACGGCGATGGTTGCACAGTTTTTAAGGAGTGCCCAGCGGGCGGATGGGGCGGCTTTTACTACCTTGGCTGTTTTTTTTGGAAGATTGATGGATGGTTTCCATGCTGGAGAAGCGGCTTTGACGGGCTTCGCTTCCATCCAGCGGGTGAGTTGGTCGGCTAGCTCGGAGGCATTGGTATGCCGGGTTGCTGGATTGGGATGGGTGGCCTTGCTGCAAATGGCGGCTAGCTTGAGGTCTGAAACAACGGCTTTTTCCGAACCTTCGTTTTCCGCCGGGATTCCAGTGAGTAGCTCACGGAGGACAACGCCGATGGCATACACGTCGGATTGGGTGGTGCCGGTCTCCGGATGCTCAATGCTCTCGGGAGCCATGTAAGCGGGGGAGCCCATTGCGAGTCCGTCCGTATCCACACGGGTGCAGCGTGCCAGGCCGAAGTCGCCTATCTTCGGCTCGCACTCCGGGTTGAGGAGGATATTGGCCGGTTTGATGTCGCGATGGACGATGCCGTTTTCATGCGCATGGGAAATGCCCTTGCAAGCTGCGATCATGATCTCGACCGCCTGTTTCGGGTCGATTGCTTTTCCGTGGGCGGAGTGATGGAGGGACTTTCCTGCGACGTATTCCATGACGATGTAGAGCAGTCCGTCCACGTCGCCGAAGTCGAATACCTTGATCAGGTTCGTGTGGCCGAGGCGGGCCATTGCTTTTGCTTCGTCCTGGAAGGAGCTGCGAAAAATAGGATCTTCGCCGAATTCAGGGGGAAGGATTTTGATCGCTACATCGCGATCAAGCGAGATCTGACGGGCTTTATAGACCACACCCATTCCGCCTTGGGCGATAATGTGTGGAATTCGAAGGCTGGAAAAAGACCGGCAATCGATTCGATTTCCGGGACTTGGAACGGACTAAGGGACATGGCTGATAGGGTGCAACGGGGGTGTTATTCAACGGGACTTAAATACCAATGGGTGTTGGATTTCCTGTTTATAGGATATTCACGGAAATTCAGCCATTACGCGATCGCGTAGGGGATGCAGATCCCATTTCTCACAATAGAAACGCCCATCATCCTCCAGGACAATGGGCGTTTGAATCGGTCGTTTTGTCAACTTCAGCCCTTGAGGTCGAAGCGATCCAGCTCCATCACCTTGCTCCATGCGGCGATGAAGTCTTTCACGAATTTTCCTTTCGCATCCTCACAGGCATACACCTCTGAAATGGCGCGTAGCTCGGAGTTGGATCCGAAGAGCAGATCCACCGCGCTGCCCATCCACTTCATTTCGCCGGAGGCCTTATCTGTGCCTTCGTAGAAATGTTCGCAGCGAGCGGACTTCTTCCAGTCCGTGCCCATTGCGAGCAAGTTGGTGAAAAAGTCGTTGGTCAGAGTCTCCGGCTGTTTGGTGAAGACCCCGAGGTTTGACTGCCCGGTGTTTGCGTTCAGCACCCGCAGGCCGCCGACGAGCACCGTCATCTCTGGTGGTGTGAGCGAAAGCATGTGCGCGCGATCCACCAAGAGTTCCTCCGCAGTTCTCACCGCAGCGGGGTTCATGTAATTGCGGAAACCGTCTGCCACAGGCTCTAGTGCATTGAACGATTCCACATCCGTATGCTCCGCAGAGGCATCCGTGCGACCCGGGGTGAAAGGGACTTCCACATCGTGCCCGGCCTTCTTCGCAGCAGCTTCCACTGCAGCAGAACCTCCCAGCACGATCACATCCGCCAGGGAAACTTTTTTCCCACCGGATTGCGCCGCATTGAAGTCCGCCTGCACTTTTTCGAGAACCGGCAGCACTTTGGCAAGTGCCTCAGTATCGTTCGCCGCCCAGTCCTTTTGAGGGGCGAGACGGATGCGCGCACCATTCGCTCCACCGCGCTTGTCGGTGCAGCGGAAGGACGCCGCAGAGGACCATGCGGTGAAGACCAGTTGGGAAACGGACAGCCCGGCACCAAGTATGGCGACTTTAAGCGCTGCGACGTCGGCCGCATCGATGAGCGCGTGATCGACAGCTGGCACGGGATCTTGCCAGAGCAGTGGCTCGGCTGGAACCAGCGCTCCGAGGCAACGCGAGATCGGTCCCATGTCGCGGTGGGTGAGTTTATACCACGCCTTGGCGAACGCCTCTGCGAACTCATCAGGGTTCTCATAAAAACGCTTCGAGATTGGGCCGTATGCCGGATCCTCTTTAAGCGCGAGATCGGTCGTGAACATCATCGGCGCATGGCGCTTCGCTGGATCGTGTGCATCCGGCACCGTATCTTTCGCGGCATCCTCCTTCGGAGTCCACTGCTGGGCACCCGCCGGGCTTTTGGTCAGCTCCCAATCGTAACCGAAGAGGTTCTCGAAAAAGTTGTTGTCCCACTTCGCAGGTTCCATAGTCCAGGCACCTTCCAGTCCGGAAGTGACCGTGTCGCCACCGGCACCGGTGCCGAAGCTGTTCTTCCAGCCCAGTCCCTGTTCTTCAAGAGGGGCAGCTTCGGGCTCGCGGCCGACATACTCGTTCGGATCTGCCGCACCGTGGGCTTTGCCGAAAGTGTGACCACCCGCGATCAGCGCCACGGTCTCCTCGTCGTTCATCGCCATGCGGCCAAAAGTATCGCGGATGTCCCTCGCGGCAGCGATGGGGTCTGGATTCCCGTTCGGCCCCTCGGGGTTCACGTAGATGAGTCCCATCTGCACCGCGCCAAGCGGGTCTTCGAGTTCGCGATCTCCGGTGTAACGGTTGTCACCCAGCCATTCCGTTTCAGGTCCCCAGTAGATATCCTCTTCCGGTTGCCATACGTCCTCGCGCCCTCCGGCGAAACCGAAAGTCTTGAAGCCCATCGTCTCCAGCGCGCGGTTCCCGGTCAGCACGAATAGATCTGCCCATGAAAGTTTCCGTCCGTATTTCTGTTTGATCGGCCAGAGCAGGCGGCGCGCCTTGTCGAGGTTGCCGTTGTCCGGCCAGCTATTCAGGGGTGCGAAACGCAAGGTGCCGGAACCAGCCCCGCCTCGGCCGTCCTGGATGCGGTAGGTGCCCGCGCTGTGCCATGCCATGCGGACGAAGAACGGTCCGTAGTGCCCGTAATCAGCCGGCCACCAGTCCTGGGAATCCGTCATCAGCTCGTCCAGATCCTTGATTACCGCATTCAGATCCAGGGACTTGAATTCCTTAGCGTAGTTATAATCCGCATCCATCGGATCGGAGACGGTGGAGTTCTGGCGTAGGGCTTTCAGATCCAGTTGGTTCGGCCACCAGTGCTGGATTGCGGTCGTTTCCGCCGGGCTACGGCTTGCTCCCATTACCGGGCACTTGCTCGCGCCTTCATTGATTTTGTCGTATGCTTCGCTCATTGGTTTTATTGTGTGTTGTCTTTGGGTTGTTTGAAAAGTTTGCTTCAGCGGTTTTTCAGGCATGTGGGACAGGTTCCCCAGTAGATCACCTCCGCCTCATCGATCTCGAATCCGCCGTCTTCGCTTGCCGTCAGGCACGGGCGGTGGCCCACCGAGCAATCCACATCCGTTGTATTTCCGCAGCTGCGGCAGATCAGGTGGTGGTGGTTGTCTCCCACGCGGTCCTCGTAGAGGGCAGGGGAGCGGGCCGGCTGGATGCGGCGGATGATTCCCTTTTTCACTAGGATTCCGAGTGCATCATAGACCCCCTGCCGGGATATCGTGCCGATCCGTGCCCGCACAACTTCGGCAATCGCGTCCGCCGTCGCGTGGGGTCTTGAGGAGACCGCTCCCAGCACCGCCACACGCTGCGCCGTCACGGGAAGCCCGTGTTCACGGAGGAGGTCTGCGGCGTTCGGCATGGGGGAATTATTCCCGTCTTCTGGACTGTGTCAAGAAATGGAGCGAATCAATAGTTGATACAGATAGCCGTTCTTCGCCGTGCGCTTTGTCGCCTCGCGATCCACCACTTTCAGTTACACCTGGAGATGATACCCAGATTCCCGGAACCTAGTATAACCAATCGGGGCGGGAGCGAAGGCCTGAGCTTCTTTGTAAGAGGTGTGGCTTCAGATCCCTACGAGCTTGAGATTATATCCGAAGGCTTCGAAATCAAAACGGTCACGTTGAATTGGGAAGGTAAGAAGGAAATTCGCGTGCCCATGGTGCCTTTGGTAAAGGCGATCCCACCGAAGGTTGGTGATCCGGAGGATGCCGGGGAGTAGGTGAGATCGCGAGTGAATGGAAAAGGTTCCGGATGGCGGCCTTCTGTGTGGACGCGAAGACGGCTATGGTTGCTTTCCTGCGCGCCGGGCGGGGGCGTGATCGATCTGCGACCATTCCTGGATATGGTCTGGAGCCAATCTTGCCCTTGCTGTGGAGAGGGGATGCATTCGCGACTCCTTGGGGATGTTCTCTTCTTTTTCCAGAACCCTGAAATAGAGCTGGTGGTAGGTTTGGAAGTTGAGCCAGTTGCGGAGGGCGTAGCCGGAGGGTTTCAGATTCTTCGGGCTGTAGTCGTGTGATTTTCCTCCGTTGGGGTGGATACCAGCGGCGGAGATGAGGGTTTTCATGTTGGGCTCGGTGACATGGGGCAGGATACCCCATGACCGGCCTGGGGTCAGAGTCCCCAGCTACGCGGGGGGGCGGGCTGCTCAGACTACGCCGTTGGCGCAGTTGCAGTCGCCTTCGCCGGAGAGGGCGTTGATGAGGTTGTTGAGGGATTTCATCGCCTGCCTTGGAACGGACTCGTAGGTGCGCGATCCGATGTGCGGGGTGACGATGCAGTTTTTGGCGCTGAGCAGCGGGTGGTCGGCGGGCGGGGGTTCGACGTCGAGCACGTCGGTGCCGTAGCCTCCGAGTTTGCCGGAATTAAGTGCGGTGACCATGTCGGCGGTTTCGACGATTTCGCCGCGGGCGCAGTTGAGGATGACCACGCCGTCCTTCATCTCGGCGATTTTGTCGGTGTTGATCATGCTGCGGGTTTCGTCCGTTAGGTTGCAGTGCAGCGAAACGACGTCCGACTGGGTGAGCACTTCGTCCATGGTGGCGCAGCGTGTGATGTCGTGTTTGGCTGCGAATTCGCCGTCCCAGTAAGGATCGAAGGCGATGACTTTCATATCGAAGGCGCGGGCACGGACGGCGACTTCCTTGCCGATGCGACCGAGGCCGATGATGCCCATGGTTTTTCCGTAGATCTCGTGGCCGGTGAGGCGAAGCCATTCGCCGTTGCGTGCGGCGGCTGCGGTGGTGACGATGTGCTTTGTGAGGCCGATGAGCAGGCCGAAGGTGTGCTCGGCGACTGTCATGTGGTTGACACCCGGGGTGAAAAGAACGGGGATTTCGAACTCCTTGGTGGCGGGCACGTCGATCTTGTCGAGGCCGATGCCGTATTTCGAGATGACCTTGAGGCGGGGTAGCGATTTTTCGATCACGGCGCGGGTGATGGCGTCGTCGCCGCAAAGGAAGGCGTCGAAGTCGCCGGCGAGTTCGAGCATGCGTTCTTCGGTGAGCGGGCCGCGCTCGCGAGTGATTTCCCAGCCCTGGGATTCCATGAGTTCGTGATGCGGGCCGGGGGTGTCTTGGTAAGAGCAGGTGGTGAGGAGGATTTTCATAAAATTCTAAATCTGAAACTCTAAACCCGAAGGAAGAGGTGGTGGGGAGAATGAATACGGAACATTGAAGCTTCAATATTGAATTTCGAATGAGTGAGGATTATTTTGCCGATCATTGATCACTTGGCAGTGGCGGCTTTTTCGGTCTTCAATGGCGGTGTGATCGGTAAGTTGCTGGATGTGGCGGTGGAAAAACGGGTGGGGATTCTTTCCGCTGGAGAGACGAATGCGTTGCGTCTGGTGGATGGTGCGGGGGATGGGGTGCCGGGTTTTGCGCTGGAAGAATACGCGGGGAGGTGGATGGCGATGACTCCGGGGAGCGAGATCCGGGGGGATGTGAAAGATTGGCTGAAGGCGAGCGGGAGGAGTGTGTATTGGAAGAGGCTCGATCAGCATCAGAAGGAGAGTCCGGTGCATTTGTATGGGGGGGAGGCTGTCTCACTGCGAGACGCAGTGGACACGGCCTGCGGCGAGACGCCACAGCTACGGTCTTTTGCTGTCCGGGAGAACGGGCTGGAGTTTGAGGTTTCGTTTGAGAGTGGATACTCGCAGGGGATTTTTCTGGATCAGCGGCTGAACCGTGCGGAGGTGATGCGGCGGATGGTCGGCGGCGGGAAATTGCTGAACCTTTTTTCCTATACGGGTGGCTTCTCGGTGGCGGGGGCTAGGGGTGGGGGCGAGACTACGACTCTGGATCTATCGGCTCCGTATCTGGAGTGGGCGAAGCGGAATTTCCGGCACAACAGGATGGACGCTGGGGAACATCATTTCTGCAAAGGGGATGCGTTTCATTGGCTGAAACGTTTCGCGAAGCAGGGGAGGACGTTTGATGGGATCGTGATCGATCCTCCGACGTTTTCACGGGATGAGAAGGGCAAGGTCTTCCGGGTGGAGAAGGACTTCGGGGAGCTGGCGGAGCTGGCGGGGAAGGTGCTGGCGAAGGGCGGGTGGATGCTTTGTTGTACAAACTTCCGGGGGATTTCTGAAAAGCATTTCATGCGGATGATCGGGATGCCAGGAATGGAACCTGTGGGGATGCCGGAAGATTTTTCCGAGGAGGAATATTTGAAGAGCGTGTGGGTGGGTTAAGTGGCTAGTGATCAGTGGAAGACTGGGGTTGAATAATTTCGGAACCGAACGGAAAGTGCAGCATGTCGAAGGTGATGGTTGGTTTGTCCGGTGGGGTGGATAGTGCGGTGGCTGCGGCCTTGCTGGTGGAGCAGGGGCATGAGGTGGTGGGTGGCTATATGAAGAACTGGATGAATGAGGAGGGGATCCCTGGGGATTGCCCGTGGGAGGAAGATATCGAGGATGCGAATGCGGTGGCGAAGGTGTTGGGGATTGAGTTTCGGGTGATTGATCTGATCGACCAGTATAAGGAGAAGATCGTGGAGTATCTGGTGAACGGATACGAGGAGGGGCTGACGCCGAACCCGGATGTGTGGTGCAACCGTGAGATGAAGTTCGGGGTGTTTCTGGACTATGCGATAAGCCAGGGATTTGAGGCGGTGGGGACGGGTCACTACGCTAGGCGTCGGGTGCTTTCGGATGGTCGTGCGGCAATTCTTCGCGGTGCGGATCCGAATAAGGATCAGAGTTATTTTCTATCCCTAATGACGGCATTTCAGGTGGAGCATGCGCGTTTCCCGACTGGGGAAATGCTGAAGCCAGAGGTGCGGGAAGTGGCGCGGAGATTCGATCTGCCGGTGGCGGAGAAGAAGGATTCGCAGGGGATTTGTTTTCTCGGCCAGGTGAAGATGGCGGATTTCCTCGCACACTATCTCCCAGACAAGCCGGGTGAGATCGTGGATACGAATGGGAAGGTGATGGGTGAGCACCGTGGGCTCCATTTTTACACGATAGGCCAGCGGAAAGGGCATGGGGTGGCGTCGCCGAAGGAGGGGATGGCTTATGTGGTGGTCGGGAAAAAGGCTGCGGAGAACCAGCTTGTGATCGGCTGGGACAGGGAGGATACGGAGGGGCTTTACTCGCACGAATGCGTGGTGGGGAATATCACTTCGATCAATGAGGAAATCGCTACGCTGAAGCGGGTGGAAGCGCAGCCGAGATACCGCGCGAAGGCGGAAGCTGCGGCGGTGGAGCAACTCGGGGAGACGAGGGTGAAGATCCGTTTTGGAAAAGCGCAGCGGGCGCTGGTGGCTGGGCAGGTGTGTGCGTTTTATGATGGGGGGAGGCTGCTTGGAGGCGGGGTGGTGGAGGAAGTTTGCTAGTGCCGAGTGCCGAGTGCCGAGTGATCAGTGGAAGACTTGGGTTGGGTGGAAGAAATCACGAATGGATGCGAATTTTGCGAAGGCTTCTTTCAGGGCGGGGTTGACTGATGGGCGGCGGTGGGTGGAGACTCGGTGCAGATGACTGAGTGGTATTACTCGAAAATGGGGTTGCAGCAGGGGCCGGTTCCTGAGGATGAGCTTTTGACAAAGATTCGTCGTGGTGAGATCGATGGGGCGAACCTTGTTTGGAAAGAGGGTATGGGAGAGTGGAAGCCGCTCTCGCAAATTCCTGAGCTGACGGGGTCTTCGACGGACGAAGCTCCCGCGTTAAATGCTCTTCCGGCTGTGGCAAATTCGGACACATCTCGGGATCAGTCTTCATCCGCACCCGGCATTCCTCAGGCAGGCGGGAATATCCCGCTGCCCCAACCGCACGCTTACCGCGGAGACTACATTACTCAGATAATCCCGAACTACATGTGGCAGTCGGTGGTTGCCACCGTGGTCGGTATATTTTTCTGCTGCCTTCTGGCAATGCCGTTTGGGATCGTAGCGATCGTTTTTGCTTCGAAGGTGGAAGGACTCCGTGTTTCCGGGGATACCCATGGTGCGACCACTGCATCGAATACTGCGAAGAACTGGATGATCGCCTCTTTTGCGTGCTCCGGACTTGGGCTTGTATTACAAATAGGGCGCTTGGCTTCAATGTGATTGACCGTAGGGCGGTCTTGACGCTTCGACTGTTCCCGCGATGATTCCTGCGGTTATGGCTTGGTATTATTCGAAGATGGGATTGCAGCAGGGACCCGTTCCCGAAGACGAGCTTAAAACGAAGATCCGCCGGGGCGAGGTCGACGGGACAAACCTTGTTTGGAAAGATGGGATGGCAGAGTGGAAACCGCTCTCGCAAGTGCCGGAACTGATGGCTCCCAGTATGCCTGCAACGGGTTCCCTTCCGGAAGTTGGCCAACCGGACGTTTCTCAGGATGAACCTTCATCCATGGTTCCCGCGCCACAAATCGGCGGCAATGTTCCGATTTCCCAGCCGCCCGCCTATCAGGGGGATTATACCTCGCCTCAGATACCTTCTTACATGGTGCCTTCCATTGTGTCGCTGGTGCTGTGGTGCGTATCCATGGCGATCATCTGTCTCCCCATCGGGCTTCCTTTCGCGATCGTGGCACTCGTTTACGGGACAAAAGTGGATTCTCTGCGCGCCCAGGGGAATCTAGTGGCTGCTGCAGGAGCTTCAAAGAGTGCAAAGGTCTGGATGATCGTTTCCTACTCGATTTTCGCCCTTCCCGTCCTGGGGCTAGTGGGATTTATCCTTTTTATAGTTGTCAGCGGTTCGCCTTGATGGAGTGCGGGTGGGCTTGACGCTTCGCTTCTCTTGTAGAAACTCCTTCCCAGCATGTCGTGGTATTATTCAAAAAACGGAACCCAGGTCGGCCCGATAGCCGAAGATGAATTGTCAGCGAAAATCAAAAGCGGTGAGGTATCCTCCACAGATCTGATCTGGCAGGAAGGAATGCCTGATTGGAA
>CAJJBR010000096.1 GCA_905182475.1 Akkermansiaceae bacterium | reverse complement strand
TTTCAAAGGCCGCGATGGGCCGGGGTCGGAACTGGACATGGCCTGTAATTTAACAGGCTGGAGGAATTACGATAGGGGGTGGATTTTAGGACGCTTACACTCGTTCCTCGCTTGTGCAGCTTGGTCGCTCCTGCGGGATCGCTTGACGCCGCGCTCTACAGCGGCAAGAGACAGCTATCGTTTGTTTCGTTGAAAATAAACTCCGCCCAACTTCCAGAAGAGCAGCTATCGGCGGCTAAAGAAGGAAGCGGAGCAACGCCGTGGGGTAGCTTGTCCGCCGTAGCCTTGGCGTAGGTGGATCGGTCGTAGTCGGCCCGGGTAAGCATCGTTCGGGAGCCGCAATATCCCGGCGGCGATCATTCCAACCCCAACCCGCTTCCCCGAATCACAAGTTCCCATACAAATAGAACAGAGACCTTATGGATAAAGGGATGGAGCGTCAGGATGGGGGTAATTTCGGGGTGTTTGGGGGAATCTTCCATTGTTCGGCCTGTCGGTTGATCCTATCCGGTCTCTCGCCCTCTCGCCCTCTCGCCCATGCTGTCCCCTCAACAACGCGCCCAAGCGCCCCACCCCAAAAGCAATTTCCTAGCAGCCTACTGGTTTCTATCGCTGGCTTGGCTTCGAGAGTGTGCGGTTCAGGGTATAGTAGCCCACCTTGGTGGACAAGGGAGCGCCAGAGCTTCCGGTGACGCCTTCAAGGCCGATTGAAAAGATCTTTCCGGTGGTCAGGGCGGTCCGGATTGTTGCTTCGAGGCCATCGCTCGAAATCGAGACCAATTCGGCCTCGTGTTTCTGCTGGTCTACTTTCGGAGAGCCATACGGCTTGTGGTAGTGATAGTGCCAGGAATTCACCGCCAAACTTCCAGAGGTGAGCGAGTCTTTGTTCACGGGACTGGTGAAACTGATCCTGAAGCCGTTCTCGGTAAGATTGATGGCCTTCATTTCGAACGGGATCGTTTTCCCGTCCCACTTGATCCGCTGCAGTCCGTAGACTTGTCCACCCTTGGATCCCCAACCGCGTCCGGTTTGCCCCACCCAAAGGCGCCCCATCGTGTCAAAGGCGATGCGGACGCAACCAGATTGCAGGTGGTCGACAAAGTTGAAGGCCGCGCCCTGATATTCGCCCTGAATTTTTTCGAGATTCACCCGCAGGATGTTTGATCGCGTTTGGCAACCGATGAAGATTTGCCCTTCAAATGGACCGAACTTACCCTCTGTATAATTGAAGACCGGATCCCCTGGTGAGTTCGAAAGATCTCCGTGCGGAAGCCAAACGGCTGGCGCTTTGCGCATTTTTGAAAATGCTTCAAAAGTGATTTTATCCGGATCCCCACGGAACTCAGGATCGTCGATGAGGGAGGCTGGGTATCCGTAGAAGGCCCCCTCTTGCACATGAGCGAGGAAGGACGAACCGACCCAACTGCCTTGATTCTCCGTGTAGAAAATTTCGTCCGTCTTTTCGTTGATCCCTATCCCCGCAGGAGAGCGAAGCCCGGAGGCAAATGGAATCAACTTTCCCTCTGGAGTGATCTGACAATTCCACCCGTCGTAACCTCCGGCAGTTCCCATGTAGGATCCCCCCTTCTTCAGGAACGAACTGGAGTCTCCATGAGCGAGATTCAAATTGATGTAATAGTTGCCCTTGGAGTCGACGACCGGGCCATGAACATACTCGCAGTAGTTGGCCGCATATCTCCAGCTGTCGCAAATGGTTTGGTAGAGATCTCCTTCGCCGTCGCCGTCGGTATCCGTGATCAGGGTTAACTCGGGTTTTTGGGCAACCACCACCGAGTTATTGTCCACGACATGGATGCCTTGAGGATCGTGTAGGTGATCGGAAAAGCGGAGCCAGCTGTCGTTCCTATACTTCCAAATCCCGTGGAGGCGGCTCGCGATGAAAACGTCTCCATTCTCGGCAAAATCAATGCCGCCAACACCAAACGCCAAGGGTGCTCCTGTTGGATCGAGTGGCGTGGAGATGGTCTCCACGGAGTATCCCGCGGGAATGAGTTTGGGATGATAGGGAGAGGTCTCGGCTTGGAGCAAACCAGACATCAGGGCGGTAAGGAGAATGATTGCTTCTTTCATGATTGCTTCAAGTGGAGGGTGATGACGAAGGCGGCGCTTTCTTCTGTTGGGATGCTGATGACGCCCTTGTCGAGTTTGCCCGCGCTGAGGTCGACCTTCTCGAGGACCTCTTCCTTGAGTTGGAAGCGAACAGGTTTGGAGGCGCCCTCAGTTTCAAATTGGAAGACCAAGGTGTTTGAATCGCTGAAGGTCAACTGCTGTCGATACTGCACGCCTTCGATCGTGAAAAAGAAGACGGGCGCGGCTCCTTTCTTCAATTGGTATCCTTTAAATTGAGGGTTCCCAGAGGCCTTCTTGTCCCGAAAGAGTTGCTTATCCTTCAATTCCTTTTGGAGCATCTCTTGTTGGTTGGCGGCGGTGTTCATGTAGTCCTTA
Organism: Akkermansiaceae bacterium; assembly: GCA_905182475.1. Lineage (GTDB taxonomy): Bacteria > Verrucomicrobiota > Verrucomicrobiia > Verrucomicrobiales > Akkermansiaceae > Luteolibacter. The sequence continues at coordinate 51,481 of CAJJBR010000096.1, read as the reverse complement.
AACCCCTGATCAATTGGGCCTGCGCTACTGAGCGGCAGCAGGTAGCCCTCGAGATCGACGATCTCGCCCAGAATCTCGTTGTCTCCCATTCCGCGTGCTGTTCGCTCCGTGGTGACATCGAGAAATCTGCCGATCCAGATTTTTGGGACGGAAAATGTCGAGGGATCGAAGAGGTAGTTGCGTCCCCCGGGGAGGCCAACGGAGATCGCTCTCGATGAGGTGTTTGCGATGGCGACTCGCAGGACTCGGGCGTGGCTACCAACAATGATTTCGCCGCTGGGAGCACTCTCCTTGAACGATGCATCCTTGAGTTGGAAAAGTTGCCTCGGCCCACTCTCGGAAGGTGGGTTGAGGGTTTTTAGATAGGCTGTGATCGCCTCGATTTGCTGGTTTCCCAGGGTGGGATACGGCGGCATTCCAGCTGGGTAGGGTTGGCCTTTCATCTTGCCGTCGCGGTAGAGGGCGAGGTGAAGGTTGGGGGTGAGGATCGCCTGCTTGACGTATTGGTCATCGATCAGAATTTTTCGATTCTCGAAGGGGCCGTCTGCGTTCGGCTGCACTTGAACCTCCCGGGTGTGGGGTTTTCGTCCGATGAGCCCATACCAATTGGAGCCAAGTTTCCCCATCTCACTCTGTTTGGAAATCGAGTGGCACTCAAGGCAGCTGTTCTGGTGCACGAGTGTTTCACCAGCCGCGACAAGATCCACCGAGTCGCCATAGCTGAGAGCCCGTTCCTTTTGGCTGGCACCGTCGGAAGCCTTGCTCTCGACAAGAATACGATAGTTCAGGACGTATTCATCTCCCTTTTTCATCTCCTTGGCGTGATCAAAGAGGACGGCGGGACTGAAGTAGGGCATGCCCCTCGCAATATAGTATTTTTCGGCTGCTTTCGCTCCGTTTGATGGCGAGTTGAAAATGCTTACCGAGGCATTCTCTCCCAATTCTGTCTTTCCGGCCGACCGAACCCAGGTCGCCGGCTTGCCGTGAAATTCCCCCGTGCGGCCTTCGCTATCGGAGAAGACCCAGGTTTTTCTGAAGGGGTGGGCGAGCCGAAGCGAGAGGCCTGCGTATCCACCATAGTCCCTGCCATTCTTCTCAGTTGCCAAAGGGGTGCGATCCAGCGTGATGTCTGCCTGAGCCTGGAACTTGGATCTCCAGTCGATCGTATAATTCCCATTTTTGTCCGGGCATGAAATCGACAGGACACGCTCTTCCACCAGAAGGTCAGGCTTCCCAGGTTCGTGATAGCCAATCTGCATCACGAGGTCTCCGGAGAAGTCATCATGGGTGAAGACCTCCACCGATTTAATCTCGGTTTGGCCATTTGACTTACCGGTTTCACGATTTTCCTCCCAGTAGTTGACCCCGTTGATAAATTTCCAGGAAAACCAGCAGGCTCGATGCCAGGGGTGATCTTTCGGACGGAGATCGGTCAGGACTGAACCCTTGATCGTGCTGAGTGGGTGAAAGTAGGGCTTGCTCTCCGAAGAGGAATGAACGTGCCTCCACACGGTTTTGCCATCCGCTTGCAGCGCCACGGAGTCGGCATCTTTGGCCCAACTCAGTTCCACGGCCTGCGCAAGAGGTGCGCCGATAATGCCCCCCAAGGCAGAAATGAGGGCGCCGATTCTAAAGGACTTGTTCATCGTGATCATCTTGTAATGGTGCCGCCCGAATACTTAGGCGAGCCAACCTTGAAGACGTTGGTAGGAGGTTTTCACATTGTCCGAGCCTGCTACTTCAAGAGTGGTCTCCCCGTCAAATCCGATGGAGACAAGAGCCTTCACGATTTCCTCGATGCCGACGACTCCATCGCCAAGCGGAATGCTGCCCATCCCGCAACCATAGAGAGTCCCACGCTTCTCTTCCCATTCTGCGCCCATGTCCTTCCAGTGGATATGTCGGATACGCGATCCGAATGTCTTGATGTAGTCCAGCGGCTCGGCACCTCCGAGCCAGCTGTTCCCCGTATCAAGACAGATACCAACCGTCTCTTCATGGCCGAGGGTATCCAAGAGCTTGCCCATTTCTTCAACACTGTCAGTGACGATGCCATGCGGTTCGATGAGGAGTTCGATGCCTAGTTCCTTCGCCCACTGGATGGGTGTGTGCAAGCGCTCGGTGATCGCAAAAATTCGTTGCGCTGGTGAGAGATTGTGGCCGAACTCAGTTTTGGGATCGCCCTCCGTGGTGATGACCTGGCTCAGTCCAAGGTCGCGGGCCGATCGGATGGCCTTGATGATCTGATGGGTGGAGTAGACATCCGGGCTGACGGGATCGAGGAGATTGGCATGAGCGCAGAATGAGGTGAGTTCGATACCAGCATCCTCAGCCATCGCCTTGATCTTGGCGGGATGGGAGTCCAGGCTGACTGACGCGGAGAAGCCGTATTCCACGCCAAGGGTGGCCCCGTCGTGGTTGTCGGTGAGGTCGGCATACTTGATGCCCAACTCCCGAATCGCTTGAAACTGACGGGACATGCCTGAGAAAGGCTCCAATAGTGCAAAGCATCCAATTTTCATGACCTCCAGCCTAGCACGGCGAGGTGAGAAAAACTTCCAAATTTCTTCATTGAGCAAATTTGAACAACTTGAGATGGTGACTCAGTGCCTGCCAAAACCGTCTCCCCTGCGACCTACCTCACCGGGGAGGCACTCTACGGGGCGGACAATTGCAAGTCCCTGGTCGATGCCCAGAATCGTGGGAATATCGATTTATACGCCTGTGGAAGGGGCGAATACCCAGGGAGAGCCATTCCCGATGGAGTGCTGACGGGCTTGAACAGCATTGGATGTTGGGACGCCAAACAAGTCCAGGACTGGGGCTTGGACTGGCACCGAAATGAGGGGATCGAGTTTACCTTTCTCGAGACGGGCACGATGCTGATGAAAATTGGAAGTCAGGAACTCGTGATGAAGCCTGATGATTTGGTCATCACTCGGCCCTGGCAACAGCACAAATTGGGCCGCCCCAACATCGGTATTGGTCGCCTTCACTGGCTCATCATCGACCTCGGGGTGCGCTATCCAAATCAGGAATGGGTCTGGCCGGACTGGATCATCTTGGATCGGGCCGACCTCCAAGAGTTGACCAAGATCATTCGGCAGACGGAATACATCATGCTTCCGACGACCAAGAATGTTCGGGCCTTGTTTGCAAAGTTGCCGGAAACCTTGGCTGCAGAGAGGTCAACCAATCTATACTCAAGATTGGCCATTGTTGTGAATGACCTCCTGTTGACGATTCTGGAGGAGCTATCCTCCCAGAAGATCGAACTACGTGAGCACCTCACGAGTAGCCGGAGGAGCGTGGAAATCTTCCTCGCGTATCTCAAGGAGAACGCCAGCCAACCATGGACGCTGGAGGACCTCGCCAGGGAATGCGGACTCGGGGTGACTAGGTTCATACACTACTGCAAGCAGATCACCAATCGGTCTCCCATGGCCTACCTGAACGAATGCCGACTTGATTCGGCGAGGGAAATTCTGGAGCAAGACCCCAAGGCGACGATCACCGAAGTCGCTTTCGACTGCGGATTTTCATCCAGCCAATATTTTTCAACCCAGTTCAAAAAGCGCTTCAAGTGCACTCCCCGGTCATTGCGGGCGCACTCGGAAAAGCAGATTGAAGAGTGCGCGACTGGAGAGCCGCGTGGAGATGAGGAGGGAGGAAATAAAGCTACTCTTCAGTCCAGTTTGAATGTGACAAAATAAGGCAAATGATCGGACGCTGAACGGTCGGAAATCTCGGTGCCCAGTTTTGTGGCTTCCCATTTGGAATTGAATTGAAATACGTAATCGATTTGGCGTCCGTTTTTCGAGTTGATTTTCACTGGAATCGTTTGGATCGGCTTATCCCTGGCTGGGTTTAGCCAACCCTGACTGTAAAGAGCTTTTAAAGTCTGAGAGTTAGGTGACGCATTAATATCTCCTGCCAGGAGAACAGGAGTTCCGGCAGTTGAAGCCGCTTTGCCAATCAACTCAACAGAGCGAAGACGTGCCTCTCGGCTATTGACGCTCAGGTGAGTCGAAATAAAAGTGATTTCGCGGGATTTCTCATCTGATATCGGAAACTTGATCGTCGCGATAATCAAGTCACGGGGATGATAGCCGCCGGGTAAAGGAACGATCGTTTGGCGCACAATCGGGTAGCGGCTCAGTACTGCGATTCCCCGAAACCCATCTTCCCCGACCGTTCGGGCATACAGGCCTTCCGGCCCTGCCAGTTCGGGATAGTTATTTTTGTAAGGATCTTGATTGATCTCTGGGTAAGTCCCTGTGGCCTCGTAAATATAATAATTTAAACCCGTAAGCCGCGCCAATTCTTTTGTTTGATCCAGTCGATTGGTGCGAACCGCATTCTGATCGACTTCCTGCAGCGCCACCAAATCCGGCTTTACCGTTTGGATCACTTTGGCGATTCGATCGACTCCGGATCGGGCTCCGTAAATGTTATAAGTGAGTATGGTTAGGGTTTTCTCGGAATCAGTTTCCTCTGCCTTGAGAGAACCGGTTGGTGATGAGAAGATGATTGCTAAAAGGACAGTAAGGGAAAGCTGGGAGCCACGAAAGGATTTGGGGAATCGCAAGCGGAGAGACGAATGAATGGATGGTAGATTCGATATCACGAGGATTCGTAGGGGAAGGGGTGGAGATGAATCAGGTCGGGAGTTGAGTTTCGAGAGAAACAAACCAGGAGGTTTGGTAGATCATGAAAAAGGCGCTCTTCATTAACGTCTATTCAATTAACGGCAAAGCCCAAGCTGAAGGCCACTTCAGAGTGGGGACGAAAGTCGGCGGTGCTGGTAACGAGACCGAGGAGCAAGAAGAGAAAGGCTTTCATCAGGGGTAGGGTTACGTGTTTGGAGCTCGGAATCAATCTCGTGCTTTCGAAATACTAGGTGCGATTCTTTGTCGATGCTCCGTAAAGCTTCGAATAGCGAATAGGATGGTGGCGGGCTTGGCGCAGCAACACGGAGCCTACCCCGGAACAAACCGCCGTCACATCCACAACCCCGCTTGGGGTTGATGGCGGGGCGCATCGCACGCCATGCGCACCCTGGGACACGCGCCGCCGCGTGTCCCAGGGTGCTCGCCCCCACTCTCCGGCCCTGACGGGCTATGTCTGTCAGGCGAAATGAGCGGCATTCATCACCGAGCGGAAAAACTCTCACCCGTATTTGTCTCAGTTTTCAAGTAACTGGCTCGCAGTAAGCTAATTCAGTTTTGGAAAATTCATTCCGCAACCAACACAAAAAATGACAAAGAAAGCTATCATACTACTGGCCACCGTCTCTGCACTGCATGCGGGCACCCCGGAGAGCGCCCCCATCATTCCACCTCCTGCCACGGCGCAGTGGATCAAACTACTGATCGATATCCGTGCCCGCTACGAGTACGCCGATATCGTCGGCGCCGACGATTCGAATGCATTTACGATCCGAGAGCGCTTCGGCCTCCAGACGATGTCTTGGTATGGGTTCAGTGCACTCGTCGAAGGCGAATTCTCCCAGGCTATCGGCGATGACTACCACGGCGGAGCGGCAGGCGCCACTCCCTTCGATCCAACCCAGTCTGTCATCGCCGATCCGGAGACGAACGAACTAAACCAAGCCTTTCTCCAGTATTCCGGCTACGACATGGTCGCCAAGTTCGGCCGCCAGCGCATCATCTACGACAACTCGGCCTTCATCGGCAACGTCGGTTGGCGCCAGAACGAGCAGACCTACGATGCCATCGCGCTCTCCGGAACCTGGATCGATTCACTGACCCTGAACTACGCATACATCGACCGAGTGAACCGGATCTTCGGCTCCGATGCGAGCGGTAATGCCGGATCCCTGAACTCGGAAGTCCACGCGCTGAACCTATCCTACACGGGAATCGAAGGGCTCAAGCTCGGTGGCTACGCTTATATCATGAAATTTGCCACCCTTCCGGCATGGGACAACAGCACCTTCGGGGTCAGCGCCTCCGGAAAACTCCATGGGCTCGACCTCTATGGCGAAGTCGCATGGCAGGACGATGCAGGTGCCGCCGGAATCAGCGAAGCACTCTACTTCCACGCAACGGCGACAAAATCGCTTTTCGAAAATCAAAGCATGACTTTTGGGATTGAGAGCCTCGGCGCAGGTTTCAAAACACCGCTTGCCACGCTCCACGCCTTCAACGGTTTCGCAGATGCATTCATCGGCGGTCGTGCCGGAGGCGGCCACAACGGCCTCACCGACACCTATGTCTCATACTCAATGCCCATCTTCTGGGGTATGAAATGGATAAATGTCCTCCACGCATTCGGCGATAACGAGATCTCCACCGGATACGGTTGGGAATACGACTCCGTCCTGGTGAAAAAGTTCGATGAGAACTTCTCCGCCCTCGCGAAATTCGCCTACTTCGACGGCGGTAGCGATCCCTTCGCCGGCGCAGCCGTCCTGGCGGACACCACCCGCTTCTCAATCCAACTCGATTACAAATTCTAGCCTGTTGTTGGATTGTCGACACGAACCGCGTGTTGGCAGCCCTCAAGCTATGGCAACAACCGAAAGACCGACCACGAACCACCTGAAAAACATGAAATCTCAATCCAACCATTCCCGCCTGAGCCTTCTCTCGGCGATCTTCACCGCCCCCGCCCTGCTGTGGCTGGCCGCAGGTTCGGCACATGCCGAAAAGCTCGCCGTTGAAAAGGACTCCCTGAAACTCGGCTTCATCAAGCTCACTGACTGCGCCCCTCTTGTGATCGCCAAGGAAAAGGGCTTTTTCGAGGATGAAGGGCTCCAAGTCGAAGTCATCGCCCAATCGAACTGGAAAGTCCTTCTCGACAACGTCATCACCGGCAATCTCGACGGCGCGCACATGCTTTCTGGACAACCGATCGCCGCCACAATCGGCATCGGCACAGAGGCGCACATCGTCACACCCTACACACTCGATCTCAACGGCAACGCCATCACCGTTTCCAACTCGATCTGGGAACAGATGCAGCAGAACGAGCCCGATCTGGATTCCGACACCCCGCCGCATCCGATCTCCGCAGCGGCGCTGAAGCCGATCGCTGAGGATCTCCTCGCGGACGGGGAAAAGCTCCAGATGGGCATGGTTTTCCCCGTCTCCACCCACAACTACGAGATCCGCTACTGGCTCGCAGCCTCCGGCATCCATCCAGGCTTCTACTCGAAAACTGACGTGGCCGGTCGCACCGATGCGGAAGTGGAGCTCTCCGTGACCCCACCGCCGCAGATGCCCGCCACCCTCGAGGCAGGCACTATCTCGGGCTACTGCGTCGGCGAACCGTGGAATCAGCAGGCTGTCACCAAGGGAATCGGCGTCCCCGTCGTCACCAACTACGAGATCTGGAAAAATAGTCCGGAGAAGGTCTTCGGCGTCACCAGGAAATGGGCCGATGAGAATCCGAACACGATCATCGCCGTCACCAAGGCTCTCATCCGTTCCGGAAAGTGGCTCGATGAAACCGATGCTGCGGGCAAGCTTGTGAACCGTGAGGAAGCCTGCCGCATCCTTTCCCAGCCGAACTACGTCGGGGCGGATTTCGAAGTGATCAAAAACTCGATGACCGGAACCTTCGTTTTCCAGAAGACCGACGTCCTGGACATGCCTGACTTCAATGTCTTCTTCAAACACGATTGCTCATACCCTTGGTATTCCGATGGCGTCTGGTTCCTGACCCAGATGCGCCGCTGGGGTCAGATCACCGAGGCCAAGCCGGCTTCTTGGTATGCCGAGACCGTCAAGAAGATCTACCTCCCCGAGGTATATCGGAAAGCTGCTGCATCCCTCATTTCCGAAGGCTACATGACCGAAGACGAGCTGCCGAAAACGGATGACAGCTACAAGGTCACCACCGCCGATTTCATCGACGGCAACGCATACGACGGTCACAAGCCGATCGAATACATCAATTCATTCGAGATCGGCATCAAGGACGATGCCGCCCTCTCCGGCGAATAGTCCGCAATAACAGATTGCCCGGAAAAGGTCGGTGCGCTCTCCACGGATCGCACCAGCTCTAACCAACTCTTGAACCCCATGTCAGCGAAATACACGATACTAAAAGGCATCGATATTGCCGGACTTAATTTCCTCTCGCCCGTGGTTCGCCTGGCCACTGGGGAGGAACCAGCGAAGCAGATGAAGGAGATCGGGCGCTTGATCGTGATCCCCACGCTTGCCTTCCTCGCTTTCTTTTGGCTCTGGGCTGTCGTCGCACCGAAGCATAGGACGAAGTCCGGTGAGGTGCCCACCCCATCCGTTGTCTGGGATGCCCGGGCGGGCATATGGCGCTTCCATAACTACGAAACCGCCAAGCAGGATGGGTTCCTTCTTCAAGGCAAGGAACGTGAGACGGAACTTGCCCGAGCCACTGCTCGCATCGCCGAGGTCGGGATGCTCGAAAAAATCGCCCGGCAACAGCTCACCGCAGCGAGGGAGGCTTCGACGGTGAAGTTCGATACTACGGTCGCGCCCGCCAAAAACGCCTACGACACGCTGCGCGAAATATCACGCGAATCGCGTAAGGGGCGTACCGCCGCGCTCAAGGCGGAGGCTGCCACATTGAACACCGCCACGGAAGAGGCGCGGCTCGCTTTTCTTCAGAAACTGAGAGACACGCAAGCCAGGACGGAAATTGACAAGCTGGAGCTCGCCAAGCTCAAGGACAGATATGAGGAGGCTCAGGAAATTACTTTCCCCGAGGTCAAGGACGCGACCCGCGCCAACACAGTTCTCGCCGAGGAAAAGCAGTTTCTTGTCAAATACATCGACATGCTCGGGAAGGACTCCCGCGAGCTGAAACTTGCCGCTGCGAAGACGAAGCTGAAGGAGACCAGAACTTCCTTTCTCACCGCCACCGAGGGCGATCTGTACCGGCTCGGTAGCGGAATCATCAAGAACGAGAAGTTTATCAAAACCACCGCCAGCTCGAAATACGCCAAGCCCTGGACGCTGCCGAAGCAGATTGTCCGCTCCCTGCTCTGCGTGTTCGCCGGCTTCCTGCTGGCCTCTGCGATCGCGATCCCGATTGGCATCCTCTGCGGACTCTCGGCCACTTTCATGGCCGCCATGACGCCGTTCATCGCGCTGTTCAAACCGGTCTCACCTCTCGTCTGGCTGCCCATCATCATGATCATCATCGGTGGCTTTATGCCGGATCCTGAGAACAACGCCTTCCTGATGTTCTTCGACAAAGTCCCGTTTATCAAAAACTACAAGATCGACCCGATGTTCCTCTCCTCCGCCGTGACGGTAGCGCTCTGTTCGCTGTGGGCCACTCTCGTCAATACCGCCCTCGGGGTAGGAGCCGTGGACAAGGATCACATGAACGTGGCTCGCGTTCTGCGCCTCGGCTTCTGGTCGCGCCTTTTCAAGATCGTCATTCCCACCGCCCTGCCGCTCATCTTCGCAGGTCTGCGTATCTCGCTCGGTGTTGGCTGGATGGTGCTCGTTGCAGCGGAAATTCTCTCCACCTCCGAGGGTATCGGGAAATTCGTGAACGACATGTATACAAATGGCTCCTCGGAGTCCTTCGCTCAGATGTTCGTGGTGGTCTTCATCGTCGGCATCATCGGGATGCTTCTCGATCGCATCATGGTCGTTTTCCAGCGCCTCGTTTCCTTCGATTCCGCAGTCCCAGCAGGCTAATCCAATGTCCACGATCACCCCATTTCCCACAAGCGCCCCGTTCCTCGCACTGAATGACGTCTCGGTCGGCTTCGGCCCTGAGAACAAGCGCGTCAATGTCCTTGAAAACACCAATCTCGAGGTGAAAGAGAACGAGTTTGTCGCCATTATCGGATTTTCCGGATCCGGAAAATCCACCCTGGTCTCTTTGCTGGCGGGGCTGCAGAGGCCTACCACGGGCACAGTGACGATGGCTGGGGAGATTGTGACCCGCCCCGGCCCGCGGCGCGGGGTGATGTTCCAGAGTTACTCGCTGCTCCCCTGGCTGAGTGTCTACAGGAATATCGAACTGGCGGTGAAACAGGTTTTTCCTAAGAAATCCAAAGTCGAGCTCAGGGAACACATCGAGCACTACATTGAGATGGTTCACCTCACCCCCGCCCGGGACAAGAAGCCCCATGAACTTTCCGGAGGCATGAGGCAGCGGGTTTCGCTGGCTCGAACACTTTCAATGCAGCCGGAGGTGTTGCTCCTCGACGAACCGCTCTCCGCACTCGACGCGCTCAACCGCGCGGTGCTTCAGGACGAGATTCTCCAGATCTGGGAGCAGCAGAAAAAGACCGTTGTAATCATCACCAATGATGTCGATGAAGCCATCCTCATGGCGGACCGCATCATTCCGCTGACGATGGGGCCGCGCGCCAATCTTGATACGGCGTTCCCGGTCGGCCTTGAGCGCCCGAGAGATCGACGCACGCTGACGGAGAACCCTGAATACAAGTTTTTGAAAACGGAGATCACCTCCTACCTCGTCGGCATGAACCGCACGGCGAACGAATCGAGAGACTCCCGAATTGTCACGATGCCGGAGGTTTCCCCACGGGATTTCAACCCGGTTTCCAAGAACGACCGATCCGTCAGGAGCCGCTAGACCTGATCAATCCACCCAACCGAACGATATCATGCGACAAGTCGAAATCTTCAATCTCACCAAGTCCTATCCGAACCCGTACGGCGAGACGTTCCGTGCTGTGGTCGATTTTAACCTGAACATCGAGAAGGGCGAGTTCGTCGGTCTCATCGGTCATTCCGGATGTGGAAAATCGACTGTCCTCACCATGCTAGCCGGCCTCAACGAGATCTCCGACGGCGGTATTATCGTGGGCGATTCGGAAATCACGGGAGCCGGCCCCGACCGCGCCGTGGTGTTCCAGTCACCGTGCCTGATGCCGTGGATGACCGCGTTCGGAAACGTCATGCTCGGCGTCAACAATGTCTACCCCCACGCGACCAAGGCACAGCGCAAACAGATCGCCGAATACGCCCTGTGCGCGGTCGGCCTCGCGGACTCGATGAACAAGCGTCCCACCGAAATGTCCGGGGGAATGCAGCAGCGGGTGGGCATCGCCCGCGCCATCGCCCTCAAGCCCACCGTTCTGCTCCTCGACGAGCCTTTCGGTAGGCTCGATTCCCTGACTCGGATGGAGCTTCAGGATGTCATTCTCGAAATCTTGGATCGCGAGAAAATCACCACAGTTTTGGTTAGCCATGATGTCGATGAGGTCGTTTTCCTCTGCGACCGGGTGGTCATGATGACCAACGGCCCCGCCGCAACCATCGGCGAGATACTCAGTATCGATTTTGAGCGACCACGCGAACGCACCTCGATGATGAAGGATCCGCTCTACTACCAGTGTTTGGATCACCTTTTGTCTTATCTCACGGAACGCGCGCACCTCAGGACAGATCCACGCATTCACGATTCATCGAATCTTCTCGGCTTCACCGGCGCGAAGGTGGAGACAGCCAAGTAACTGGCCGCCTGTTGCTGAACCCAAATAGCCACCATCCGGCTTGGCTGTGTTCGGTGGCTTTCTGGGCCGAAACGAATCCTGTAGCGGAACAGGAGAGAATCGTGGTGGTGATGATTACGCGTTTCATGGTGAGAGTTTGTTCCCGAATTTGCCGAAATTTCACAACCTCAAGCTCCCACCCGAAGTCCACATCGCCTCAGAAAACTGCTCGTACTGAGGAAGTGCCCATGTCAACGCGTGACTTCGAGTCGAGGAGAGCCTTGTATTAGGAACCCGTGATCGGCGCCCCCTTGAGAGTCTCACCCCCCCCCGAAAGCAAATTCCTTGGCGCCCCCAATCCGGGCTCGCCCGGGCCTGGGATATCAATCTGAGTCTACTCCAGGCGGCCGGTTTTCAAAAACCCGTGCTGCACCGCGACTTCGACCATCTTTCCTTCCACCGAAGTGAAGGTTACCTTGTCGTCACCGAACCGCACCGTCTTAACATTGGTGAACCCGCGAGGAATTTTGGCAACTCCCTGGATGTAATTGACGACCGTGGGTTTGTCAGGGGAGAGTTCTACGGCGGTGGCAAATCCGGCTTTGTTCACGAGGTTCGGCTTGAGAGAAGCGGCAAGGCCGTCGGCGAAGTAGCCACAGACATCCTCCAATCCCAGGCAACGGTTGCGTCCGTTCCAGGGTTCGGCATGGCGCCCCTTGTTGGCGATCCAGAATACGGTCGAATTCAAGATGGAAGGATCCTTCATGGAAAACCAGAGATACCCTCTGCTTTCGCAGGTTGCCGCCAGCCAGGCCGGTTCGTCGCCCGGCTTTTTGAAGATTTGAAGAAGATCTGTGTGTCCGGTTCGATGGGGAAATGAGGTGCAGTCGGCATCCGGAGCGCCTTTCCAGATGAGCGGAACCTTGGTCAAGTCGGTGAATCTGGCGTTCATGGCGAGCGATTGGTATTCCCTGTTCACGGGATTGCTGAATTGTGTCGGGTTGGTAAATCCCACTTCAAATTTGCTCGTCGCGATGCGCACGCTGCCCTCCTCTTCAGGCAAGGCCAGTGTCGCATGGTGACCCAGCGGCATCTTTCCCGAGTAGCCCGCCAGTGTGTGCGTGGAATAAATGATGTTGTGGCCCTCAAGCAGCCGCAGTTCCTTGGTGGCGTTGCCGGACCGGGTCTTGGTCTTCATGCTGAGTTTGATGCTCGAGACCTTTCCTTTCTTGCCACTTCCGACGAACGACCACTTCGATGCCGACACTTCGCCGTGAGGCGTGTGCTTTTCACCATTCACTTCTTCGCCATTGCCGCCGAAGGGCATGCAGAAAAAATCACCGCGCAAAGGCACCATGACCTCGGCAGGCATGCTGTCATGTTTCTCGTCCTGCCAGGGGCTGATGTAGTATGGCTCGATCGGATTGTCCGAGTTCGCATAGAATTTGACGGGAGCCATATGACCGCCGGTCTCGGTCACAAACAAACTGACCGAGTCGGACTTGAGCCGCCATCCGGCTTGGCTGTGTTCGGTGGCTTTCTGGGCCGAAACCAATCCTGTAGCGGAACAGGTGAGAATTGTGGTGGTGATGAGTGCGCGTTTCATGATGAGAGTTTGTTAGCGAATTTGCCGGAATTTCACAACCACAAGCTCCCGCCCGAAGTCCACATCGCCTCAGAAAACTGTTCGTGCCGAGGAAATGCCCACGTCAACGCGTGACTTCGAGTCGAGGAGAGCCTTGGATTAGGAACCCGTGATCGGCGGCTCCTTGAGAGGCTCATCACCCCCCTCAAAAGCAAATTCCTAGCGGCTACGAAGCTTTGCTTCTTTTTGGGAAAATGCCTTTCCAGATACTCTGCAGACGTTAGTGATAGGTTGTCTCTGAAAACAACCCCTTTAAATAAAGCAAAACATGAAACGACGTTATTTGATCCATTTGGGAATCTTGTGTGCATCGAGCCTCACAATCGCAACGGCGGCGGAAAAGGCCGAAAAGGAAAACCTTTCCGTAGTCGATATTTCGAAACAGTCCGAACGGCACGTGGTCGTCGCCGCCGGTACGGAAGAGATCTACCAGGGCCACCCAACGACCTTGTTGCTTCCCGACAAGAAGACCATGTTCGCCGTTTGGAGCATTGGCCACGGCGGCCCGGCCGGTCCGATGGGCCGCAGCGACGACGCGGGGCTGACTTGGAAGCGGTTGGACGATCGGATGCCGCCTGGCTACAAGCATCACCGTAACTGCCCGAGCATCTATCGTTTGGTCGATCCGGCGGGCAAGGAGCGGATTTGGGTTTTCTCGGCCGGCAGAATGCCACGCATTGTCAGTGAGGACAGAGGCAAGACCTGGAAGGAAATGCCCCAGCTGGGCATCGATTTCGAGTGCGTCATGACCTTCAGCTCCATCGTTCAGCTGAAAGACGGCAGCTACCTCGGCATGTATCACCGCATGTTCAGTCACGAAGTGCAGGGCAAGATCGAGCGCGATTTGGAGGTGATGCAGTCGCGAACCACCGATGGCGGATTGACCTGGTCCAAGCCAACCCTCGTCGCGCGGGTAGAGGACAAGGCTCCGTGCGAACCGTTCGTCTTCCGCTCGCCCGACGGGAAAGAACTGTGCTGCCTGATGCGAGAGAACACCCACAAAGGGCGCAGTCTGATGATGTTCAGCAGCGACGAAGCCAAAACGTGGAGTAAGCCGCAAGACACGCCCTGGGGATTGACCGGCGACCGGCACGCGGGCGTCTATACACAAGACAATCGCCTGGTGATCGCCTTTCGCGACACGGCGCGCGGCAGCTCGACCCACCACCACTTCGTCGCCTGGGTGGGCACCTATGACGACATTCGCAAAGGCAGGCCTGGCCAATATCGCGTAAAACTTCTCCACAGCTACGCCGGCCACGACTGCGGCTACCCCGGCATGGAGATCTTGGACGACGGCACGGTAATCGCCACCACTTACATCAAATACAAGCCCGGCAAGAAGCATCAATCGGTCATCAGCACACGGTTCACTCTGGCGGAACTCGACCCCTTGGCCAAAGAGCAGGACGCTCGGCGCAAAGACCGCTAGGGCACAACCCCGTTGGGGTTGATGGATTTTTTGGTGCCGTTGTCCCGGGGTAGGCTTCACTGCGTTGCACCACTTGTCCTCCCGTAGCCTTGGCGAAGGAGGAACCCCGGGCTAAAATACGTAACTCCGTTGGAGTTGAAGGTTTCTGCCCACCACTTTCAGTTCCACCCTGCCGAAGCCATGGAATCGCGCGAAAACCAGACGGTTCTTCCCAAGCTAAAAATGGCGAAAATGCTGCGGTGCAGGGTGAGATATTTCACCGATGGTGCAGTGATTGGTAGTAAGGGATTTGTGGATGATGCGTTCAAAGCGTCCCGGGAACGCTTTTCAGAGAAACGGCAAAATGGAGCGAGAAAGTTGCGCGGGACAGCGGCAGCGGGAGACTTGTGGAGCATGAGGGATCTGGGTGTTGGTGTGGAGTAGGGCGTAGTTACAGGCGAACGGAGTCGAGAGAGTTGTTGCGGTGTAAAATTCCTTAGCCTTTTCCGCTGGCAGGAGGAAATCTCCTGTCATATAAAGCGCACGGAAACATTTCAGAATCCACCAACCACAACACGCTATGAATATCGCAGACAGCATGGTTTCGACCATCGGCAACACTCCTCTCGTCCGTTTGAATCACATCACCAAGGGCCTTGAGGCTGAAATTTGTGTGAAGGCGGAATTTTTCAATCCACTCTTTAGTGTTAAAGATCGGATCGGAAAATCCATGATCGAGGCAGGGGAGCGCGACGGCCTGCTCAAGCCCGGTGGCGTGATCATCGAACCAACTTCCGGGAATACCGGGATCGCACTCGCCTTTGTTGCTCGTGCAAAAGGCTACCGCTGCGTCCTGACCATGCCGGAAAGTATGTCGATTGAACGCCGCGTGCTGCTCCGCCTGCTGGGTGCTGAAATCGTTCTCACTCCGCGTGCGAAGGGCATGGGTGGTGCGATCGCGATGGCAAAAAAGCTTCTCGAAGAATCGCCTGAGGCATTTGGTCCGGGTCAGTTCGATAATCCTGCAAACCCGCAGGCGCACCGCGAAACCACCGCCGAGGAAATTTGGAGTGATACCGACGGCCAAATCGACGCTTTCGTTGCCGGGGTGGGCACTGGTGGCACGATCACCGGTGTTTCCGAAGTAATCAAAGCTCGCTGCGGAATGAAAACCTTCGCGGTTGAGCCGACGAACAGCCCAGTCATTTCCGGCGGCGCTCCCGGCCCGCATATGATCCAGGGAATCGGCGCCGGATTCATTCCCGGAAACCTCAACGTAGACATCATCGACGAGACCATCCTTGTCTCCAACGAGGATGCTTTCGCCACCGCACAGGCACTTGCCCAGCAAGAAGGTCTGCCTGCTGGTATTTCCACTGGTGCAAACGTATGGGCGGCCATGCAGGTAGCGAAACGTCCCGAGTATAAGGGCAAACGTATTGTCACAATCGGCTGCTCCTCCAGCGAGCGTTACCTCTCGACGCCGCTTGCTGAAAAACTCCGCGAGGAGGTCTCCGCTCTGCCCGTTCAGGATATCTAGTCTGGCATCGACATATCCGGTGGGTGGGCTAAAGTCCTTCGGAAAGTATGAAATTTCTCTTTACCTTATCATGGTTGGCTTTTTCGGCCACGCTGTTTGCCGCACCCAAGTTTGTGGTGGTTCGTGTCACAGATATTTACCGTGAGCTTCCATCGACTGCGGCTGCGCAGAAGGAAATCCAGGAGCAGAGGAATGCAATTTCCGAAAACGAACGTGCCGATGGATTTCGTGCGATCTTGGGAGAACTCCAGGCGCTTGAAGCTGTTCTCAAGGAGAACAAGGATCGAATCGATTCCGAGGAAGGGAAAAAGATGATACGGGCTACGAGATCAAGCGTCAGGAGGCGGAAACCCTCCGGCAGGATTTCGAAGAGTTTAGCGTGGAGGAAAACAAACGAATCAACAAGGAAATGGTCGCAGGAATGCGGGCATCACTCGAACGTATCACTGCTGCTGCCAGCCAGCTCGCGAAAGAGCGAAACATCGACGGGGAGTTGGACATTTCTGGAAACAGCAATACCGGAATTCCGTTCGTCCTCTATAGCGGAGACGCTTCCGATATCACGGAAGATGTGGTAGAACTTTTAGGTGAAAAACCGCTTGAGGATGCCTCCGAAGTGACCGAGGTAATCCCTGAGGAAGAGGAAACGAAAGAAAACTGATCATGGAATTTCAAGAAATCATCAAACACCCGTTCGTATGGGGGCTACTGCTCGGACTTCTGATCGTGGTCTTCGTTTTGAAAAATTCGATTGCAGCAAAAATGCAACTCAAGCGCGAGATCAGGCGAATCGAGGGGGAGAAGCAGGATCTTCAGTCCCATCTCAATACCCAGATGAAAATCACAGCCACGGGGAGCGACACGCTTACAAAGGAAGTCGATACGCTGAAAACGAAGAACGAGAATCTCCGTGTGAATCTCGCCGTCCTTCAGAACAAGCCGGACAAGAACGAGCTTCGTCAGTTCCGTATGCAGGAAATGGCGGTCAGCACCATGCGTGAACAGGCACCTGGTTTTGCAGGTGCATGGGAAAAGGCGATGCGTCAGGCGGAGTCCGACATGGAATCCGCCGAGAGCGGCTTTTCCAAACTCGTCCGCAAAGTGGTGCCCAATCTGGGGAATTCCGGAACCCGTCCGACTGCCTCGGAGAGCCAAGTGATTGAAAATCAGTCTGATCCGGTATCGTGATTTTTTTTCATCTAGCGTGAAAGAGAACCCTACGGTTCTTACGTATTAAACCTTGTTGGTAACAATTTTAGGGCGGCCACCGCTCAACGTCCCAGAGCAATCTAGGGTTTGGAGCGACGGCGGCCCGAACGACTTTCCTCGCGGCGGACTTCATTGTCTGCCGCGAGGTTTTCATTTCAACAAAACCCTCCCGATGAAAACTTTGGTTCCGTATATTCTTTTATTGCTCCAAGTAATGATCGAAGAATAATCGAGTCGCTTCGAAACGGAGGATGTTAGGAACATGAGAAGAAATTCGCCTCGACCCGAAAACGGGTTATAATCTCTTGGAGAGGTGATGAAATCGCCCCCGGCTACGAAAAAACGAAACCATGTTAAGTAAAAAAGAATTATTGGATCTCCAGTTTATCGACGCGCGCGCGCGGTTGATCGATCTTGCTGCGTTTTTAGATCGCCTTGAAAGGCACGACGGCGAGGCGGATATTCGTCTCAAATATTTCAAGCAAGCCCTACCCATCCTGCAGGAAGACCGCCCCGACCGGGCAAAGGCCGTGCTTGATAAGTTTTCCGACCACTCCACCGAACTCCCCGAGACCGCCCCTTTCCAAGGAGCTGCCGGAGCACCCGTTTCCTAATTTGCCATGCGCTACATCGAACCCCACGCCCACATGGTCAGCCGCACGACGGATGACTACGAGAAACTCGCACTTGCAGGCTGCGAGGCGCTTTGCGAACCCGCCTTCTGGGCCGGCTTCGACCGCTCCTCCGCAGACGGCTTTTACGATTATTTTCGCCAGCTCACGGAATACGAACCGAAGCGTGCCGCTCGTTTCGGAATCAAGCATTTCTGCTGGCTCTGTATCAACCCGAAGGAAGCGGATGATCCAGGATTCGCCCGCGAGGTGATGTCGCTCATTCCGCAATTCATCGAAAAGGAAAACGTCCTTGGGATCGGCGAGATAGGGCTGAACAAAAATACCCGTAGCGAGCTGAAAATCTTCGAAGAGCACGTCCAGATCGCACTAGACCACGATCTTCCAATTCTCATCCACACCCCGCATCTCGAGGATAAGCTCAAGGGCACGAAACTCATTCTTGATTCCCTCGCATCCTTTTCGAAGCTCGACCGCTCTAAGGTCATCATCGACCACGTCGAGGAGCACACCGTGAAGCATGTAATGGACGCGGGTTATTGGGCGGGCATGACGCTCTACCCAGAGAGCAAATGCACGCCGAACCGGGCTATCGACATCCTCGAAACCTACGGCACCGAGCGTATCTGGATGAACTCTGCCTGCGACTGGGGTGTCTCGGATCCCATGGCCGTGCCTAAGTGCGCTCTCGAAATGAGACGGCGTCAGTACACTCCTGAACAGATCGCGAAGATTGTTTTCGAAAACCCGAAACAGTTCCTTTCCCAGTCCCCACGCTTCAAGCTCTAATTCAGACTCCTAGCGATAGATATTCTTTTTGCTTCGCCAGTGGCGGGTGGGGGCGGGTAGTTTCCGGCATGGAAAGATCGGGTGGCAACGGCGGACGCAAGAAGAGGCAGGGTAATTGGAACGGCGGGCGTGATGCGGGGCGGCGGCAGGAGGGAAGGGATTCCCCCAAAAAAGATAAGGTGCCTGAGAAGGGCGGCGACCGTGGCTGGGACGGTGTGGCCGGGTGGTATGATAAACTAGTTGGGGCGGATGGATCCGACTATCACCAGAATGTCATCCTTCCGGGGGTGATGGATTTACTTAAAGTGTCGCCGGGGGAGGCGGTGATTGATATCTGTTGCGGGCAGGGAGTCCTGGCGAGGCATTTGCTGGCCGCAGGGGCGGAAAAAGTGCTGGGGGTGGATGCGAGCGGGAAGCTGATTGGTTCAGCTCGGAACAGATATGCGTCGGAGGGAAATGTTTCGTTTTTACGCGCGGATGCTTGTGCGGAAAGTGACTGGGCGGACGGGAGCTACGATGCGGCGGCTTGTGTGATGGCAGTGCACGATGTTCCCGATGTGGATGGCTTGATGAAAAATATATCCGGCTCGCTGAAGCCCGGAGGGCGGGCGGTGATTGTGATGATGCATCCGTGTTTCCGAATTCCGCAGGAAAGCCACTGGGGCTGGGACGGGGATCAGAAGATCCAGTTCCGCCGACTGGACAAGTATGGGAAAGCTTTGGAGATCGGTATACAGACGAGGCCTGGTTTAGGAACCGACGAGGGGACGGTGTTTTACCACAGGCCGCTGGCAGAAGTAATTTCCCCGATGGGGAAGGCGGGGTTGGGGGTGGTAGAGTGCGTGGAGCTTTTCTCTCACCGCCGCTCGCAGGGTGGCGGCCCGTTCAGCAATGCGGAGCACAAGGCGGCGGAGGAGTTTCCTCTGTTCATCGGGTTGAAGGCGGTGAAACTATCCTGATTTTGGTATCTTCGGGTAATACTCGGCATACATGCGTTTCGATACTTCGGCGGCGTGCTCGCGGCTGCGGAGTCGGGCGAATTGGTAGGAGGCGACCAGGCGGATGATGAGGATAACGCGTTTTGTGAAATTCTTTCCCCATTTCCGGGCGGAAATTTTCCATTCACGGCCTAGGTAGATGACATCGCCGCGGGTGGCTAGGCGCATGCTGACCTCTACGTCTTCCATCAGGGGCTGGTCGGGGAAGCCGCCGGCGGATTCCAGAGCGGAACGGCGGATGAGCATGGTCTGGTCTCCGAATGCGACTCCGCCGAAGACGACCCGAAGTTCATTGAGGGCTTCGATGAGGAGGGTGCCGGGGGATTGAGTATCGAAGCGCTGGCCGAAGATGAGGAGTGATGCCTTCGGGTGAGTGGAGATGGCGGTATCCAAATCCGATGCGAAGCCGGGGCGGGGTGTGCTGTCGGAGTGGACGATGAGAATGCAGTCGCCGGTGGTTGCGGAAATGCCGGCGGCGATCTGGTTGCCTCGGCCGCGGGGGGCGGTAATGGTTTTCTCAGGGAGACTGAAGGTGGATTCCTCCGAAGAGACGATGAGGATTTCGGACGTGGAGCCGAGTTCGTTTCTTAGGGTTTCTAACAAAGGGAGGAGGGTTTTGTCTGGTTTTAGGACTGGGATGATGAGGGCTAGGGACTGATCAGGAGGCGAGACGCCTCTTGCACTTCCTGTGGTGGGACGCCCAAGCCACTTGGAGAGGGCGAAGCGATTCTGGGCGATTGCGGCTAGGACGAAGGGGAGCCAGATGAGGGCGGCGGTGCCGTGGCGGAGACCCCACCAGCCTTCCGTAGCTTGGGTGTGCCATGCGAGGAAGTACACTGCCATGGTGATGGAAACGGTGGTCCATGCGAAGGAGGGGCGGAGGGCGGTGAGTGGGAGGAGCCAGGTGAGATACCAGAAATGGACGATGGGGGAGCAGACGAGGAGCGCGCCCATCATGATGAGGGCGGAATGGATGAGGTCGGTTCCTCGCCAGCGGGCGATACAGATGGCGGTTGCTGAAACTCCGAAAGCGGTGGTGCAGAGAATTTTTACCACTGAATGATCGAATCCAGTTAGAGAAAGGAAAGTGAAGAGAGGGGCGTTGAAGCTGCCGGAACCTGCGAATTGCCGGACGCCTGCGAACCATTCGGGAAGAGCGGATAAAAACGGTAGGCCGGGGAGGATGAGGATGGTGGAGAAGAGGAGAATTTTAACCGCGAATGAACGCGAATGGACGCGAATCAATGCAATTCCAGAAGTTTCTTTTTTTTGATCGTTCTTAAATTCTCGTTCATTCGCGTTCATTCGCGGTTTCTTTTTTGGGATAAGAAAAAGCGGGACGAGGATGAGGCAGACGAGCTTGATCTGGATGGCGGCTGCTATCCAGAGCCAGGCGGAAGATTTTCCCCTGCGGGCGGCGAGGATGGCGGCAAGCATGGCTGCAACCATGAGGCTGTCGAAGTGGCCTTCTGCTGCGAAGGCGATGAGGACGGCGGGATTGAATGCGTAGAAGCCGGCCCAGCGGAGGGGGGCTGCATTTTCCCTGAGGAGGACTAAGAGTAGTAGAAGGACTGCCAGATCGCCGAGGAGAGCGAGGATTTTGAAGCTGAAGAGGGAAGGGTGGATGGCGGCGGTGGCAGCCATGACCCATTGGATGCCAGGTGGGTAGGCGGTGGGGCGGTCGCGGTGGTTCATGCCTTCCCAGATTGCATCGCGGCGGTTTTCCCAGCGGGGATTATCGGCAGGGGCTGAGTATGGATTTTCCCCGGCAAGGACGAGTTCGCCTTCCCAGAGGTAGCGGTTTACATCGTCTGAGGGTGGTGCTGGCAGGAGGGCGAGGCGTAGAAGGATCGCGGAAATGAGGATGAGGAGGCGGGCTTTTCGATCAGTTGTTTCCGGGAAAAGGAAGACCAAGCCGAGCATTGAGAAGCCTAGGGTGGCGAAGAGGGCTACGCGGAGAATGGGGGAGGCATCGAGGGTGGGGAGGGATGACCAAAAAAAACACGCGCCCAGTGACGAGGCTAGGCATGCAAACCAAGCAATGGAACGGGGTGAAGCCGGCCAAAGGCGCGGCTCTTCATTATGCTTTGCGGGCATGGAGCTGTTCGCGGAGGCTGGAGAAACCGACGAGGGCGAAGCCGGCTATGTAGAGGAAGAGGAAAGGGGCGATGCCGAAATTTCCACTGCGTATGTAGGCGAAGAGGGTGAACGCGCAATAGGTGGCGGCGACGATTTCCAGAAGCGGGATGATATTGGCGACTGGGTTGTAGCTTTTGGTTACCTTGGAGCCGCGCTTCGGGGTGCGGATAAAGCCGGATTTGATGCCGAGGAACGCTTCGAGAACGGCGCGGGTATTTGAAATGCAGATGCCAAAACCTACGAGGACAAGGGCGGGTAGGAGTAGAACGCGGGATTTCCAGTCCGTTGGGTAAAGATGGCGCTGGCTGATGGTGTAGAGGACGGTCGGGCCGAGGGTGGAGGCGATGAGCGGGATGGCGAAAACGATGAGCCAAATCCGGTGTAACTCACCGCCTAGATAGTGAAGCGCGGGTAGTGCCAGAAGAGCCAGAACTAGCATCAACGGATGTGCAAAGTAGTGGCAGAGGTGGAAGACGGACTGGAGCTTGGCGAAGAGAGGGCGGCCGGATCGGAAAATTTCTGGAAGGAGTTTTTTGGCGGTCTGGATCGAGCCTTTCGCCCAACGGAATTGCTGGCTCTTGAACGCTGAGTAGGTTTCCGGTAGCTCGGCCGGTGCGGTTACGTGCGGGACGTATTCGAGGTGCCAGCCTTTGAGTTGGGCGCGGTAGGAAAGGTCGAGATCTTCGGTGAGAGTGTCGGCCGTCCAGCCACCGGCGTCCTCGATGGTTGTGCGACGCCAGATCCCGGCGGTGCCGTTGAAGTTGAGGAAAAGGTGGTTTGCGGACCGGGCGGTTTGTTCGATGGCGAAGTGGCCGTCGATGCCTACCGATTGGGCGCGGGTGAGGAGGGAGGCTTTGCGGTTGAGGTGTGCCCAGCGAGCTTGAACGAGGCCGGTTTTTTGGTCGGAGAAATGGGGGATGAGGTTGCGGAGGAAATCGGGTTCCGGGACGAAGTCGCTATCAAAGATTGCGATGAACTCGCCGTGTGCGGTGGGCATGGCATCGGAGAGCGCACCGGCCTTGTAGCCATGGCGTTTGTTGCGGCGGACGACGTCGATCCAAATGCCTTTTTCCAGAAGTTCTTCCGCTACCGAATCCACGAGCGCGCATGTCTCATCATCGGAATCATCAAGCACTTGGATCTGGTGGAGGTGTGTCGGATAGTCGAAGGCCGCGATGGCGCGGATCGCCCGCTCGGCGACGTTGAACTCGTTGTAGAGTGGTAGTTGGGTGGTGATTTTGGGGAGGTTTGAAAAGTCTCCGGGAGGGTGTTCCTTCTCCCATTTTTCCTCGGTGAGGAGCTGGCGTGCTCTTGTTTCCTTGGATTTCTTTGAGAACAGAATGAGGAGGACATAGCAGTTCAGTCCGTAGAAAAGTAGCCCCGCACTGGCGGCGAGGTAGAGGGCAAAGGCTAGGGCGGAGAGCATGGAGGAAATTGAACAGCGAAGGTGCGAAGACTGGGGTTGTGGTCGAAGAGGAACCACGGATTGACGCGGATAAACGCGGATCGGATTCTTGTGGCTGGTGCTCTGTCTATTTCGCTTTCCGTCTTTCTGCAAGCTGGACTAATGATGCTGGGAGGGTGTCGAATATGGGTTTTTGATCGCTGTCGAGACGACCAAAATTGAGAACGCCGGTCGGGCAGGATTGAACGCAGGCGGAGCAGCGAACGCATTCGGGATCTTCCATGGGTTTGCCTTTGTTGGCGAAGGCCATGACGTCGATGCCTTGGTGGCAGACGCTGGTGCAGACGTTGCAGGAGATGCATTTATCCTTATTCGCGAAAATTCGAAAGCGGGTGAAGCGGGCGTAGATGTGCATCAGCGCGGCGAGCGGACAGGCGAACCTGCACCAGACTCGGCCGGAGAAATGGAAGTAGAAGGCGACGCCGAGGATGCCGGCCAACCAAAGATCGACGAGGTAGGAATAGTTCGCGACCGGCATGGTGTAGAGGAGCGTGCTGAAGAGCGCGTTCAGGCCGCTACTGGGAAACACCCAGCCGACGATACGGACGGCGAGGATGATGAAGGCGAATAGCAGGACGACCTGTCCGACCATGTTGAGTTTGTTCCAGAATGGGCCGTGTGGCATTTTTGCGCGGTGTGCGTCGCCAAGTGTTTCCGCGAGCGCGCCGCAAGAGCAGATCCAGCCGCAATAGGCGCCTTTTCCCCAGCGCCACACGATGAGCGGGATGATGACGAAGGTCTGGATGAATCCGAGGATAAGCCATCCCCACATGGGGGCTTGGGTGAAGAGGTTGAAGACGAAAAGCGGCCAGGCTAGGATGAAGCCGAAGGCGCGCCAGTATTGGTCGGGTGCGGTGCCTGGTCCATTGGAGAGGAAGGTTTCTCCGAACCATTGGCCGAAGCCGCCGGAGGTGAAAGCGCCGTTCGCGCCGAGGTAGGGGAATAGAAAGTAAGGTAGAATGAAGAGCGGTATCCACTGAATGCAGGTCAGCGTGATTGTCTGGAGCTTTACATAGGGTGTTTTGCGCCGGCGGATGCGGCGGATTCCGAAGATCAGCACGCAAAGGCAGTAGGCGAGGGAGTAGTAGAAACCGGGATCTGAAATCGACCCCTTGATCACACTTCCCAAGGTTCCCGTGGTTTCCCACCAGCCTTGAAGCCCACCAAGTAAGCTTCCCGGCTGAGGGTTCAGCCATGCGGGCAAATACCCGCCAAACGGGAGTTTTCCACCCTTTTTCCAATGATACATCCAGAAGCAGAAGAGCAGGCTGAAGGCGATGGTGCCGTAGAATCGTGGGGTCTTGTCACCGGTTACTTTGATTCCCGATTTTCGGAAAAAATCGAGTGGAGCCTCCCGCCCGATGAGTGTGAAGACGTAGTCATTTTTGAGCACGTTATCGCAGCCGTCCTCGCCGCAGAGGGTTACCTGGTATTCCTCGATATCTTGGACATTGGTGCCCATGTGCAGGGTCAGCTTGCCGCTAGATTCGAGTGCCTGAAGTTTCGCCACGTTTTCGGCCTTGGGTCGGGAA
The DNA here is from genome assembly GCA_905182475.1 of Akkermansiaceae bacterium. Taxonomy (GTDB): domain Bacteria; phylum Verrucomicrobiota; class Verrucomicrobiia; order Verrucomicrobiales; family Akkermansiaceae; genus Luteolibacter. The sequence goes on along the minus strand of CAJJBR010000096.1, from coordinate 26,690 downwards.
AATTCCTTTTTGCGGTAGGAGAGATGGACCGTCGCGCCTTCTTCCGCGAGAGAGATCGCGGCCTCCATCGCGGAGTCACCGCCGCCGACAACGAGAATCTGTTTTCCATCAAACTTCGATGAGTCGATGAGTCGGTTGGATACTTTTTCCAGTCCCTCGCCCGGGACGTTGAGCTTGCGGAAATTCCCGGTGCGCCCGATTGCGATGATGACTCGTTTTACGGAGATGGGTTCCGCCTTCGTGTGAAGTTTTAGAATGCCTCCGGAGCGGGAGATTTTCTGAATCGCTGCCTCGGTGGTTTCGATTCCGTGCTCTTTCTGTTGCTTTTCGAGTTCCACTAGGAGGTCTTCCTTTACTTCGGACTCGAAGCTCATGTCCCCTGCGGGGATCATGTCGGTGGGGTATGCGTAGATCGGCTTTTTCCGGGGAAAGTTCCGGATCGTGGAGAAGGCTTCCGCAGATTCGTAGATTTTGTAGTTCAGCCCGGACTTGGAGGCCTCAATGGCAGCGGAAATTCCGGAAACCCCAGCTCCGATGATGGCGAGGTCGAGTGTTTCTCCGCCTTTTTTAAAATCCTTTTCGTTCAGGATCGCCTGCACTGCACGTGCTCCGGTGTCGGCGGAAAATTTCAGGAGCGGCACCCCGGTGAGATCGCCCACAACTCGAATTCCGGATACGTTGCATGTGCCATCGTCGTTCACAGCTGGGGCTTTCTCAGCCCCTCCGGCTGGCCATTTTCCGTGAAGCCAGTGGGTGTAGTCTTTGATGATGGAGGTCATTTTTTGAGTAGTGGGAGATTAGGGTCGCGCGATTACCAGCTTTGGTATGAGCAAAGCAGATGCCTCTCACAAGAGGATTTACAGAGCCACAGTATTCCGACTAAGTTCCATGTGGTTGTTATTCTTATGGAAATACCGGAATAAAGATACCGGATTTTCCCTTACACGATCTCATGAAAATTTACGCCATCGGCTTCCTCCTCATCCTGCTAATCGGCTGCACTCCTTCCATGAAGACTCCTGATCTAGGCGGGATCTACAGTGCTGCAGCGAAGAACAAAGGGCCGGAGCGAAACCCGATTATCGTGATTCCTGGAATGTTGGGATCAAGACTTGTGAATGCGGACGGACGTGTGGTCTGGGGCGAATTCGGAGGTAGAGCGATCGATTTAGGAAGTGTCGAGGGCATGCGGGCATTAGCTTTGCCTTTGTCCGGAAAAGGTTGGCCTAAGGACGAGCTGAGGCCGGATGGTGCCTTGGAGCAGGTGAAGGTTTCGCTCGGGTTTGATTTCCAGTTCAGCGCGTATTCCGGAATGATGCGAGCTTTCGGTGCTGGTGGATATCTGGATTCCGATCACTCAGCTCTTAGTGAAATCGACTATGGGCCTGGGCATTACACCTGTTTCCAATTCGGCTACGATTGGCGTCGCTCCTGTGCGGAAAATGCCGTATTGCTCGGGCGGTTTATCGATGAAAAGAAGCGCTACGTTTCCAATGAGCGTTTCAAGCGGACAGGGAAACGCAGTGAAGTGAAATTCGATATCGTGGCTCACTCCATGGGTGGTTTGGTCGCGCGCTATTACGCGATGTATGGGAAACGTCCTCTCGCATCTGGCGGAAAAATGGCGGTCACTTGGGCAGGGGCGAAGGATCTGGATAAGCTGGTTCTGGTCGGAACACCGAACGATGGTTCGATCTACCCGGTGCAACAATTGAGCGAAGGCTACAAGCTGGCACCTTTCCTTCCTAGAATTCCGCCAGCTGTAATCGGGACGATGCCATCGATGTATGAGCTTATGCCGCGAACGGAAGCTGGGGCTGTGATCGACAAGGACAGTAATCCCATCGCCATTTTCCAGACAGAATCTTGGAAATCTCTGAACTGGGGACTGGCCGATCCCGCGCAGGAGCAAATCCTTTCACAACTCCTTCCTGAAATCGCTGATTCACAAGAGCGTCGGAAAATCGCGATAGCTCACCTTTCGAAAATGCTTTCCAACGCCCGCGACTTTCACAGAGCGATGAATGCAAAAGCCGTCCCTCCGGCAGGTTTTCAAATCCACGCCTTCGCCGGGGATGCTGTTTCTACCGGCAGTCGTGCGCAGGTCGGGGCGGACGGTGTGCCCGCTATCATCGATTATTTGTCGGGTGATGGTGTCGTGACCCGGAAATCGATGCTGATGGACAGGCGTGGGAAGGGAAGTGAAGGCGGACGTCTGCAAAGCCCGATTCATTGGACACATTCGCAGTTTGTATTCTCCGACCACAAGAAGATGACAAGCGATCCGGCCTTCGTGGACAATGTGTTGCACCTGCTGTTGGAACGTCCCTGAGAGCGGGCTTGCAGGCGGCCTCCAGCGTGTGCAGAGTTCGCGCACATGTTTACCGCTGCTTGGAAAAAGAACGCTAAAATTCTGGCAAAGGGCGGAAGGAAATTCGTCAACTACAAGAGGGATCTTCTGAGCGACGAGAGGATCGCGGAAATCGAATCCCGCCGGAAAGACCTTCTGGATGCGGTTAAAGCCAACGACCGTGAGAAAACGGACGAGGCATCCAAGCAACTCCGTGGCACGTGTGAAAACTCCCTTCCGCGTGAGAAACCGCAGGACTGGTTTCAGGAAAACGTGGAAGTGATGTTTGTCGCTATTGTGATCGCCCTTGGTCTGCGTGCTTATTACTTGCAGCCTTTCCGCATCCCCACCGGCTCCATGCAGCCTACTCTTAACGGCATCGTCGGCACCCCGATTAAGAAAGATGACTGGCCCTCCTTTCCAGTACGTGCATGGGAATACGTTACCAAGGGTCGCAGCTATGTGAAACTTGTGAACGACAAGGATAGACGTCTTGCCATTTCTCCCAAGGGACGCGCGGATGTCCGGGATACCCAGTGGATGCACTTCTTCAGTCGCGCGCAAATTCATTTCCTCGATTCGAAGCCACTCCGCCTTCCGGCCCCTGCGGGACCTTCTTCCCAGGTCGGGCTTCAAGATGCAATTGCCACTGTCCGGCAGACGGGCGGAGTGCTTAAGGCTGGAACAGTTATCGTGGAAGGATCGATAGACTCCGGCGACCTTGTACTCGTGGACAAGTTTTCCTACCATTTCCGCAAACCAGAGCGCGGCGAAGTATTCGTTTTTGAAACACTGGGAATCAAAGGGATCAAGGAGCGCAGTGGCCCGCAGGGTGGCGGCTCTCACTACATCAAGCGCTTGGTCGGGGTGCCGGGTGACGCGCTTTCAATCCAGACTCCGAATTTGCTGGTGAACGGGAAGATCGCGAAGGAATCGGGTATCCAAAAAGTCGCGGAAGGTGAGCCTCCGTTCAAATCCGAGCATCCCGGTTACGTCCTTGCCCGACGTAGCAGCGATCCTAGCGACACCCACCGTATCTACCTACAGGATACTGGCGATGTCCTGCGTCTGAAAGGCGAGAATGCGAAGCCGGGCATGCGGGAGTATGTGGCGATGGGGGACAATACTGCGAACTCTCTCGATTCCCGTTACTGGGGGACGGTTAAAGAATACAATCTCGTCGGTCCCGCACTCTTTTCCCTCTGGCCGATCACGACCGGGCACTGGGGATTCATTAAGTGATCTCCCGTGTCTTCCGCATCTGAGATCACCCGGAAGGCGAAATCCAACCTGGCCTTCGCGCTTAAAATCCTACCGAAGGACAAGCGCGACGATACGGTGGTATTCTATGCGTTCTGCCGCTCGGTGGATGACCTTGCCGACGACCTAGGAATTCCGAAACCAGAACGGAGGGAGGGGCTTTCGCGGTGGGAAGAGGGGATACGGAGTGGTTTTCCGGAGAGCGATAACTTTGGGACGGAAGTTGGAGAAATGATGGATAGACGGGGTATCCCGCAGGAATGGATGCTAGAAATCATCGACGGTTGCCGGATGGATCTGGAGGTGCAGCGTTTCCAAGGCTGGGATGAGCTTGCTGCCTACAATAGGAAGGTCGCGGGAGTGGTCGGGCTGGTTTGTACAAGGCTCTTCGGCTGCGTCCATGAGGATTCCGATAAATACGCGATTGCCCTCGGAAATGCTCTCCAGTTAACAAATATCCTCCGCGATATCGGTGAAGACCTGTCAAACGGAGGGAGAATGTATCTCCCGATCAACGATCTGATTCGCTTCCAGTATTCCGAACGCGACCTCATCGGTAAAGTCTATGACGGACGTTTTCTAGCGGTGATGCAATACGAGTCGGAGCGCGCGGATTACCTTTTTGCTGAGGCTGAGAAACTCATTCCGGAGATTGACCGTGCCGCCCTCGTGCCTGCTCGGATCATGGCGGAAACCTACCGCTGCCTCCTCTCGAAGATGCGGAAGGGGAAATTCCGGGTTTTCGACCGGCGTTATTCTGTTTCAAAAGCCAGAAAACTGGTTATTCTTTCTAAATACCTGCTAGCGAGCAGGAGGTGAACCGAATAGACTTTCCCCGAACAACGTCCCAAAACCATATGACCAGAATCCAATTCACAACCGCACTTGGCGCCGCGCTTCTAGTGGTTTCCTGTGAACCGCTTCCCGTTTACCCACCTGGGCAAAGACGTCCGCAGCCAGATTCCTACTACGATTCCAACAGTCGTAATAACCAGCGCACCGACGGTCGTTACAACAGCCCAGACAGCCGTTATGAAGATCGTGGTGGCAACCAAAATTCAAGCTACGACAATCGCGACCAACGCGGCGATTACCAGTCGTCGCCTCCGCGCCAGCCAACCCGCGACCAATATCCTGTTGCCGAGCGCACGGACAATCGCGACCGAGTGATTAGCCCGTATTCGCCCTACAACGTGATTGATGTGGAGGGCTTCCGCTCCGGACAGCTTGCGAAAGACCCATCGAACGGGAAAATCTTTAGGATTCCCTAGTCTTGGAGACGATAATTGGCATCGACCTAGGCACCACACACTCCGCTGTGGGCGTCGTGGATACTGGCTTTCCCATCCTCTTGGCTGATGAGGAGGGCAGCCGAATCATGCCTAGTGCCGTGTGGTATGGGGAAAACGGCACGGTTGAGGTTGGACGGAAAGCCCTCCGCAGGCGCGCGACCGATCCGCAACGCGTTGTTACCAGCGTGAAGCGGCAGATTGGCGCAGATTCCATTTTCGATCCTGTTCTGGCCGGTTTGGGGAAATCCCCGGAAGAGGTCAGCGCGGAGATTTTAAAAGAACTTAAACGGATTGCGGAATGGCGGTTGGAGATGGAAGTCGGCAAGGCTGTCATTACCGTCCCCGCATATTTCAACGACGCGCAAAGGGCCGCGACCAAGAGAGCAGGGGAATTGGCTGGGCTGGAAGTCGTCCGGATTCTCAACGAACCCACCGCCGCGGCACTCGCCTATGGCCTCGATAAATTAGAGGATAGGGCACGCGTCGCCGTGTATGATCTCGGCGGCGGAACCTTCGATCTAACGGTTCTGGAAATGGAGAACGGGGTGTTCCAAGTCCTCGCTACCCACGGGGATACCCGGCTTGGTGGCGACGATGTAGATCAGATGCTCTTTTCCCATATTCTTAAAGATGTGTCGGAAATTGCTAGTGGGACGAAACAGCTGTTTCTCGATCAGGCCGAGAAGGCCAAGCGGGAGCTTTCCGTTTCCGATTCTTTCACAGTGCGCGTTCCATTCTACGATGGGCATAGTAGTTTTGAGAAAATTATCACTCGTGCGGATCTTGATTTTTTAACGACGGAATGGATCGCTAGAACAATCAAATGCTGCAAGCTGGCGATGCTCGACAGCGGTCTTTCCGTAGCGGATCTCGATGCGGTGGTGTTGGTCGGCGGAAGCACACGAATGCCTGCCGTGAGGGAAGCCGTTGCTAAATTTTTCGAAAAGGAAGTCGATGTAACCCAGCATCCGGACGAAGCCATCGCCCTCGGCGCTACCATCCAAGCGGGTGTGATGAGTGGTGCGATGCAAAAAATGGTGCTGCTGGATGTCACCCCGCTGAGTCTGGGGATCGAGACTTTCGGGGGGCTGATGAATGTGCTGATCGCGCGAAATACGACCATTCCCTGCAAGGCGGGTGAGATGTTCACCAACGCGGCCGACGGCCAGGAAAAGATGGGGGTGCGGGTGCTCCAGGGAGAACGCGAGATGGCGCGGGATAACTGGGAACTCGGTAAATTCGAGGTGGCAATGGAGAAACTTCCGAAAGGCCAAGCTCGTATCGGAGTCCAGTTTGAAATCGATGCTGATGGTATTCTGGAAGTGCTCGCAAGGGAGGTTTCCACTGGAAAGGACGTGGTCGTAAAAATTCAGAGTTCCGCAGTGAATGTGGATGATGCCGCAGTCGAGGAAATGGTCAGTTCCTCTGTTGAGCACGCCTTCGAAGACATGTCCGAACGAATTTTCACCGAGGCCAGAGTCAAAGCCGAAGAACTGATCCCCGCCGTCGAGATGATCCTCGCCCAAGGTTTGGTCGAAGAAGCAGAGCGGGAGGAAGTCGAGACTTCGCTAGCCGCAGTCAACTCGGCGATGGAAAGCGGCGCGGCAAATACACTCAAGGCAGCTGTCCAGAAGCTCGACTCGGCGACCGAAGCCGCTGCAGCCCGCCTTGTTGAGAAAGCAATGGATGAGGCTCTAGATCGGGAGATGTCGACATGAGTGAATCCCTGGATACTCGCAGGATCATGGTCACTGGAGGAGCGGGGTTCATCGGCTCGCATCTGGTGAAAAAGCTTCTGAATGAAGGTCATTCTGTTCTCAACGTGGACTCGCTGACTTATGCGGGAAATCTCAGCTCTCTCGCTGGGTTCGTGGATCATCCCGAATACAGGTTCCTTCAAGTGGACGTGTGTGAGGAAGGAAAGATTACGCAAGCGATATCGCATTTCCAACCGGATTGGATTTTTCACCTCGCTGCAGAGACCCACGTGGATCGATCGATTGGCGGCCCGATGGAATTTTTCCGATCCAATGTAACCGGAACCGTAAGCCTTCTGCGCGGAGCAACCTCATATTGGGAGTCCTTATCGGATGCGAAAAAGGCAGGCTTCCGCTTCATTCACACTTCCACGGATGAGGTTTTCGGATCGGCTCATGTTGGTTGCCGTTTCAATGAAACCTCGGCTTACGCACCCGGATCTCCCTATTCCGCTAGCAAAGCGGCGAGCGACCATGCCGTGAGAGCATGGGGAAACACCTATGGATTGCCAGTCGCCGTGACAAATTGTTCGAACAACTATGGCTCCTTTCAGTTTCCTGAAAAATTGATTCCCGTGGTCATTACCAATGCCCTACGTGGCAATCCGATACCGGTTTATGGTCAGGGTTTGCAGGTTCGCGATTGGCTTCACGTGTACGATCACTGCCAGGCTTTGGTGCTGATCGCGCAAAAAGGAAAGATTGGTGATACCTATATTATTGCCGGGAACGATGAATGGAGAAACATCGATGTTGTCGAATTAGTGTGCGGAATCTTGGAGAAAAGAATGGGGAGCCGACCCGAAATCGAATTTGTGGCTGATAGGAAAGGGCACGATTTCCGTTACTCTTTGGATTCGTCGAAGATCAGAAACGAACTCGGATGGTCACCTCTGCGCTCTAGCAAGGATGGATTTGAGGAGACGGTTGCATGGTATTTCGAAAATCGTAATTGGTGGGAGAGTATTTTGATGAAAAACTCGGGAAAAGTATGAAGATCCTGCAAGTCCTGCCCGAACTCAACTCCGGAGGAGTTGAGCGTGGAACATTGGAAATCGCAGACTATCTGGTGAAGGCAGGCCACGAAGCCCTAGTCGTTTCCAACGGCGGCAGGCAGGTGGAGGCGCTGGAGGTATCTGGGGCGCGGCATATCGCGATGCCGGTGCATAGGAAGAGTTTCGGGTCGTTGTTTCAGGTGAAATCTTTCCGGAAATTGTTGCAAGAGGAGAAGCCGGATATCCTGCACATCCGCTCGCGGGTGCCGGGGTGGGTCGCGTATCTCGCGTGGAGGAAGATGAACCCTGCCACAAGGCCTCGTCTCGTCAGCACCGTGCACGGATTTTATTCCGTGAACCGCTACTCCGCTGTCATGACCAAGGGTGAGCGATTGATCGCTGTTTCGGAAAGCATCAAGGCATACATCCTGGAAAACTACCCGGCTGCTCCTCCGGAAAAAATCACAGTTATCCACCGGGGGATCCGCCCGGAAAGTTATCCCAAGGGTTTCAAACCCGATCCCGCATGGACGGAGCGATGGAATGCCGAACACCCAGGTTTGGTTGGTAAATCGGTATTTCTCCTTCCAGGCCGTATCACACGGCTCAAGGGGCACGGGGATTATTTTAAACTGGTCGCAGCTCTGAAAAGTGAGGGTCGCCAAGTCCACGGTCTCGTCGCGGGCGACACTCATCCGAAGAAAAAGGCGTATCTCGACGAGCTACGGGCCAAGCTTTCCGAAATGGGCTTGCAGGACGATGTCACTTTTCTTGGCCACAGGAGCGATGTCCGCGAGATTATGGCGGTCAGTGATGTGGTCTGCGCCTTGTCGCAGCAACCTGAATCCTTCGGACGGACTGTTCTCGAAGCAATGGCGCTAGCAAAACCTGTCTTGGGTTACGATTGCGGCGGAGTGGGGGAGCTGCTCGGGCACGTGTTTCCCGAAGGAAAAGTCCCACTAGGTGACGGTGGAAAGCTTCTCGAAACCGCCCGTCTCATCCTCGATGCGAAACCGGAACCCATCGTCCCGGAAGGTGCTTTTACCCTCGAAGCGATGTGCAGAGCGACCCTTGATCTCTACGAAGATCTGGCGAAATCCCCGCGCTGAAAAATTCTCCTACCATACACCTTCAAGGTATGGGCAGACTTGCACCGCTTCATGAATCAAATTGCTATCGTCGGTCTCGGATATGTCGGACTTCCTCTCGCGCTTCAGTTCGCGCGCTCGGGAGCCAAAGTGCTTGGGTTGGATATCGATTCAAAGAAAACCGACGCCATCCTCGCCGGACGTAGCTACATCAAGCACGTTTCTGGGGATGATATGTCGGCTCACATCGCATCCGGCGCTCTCGATGCCTCCACAGATTTTTCGCGAATCGGTGAGGTCGATGCGGTAATCCTCTGTGTCCCGACTCCTCTCAACCATTTTCGCGAACCGGATCTTAGCTATGTGCTGAAAACCGGAGAGGCCATTGCGCCATTTCTCCGGGATGGTGCGCTCATCGTCTTGGAATCTACTACTTATCCCGGCACTACAGATGGCGAACTCCGCGAAGTCCTAGAAGCTGGATCCGGGAAAAAGGCGGGAACCGATTTCCACCTCGCCTTTTCCCCCGAGCGTGAGGATCCGGGCAACCCGGACAGCAAGGTAGCCTCGATACCGAAAGTGGTCGGCGGTCTCACCCCGGAGTGCCTTGAAAAAGCACTGCAACTCTACAGCATCGCCATCCAGAAGCTCGTCCCCGTTAGCTCATGCCGCGTGGCTGAGGCTTCGAAGCTCCTAGAAAACATTTTCCGCTCCGTGAACATCGCATTGGTCAACGAACTCAAGGTTGTCTATGGCGCGATGGACATCGATATCTGGGAGGTGATCGAGGCTGCGAAGACAAAACCCTTCGGTTTCATGCCCTTCTATCCCGGCCCCGGTCTCGGTGGCCACTGCATCCCCATCGATCCGTTTTACCTCACCTGGAAAGCCCGTGAATTCGGCCAGCACACCCGTTTCATCGAGCTCGCCGGTGAGATCAATACCGCCATGCCGGATCATGTGGTGAAAGTTTCCTTCGAAGCTCTTAATAACGACGCTAAGGCAATCAAGGGCGCGAAAATCCTTCTGTTAGGCCTCGCCTACAAAGCCAACGTCGATGACGACCGCGAATCGCCGACTTATAAGCTCATCGAGAAATTCGAAGACTTAGGCGGGGAGGTTTTTTACCATGATCCGTTCGTGCCCGTCATTCCCATGACCCGTGAGCATGCGAAGTACGCAGGTCGCCAGTCGGAGGCAGAGGTCACGGGTGATTACGATCTCATCGTTCTTTCCACCGGTCACGACGTATACAAGGAGCACGATTTTTCCGGCTACGGGATTCCCCTGGTCGATACCCGCAACGCGGTGCCCGTGGGGAATCGCCCTACGAATTATTACAAGGCCTGATCCAAGATTTTTTAACAATGAGCGAAGACAAAATTGAGAGCTATGCCCAGTGGGGCGACGATGTGCTTGTTTGGGAGCATTTCGGGAAAAAAACCGATGGTGTGTTTCTGGAAGCCGGTGCCAACCATCCAACTTCACTGAGTCAGACATACCTTTTGGAGAAACGCGGATGGACGGGTGTGCTGGTGGAACCGGTTCCGGAATGCTGTGAAAAACTGCGGGCAGAGCGTCCTGGTAGCCAAGTTTTCCAAAATGCGCTAGGTTCTCCTGAGCAGCGTGGAAAGCTGAAGTTTTCCATTCCCGGTGGGGTTTCCCAGCTGACTTCCGCACTTACCGATGATCAGGAAGTGTCGGCGGGCGATCAGGTGTTTGAAGCAGAGTTGATGACGTTGACTGAATTACTGGATGCCGCAGGTGTATCTGGGCTGGACTTTTTATCACTGGATCTTGAGGGCATGGAGCTTCAGGCACTGCAGGGGCTAGACATAGGTAGGTTCAGTCCGCGTCTTATGATCGTGGAAGATCGCATGGACAATCTCTCCAGACATTCATTTTTGAAAAACGCGGGATACAAGCTCATCCGGCGAAATGGCTCGAACAACTGGTATGTTCCCGCCAGCGTACAATTTGAAGTGCCTCTTGGAGCGAGGATCCGTATGGTTCGGAAATTTTATCTCTCGATGCCGTTTCGGAAAGTTCGGGATTTTTTGCGAAAAGTCCGTCGTGCAACCTGAATGAATAATCCAAGGTTTTCCAAACTCTTATCCCCGGATGTCACCTGGGGATTGGGTAAAACTGCGCACCCCAAGGATCATCTGGTCAATTTGAGAGCCATACTCAACCATTATTATTTTCAATGAAAAACGATTCCTTGATTCGCGTTAAATTCGTAAACCGAGGCCAGGTGGTTTCCGATCCCATTCAATGGCTTCGACAGTTCCCTGATCGTCTGCCTGTGTGGGGGCGTTGCCAATTCATCTTCGATCCAAGCGAACGCGATTACGACTGGTTTGTTTCAGATAATGATCTACCCGCTCCCATTGGTCAAAAGCAGAAGGCTGCCGTTGAGCTACTTGCGTGCTCGCCTGAGCACACACTTTTCATAACGCGAGAACCCTCATCGGTCAGCACCTACGGGCGGCCTTTCCTCAATCAGTTCCGCTACGTTCTCACTGGTCACGAAGATTGGGCTTTAAAGCACCGGGGGAAAATCCATTCGCAACCCGCACTGCGATGGTATTATGGAGACACAGGGAATAGCGGCGGGGAAAATATGCGGGACTATGATCTGATCTCTCAGCATTCCCCGACAAATAAAACCAAAGAAATCGCAACGGTCTGTTCTGCGAAGGCTCAAAGACATACGATGCACTATCAGAGGTTGAAATTCACAGAGTTTCTCATGTCAAAGTTGCCTAATTTGGATCGTTTTGGCCATGGATTTAACCAGATACCGGATAAAGCAGATGCTCTAGATCCCTACAAATACCACATCGCAATCGAAAACCATATCTGCTCACATTGGTGGACAGAGAAGCTTTCCGATTCCTTTCTAGGAATGACACTTCCCTTCTACCACGGTGCGCCGAATGCAGCCGAATATTTCCCAGCCGACAGCTTCATCCCAATTGATATTTGCGACTTTGAAGGCAGTCTAAAGACGATCAAAGAAGCAATCGCTTCAGGAGCCTATGAAAAGCGCCTAGATGCGATCAAAGAAGCGAGACAACGAGTCCTGAAAGATTATTCGACGTTCGCTGTCGTCTCCAAGATCATCGAAGAACGCCACAATTCAAAAGCAAAAGTCCAACCCGGTGTGACCATCAAGGGCAAGCATGCGCTTCGCACCGATCCCCGGATAGCAGCCAAGATTGTACTGGAAAAAGCCTATATTCGCCTCAAGACGGTCTCAAATAAATTCAGACAATCTGAGTACTGACGATTTCTGTGAAAGCAGGGCGTTAAATCCTTCCGTTGTATCGACCCAAACGATTATCCAAATCAATTAACCATCTAAAAAATCTAATGACCCACGATTCAGCACTAAGAATCGTCCATGTCTGCAATTTCCATTATAATCGCAATGGAGATAAATACGACACGATGGATGCGAAGATTCATCTCGGACTTGTTGAAAACGGGCATTATGCCTACGCCTTTCCATTTCATGACATCGCTCGTCAGAGTTCGTGGAGGAACAATAAACGTGCTGGCGCCAGGAAGGCGAACAAGGCGCTTGTAGAGACCTGCCAGAAGATCCGGCCGGATGTTCTTTTGTTGGGCCATTCTCAAACCGTCGACCGTGATACCATTGAAAAGATAAGAGCCGAGAACCCCACCATCAAAGTTACCCAATGGTTCTGTGATTGGTTCTATAGTGGGAGATTAGACTCGTATAAATTCATCTACGAGCGACTTGACCTGCTGGATCACTTTTTTGCGACAACGGCAGGTACACATCTAGCTTCATTTGCTGAAAAGGGATGTCGCGCTACTTTTATTCCAAATCCGACCCATCACGCTGTCGAGCACTACCGATCCTTCGCTTCCGACACGCATCAGTATGATCTCGTCTTCATTGGTTCAGATCGCAAGGATCCTGAGCGTCGTGAAATGCTACTTGATATCGAGAATAAACTCGGGAAAAAGCATAAAATTGGGATCTTCGGTTCACTAGGCAGACCTCCAATTTTCGGGCACGCGAAAGATCAAATTTTATGCCAAAGCAAAGCGGCGCTTAACCTAACACGGCTACCCGAGCCCATGAAGTGGTATAGCTCTGATCGTATTACTTCAATTATGGGTAATGGATTGCTCAACTGCACGCGTGCAGACGCCGACCTGCACGAGCTTTACGGCAACGACGCGATCATGGAATACTCGGACGTTTCGGAGCTCGTTGAAAAAATAGATCACTCGCTCGCATCGAATCAATGGAAAGAAATCGCCGAGAGAGGCTGGCAGATCAGCCACGATTACTTTTCAGCAAAAAAGATTACCGCATTCATGGTTAATACGATTTTCAATGAAGGTTCGATTGCACCCTGGAAACACCTCAACTCAAAATAGTGGACTCAAAACCAACCAAACGCATCGCGATTGTCGATGCTGGCAATAACCCCGAGTTCTTGGAAGCCGTGCTCGGTTTCATCTCCGAACGCTACACGGTTCAATACACCAAGGACTACGATGCAGACTATGTGTTCCACTCCTGCTTTGGTTATGACGTCCTTAAATATTCAGGCGTCAGAATTTTCGCGACCGGTGAGAACATCTCCCCAGACTTCAATATCAGCGACTATGCGCTAGCTTTTGACCCGATTCAATTTGGAGACCGCTATCTTCGCCTACCGTTGCTCAAACTTTACCCTGAAGCTTATGCGGCACTCCGTGCGCCTAGACCAAACGCCGAAGAAGTCATGAGTAGCAAAACTGGTTTTTGTGCCTACGTCATGTCGAACACAAAAAACAGCGCCCTAGAAAGAATCCAAATCTTCGACGCGATCTCGGCCTACAAACCAGTGGCCTCTGGCGGAAAATGGCGCAACAATGTTGGCGGTCCAGTAGAGGACAAAATCGCTTTCCAATCCGCTTACAAATTCGTCCTCGCCATTGAGAACGACTCCAGCCCGGGATATCTCACTGAAAAATTTGCCCAAGCAGCTGAGTCAAACGCCGTTCCAATCTATTGGGGCGACCCAAGCATTAGCCAGCAACTCAACCCGAAAGCTTTCATCAACTGCCACGATTTTGAAAACACTGACGCGCTGATCGATCACGTGCGTCAAATTGATCAAGACGATGAGGCTTATACCGTAATGCTCCACCAGCCATGGTTTGTAAACAACATCGAACCTAAAGAGTGGTCAGACAACACTTATGTGGGATTCCTCTGCCGTATCCTGGATCAACCTCACGCGAGAGCCTTTCGAAGAAACCAAAGCCGCTGGGGATTAAAGTATGAAAAACGCTATTTTGAAATGGCATTCCGACCTTTCCAACAATCGCTCAATTTACTCAAAAAGGCACTCAGAAATAAATAAATCGTTCATGCAAGCAGCCTAGCCGTCTTGCGGTAATACTTTCTCAAGTAACTTTCCAATCCCTTTTGAACGAAACGAGAGCAATCGAAACCATTCTCCGCGCTTTGTTAGGGCCGACGCAGTCCGCGCTTCTGCGAGGAACTGCTTATAAGAAACATCCTGACGAACCCGGCGCTTCAAAAGGCATACGCCATAAATCAATGTCAAAATATTCCATTATCACAATCTGTTTTAACGAAGTAGAAAATATTCGAAAGACATGCGAGAGCATTGTCGCCCAAAACTATCTGGATTACGAATGGATCGTCATCGATGGCGCTTCTAACGACGGAACCTTAGAGACACTTGAAGAGTTCCGATCTGATATATCCATACTAATCTCTGAGCCTGACAAAGGTATCTATGATGCCATGAATAAGGGCATAAACCTGGCCTTCGGCGAATATCTCGTATTCATGAACGGCGGCGACGCTTTCGCATCTAACCAAGCCTTAGACTTTGTCGCTAAAGCACCCCAGAAAGACCTCATTTACGGCGACCTTCGTTGCGACACTTATAACGGCGAAATCCACTCCTTCCCTGACCATTTCCGAGCGAGTGACCTACTCAAGACCATGCTCCCGCACCAAGCCTCCTTCTATCGCCGCAAACTCTTTGAGTCCTATGGAAAATACGACACCACCTATCGCATCGCGGCCGATTACGACATGAATGTCCGTCTCCTAGAAATTGCAAAAGTCAGCAGCCATCACATCCCGCATCCTCTTGCCATTTTCGATATCTCCGGCATTAGTTCTAGCAAAAAGTACCGTAGCTTACGAAGGCGTGAAAACCATCGTATCCGCATGAAATACTTTCCAAGCTACCGTTGGTCATTTAGAGCCTGGCGGCAGGGCCTGAGACAGCTGTTCAGAAAAAACCTCGACAACTGATTTGTTATGATGGATTCACCACAATACGTGCAGCCTATCCTGTTCCTGATTTTTAATAGACCTAAAAAAACAAAGCAGGTTTTTGAGGCCATCCGTGCACAGAAGCCTCGCCAGATATTCATTGCAGCTGACGGCCCACGCAGCAACGTCGAGTCCGACAAAGCCTCATGTGATCAAACTCGCAGTATTATCGATGAAATCGACTGGGACTGCTCTCTGCAAACCCTTTTTCGTAGTGAAAACCTCGGCTGCAAACTAGCCGTTTCATCGGCAATTGACTGGTTTTTCAACAATGTCGAAATGGGAATTATCCTTGAGGACGACTGCCTTCCAAATGACTCGTTTTTCCCATTCATGGACGAATTGCTCCAAAAATACCGCGGTCGCTCTCAAATCATGATGATTTCAGGTTCTCGGTTAATGCCTCAAAATCAAGAATTGGAGCATGGATACGAATTTACCAGCCACCCAATTATATGGGGGTGGGCGACTTGGAGGCGAGCTTGGTCTCTATATGATGTAAATATGAGCGATCTCCCGAGCTTTTTGCAGCAGCAATCACTGGATCGTATATCAGATGACCAAGATATACGTAACTACTGGATCAACTGTTTGATCAAAACCTACTTGGGAGAAATCAATACATGGGACTATCCGTGGATGTTCAGCCACCTCTTGCACGATGGTCTGGGGATTTGCCCAAACAAAAACTTAGTAAAAAACATCGGCTTTGATCAAGATGCCACCCATGGAGATAGCCCTGTAATGGCAAAGGCCACATCAGATACGCACTCACTGACCATCCAAAGCCATCCTGAACAGATAGCACCAAATCAAAATATGGATTACGAGAGCTACTTGAGGTTTTACAACGTTAAAATCAACTCGATCCAAAACCCTGTGTTGCGTCTCATGAAGCTTATAAAAAAACGCCGCAAAACCAGAAAGCGGCTAAAACAATTTTTATCCAAAAAATCCTGAACGGATAACATACCATCACGCTAGTAGGCATAGGTGATCGCTCTTGAACGAATTATTCAGAACTTCAGGATGACTCAAGCTATGCAGATCAAACTCTGAAAATTTCTCAGAAATGCGCAACAACGGGACCTTCCCATAAAACGCGGCCCACCCAGAAAACGTTGAATACAATGGAGACACAATCAAATTACACAGTGATAAATGATATAAGTCTTCTTCTGATGTCCCGCAGACCCTCTCGACATTGAGGTCACCGTAGTCACGCGAATCAAACTCTTTGTCCAGATTTCCAAATATCAAAAATCTTATATTCCCACCAGTCGACTGGGATTGGATATAGTGCATATATTCAGCATAATCTTTAGTGCTAAAATAAAAAGAACCCTCAAGCCATTGCTTAAAGTCGCCCTGCCGCACATGAACACCAACTATCATATCGAACCCTCTACTGAAGCGAGCGTGCACATCGTGTGTTTTTTTAACAACCTCAATTGAGGGCTCAAAGTATTCCCGAAGAAAATCCTGATGTTTTCGGACGCATTCATCTGCGGTAAAGTTAACTCCACGCAAAAAAATTGTTTGATTAGAATTAAACTCTTTTAAGCGCGTTAAGTCATATGTTTTTCCTGGCGCGCCTTGCTCGTCGGTAATCTCAATAGGATGGATAAGATTGTATTTCAATAAATGCCTCACTGTCTTGTAAGTGAATTTCTGAATCCCGGCACATGAAAAAGGCATATTTGCAATTTCAGGATAGCGCACTAAAGGCTTGTTCGCCATACGCTTAAAGAATGAAGAATACTTGCCATTAGCAAACGCAAGATCGTAAACCTCCCAACCATTCTCCCTAGAAATCGCCAACACATTTGCCAATCGATAAAGGCAATTACCTAACTGTCCAATACTTGCGCTAATTACTAGTTTCATTCTATAAATAATGATCCATCATCGAATCTAACGAATAGGCTGTATGCGTTCTGAAATTGTCCTCGTTGAATTTTTGGCACGGTAGGCCAAGGTTGCGGACGGCGGAGTCTACGCGGCGTCGAGTTCGGTTTCAGCTTCGGTTTCCCGGCGGGCTGCTACCTGTGATGGCGTCAGGGCGGCGATTTCTTCTGCCGACGGGTCGGAGCCGAGGCGGTTGATCGCTTCGATGGTTTCGCTGAGGTAGAGCTCGGGCTTGAGTCCGTGGATTTTGCAGTTTTCCAGCAGGGTGTAGAGGATGGCGTTCTGTTTCCCTGCCTCGGCGCTGCCGAAGAACAGGTAGTTCTTCGCGCCTATCTTGGTGATGCGAATGGCGTTCTCCACGAGATTGGTATCCAGCTCGAAGCTGCCGTCGGTCAGGATGGCTTCGATTTTCTCGCGCTGGTTACGAGCGTAGGTGAGCGCTTCGCCAAGTTTGCTCTTGGGAAGAATGAGGGGATGGTTCGCTCCGGTAATCTTGCCGTAGAGGTTCCGTAGTTCGGGGCCGATATAGGCGCGGCGGATGAGTTCACGACAGGCGGGCGGAGATCCTCCTTTTTTGATCCAACGCTCGATTCGGTAGATTCGCTGGATGCATAGCAGGATGGGCATGCATATCTCGGGATGTTCCTTTCGGGCTTCGTAAAATTTCCTCCTTAGGTGGGCGAGGCAGCCTGCAAGTTTGATATTTTCAAACTGTTTGGCGAGAGCTTGATAGACTTGATAACCGTCACACTGGAGCTTTCCATGGTAGGCGATGGTGTTGGTTTCCGGATCGTAGCCGAGAACATCGAGCAGGCATTTCAGACTACGCCCGGTTTGCCAGTCGTAGTAAACGGTGTTTGTCGAGGGTGCGCGGTAAACCCAGAGATAGCCTTGGGCGGTGCTACCTTTGCCGGGGGAGAGGTAGTCGATGGGGGTTTCATCGATTTGCAAAACGTCGGAGTCGAGAAGCTCGCCGCGGATGGCTCCGACCACGGGGGCAAGTAGGTTGGCTACGCTAAATGCGGTGGTGTTGAGGGTGCTACGGCTGACTTCGTAGCTGAGGAGCCGGGCGATGCGTTGACTCTGGCGATAGTATGGCAGGCTGTCGCAAAATTTCTCACAGACGATGAGGCTGGCGAAGTAGGAGCCGAACATGGTGCCGGGGACCGGTGGAGTAGGTGCTGGAGGCTTGAGTGGCGGCGCGTTTCGGTCGTCTATACGGACATGCTTTTTGACGATGGTGCGCTGGTAGAAGAGCCGTGCGGGTTGGGCTTCGAGGATGTCGGTGTAGCTTTCTCCGATCTCGCGAAAGGCATCGGGATTGGCGGTGACTTCTTTGGCTTCGATGACTTTTTCGATGACAATAGGGATGTTCCGGGGGCGGGTTTCAGCCTTGGTGCGGCGGGTTCTTTTTTTCTTTTCGCTTTTTTCGTCCTCCTCCTGTCCGGATGTTTTTACGGAAGGAGGTTCGGACTTTCCCAGCACGTCATCGGGGAAGGCGAGTTGATCCTGGAGCGGGTCGAGGCGCTCTGAAGTGCTGCCGTAAAGGCGCGTCTGGAGGGCCTCTGGGGTGAGGCTGATTTTATTGTCTCCGGTGGTGGAGGCCGGCCAGCAGAAGGTTCCTTGCTCCAGCCGTTTGGCCGCAACCCACAGGCCAGTTCTATCGTAGTAGAGGATTTTGAGGCGGTTGCGCCGTTTGTTGCAAAAGACGAAAAGAGCTTCGTGGGCACGTGTTTCGCCAATGTGATCGTGTGCGATGGCGCAGAGTCCGTTGAAAGATTTTCGCATGTCGGTGGGTTGGACTGCGAGGAAGACTTTGAGGGCGGCGCTGACGAAGTTGATCATCGGGTCGCTCCTTTCGCCTGGCGGCGCTGGATGAGGCGGAGGGTGGATATGAGTTCGGCAGCGAGATCGAGATCACTGGAGTCGGAGAGCAGCAACTGCAGCCCGTCGGCAAAGCGGACGACGAGCCGCGGCTGGGGAACTCGAGGGAAATCGACCTCGGCAAAACCGAAGGCGGTGCAGGATGTGTCGGGCGGGGCGGGGTCTGATGTTTTTGACATGACCCGCGCAAATACACGGATTCGGCGGCTCTGGGAAGGTGGTCGAATTAAAGACGCTTACCGTAGGTTGATGAAAATCATGGGGATCGAAGCCCTCGTCCCCAAGCCCTCACTGAGTGCTCCCAACAAGAAACACAAGGTTTACCCCTATCTTTTACGAGACTTGAAAGTTACCGAAGTGGATCAGGTCTGGTGCGCCGACATCACCTACATCCCGATGGAAAAAGGCCACGCCTATCTCGTTGCGATCATGGACTGGAAGAGCCGAGCCGTGCTCTCCTGGGAGCTGAGCAACACCATGGACAGCAGCTTCTGCGTGCGGGCACTCAAGCACGCGATGAAGGCCACCGGACGCAAACCCAAAATCTTCAACACCGACCAGGGCAGCCAGTTCACTGGGGCGGATTGGATTGGAGAACTCAAAGCCAACGACATAAGAATCAGCATGGATGGCAAAGGGCGCTGGATGGACAACGTCTTCATCGAGCGCCTGTGGCGCAGTCTGAAGTATGAACAGATCCGGCTCTACAGCTACGCGACCGTTGGAGAACTCCGCGGTCAGATCGCGAGTTGGATGAACTACTACAACCATGAGCGAAAGCATCAACACCTCGACTACACAACCCCATGGGCGAACTACTCACCCACGCAAGAACAGCTTGAAGCCGCCTAGGCATGACCTTGGGGCTACCCGCCCCAAACCCCGGCAAGCTGAGCCAGCTTGACCGCCCCGCCCTCCTCACAGACCAGATCACGACATCAATAAAACTCAAAATTTACTGGCAACGGTAAGGGGACCACTTCAGCATAGCGCCTGTTCATGACGGATTTAGGACGCTTACTGTGGTAACGAGAATAGTTGTTTTCATTTTGAAAAGCATTGTCTACTTAGGCTTCATTCAACCAATCTAGCATACGTTTCACACCGGTTCGGCAATCCACTCGAGGTTGCCAACCTAAAATTCGTTGAGCTTTTGAGATATCAGCGACGAAAAAATCTTGATCACTTTTTCTTCTGGGTAAGTGTTCAAAAATAAGTGTTTGTTCCATGCTCAATAAATCTTCTAGAAGCGCGAAAAGTTCTAGCAAGCTAAGACTATTCTTCAGACCGCCTCCTATATTGAAAATTTCGCCCTGTATTTGGTCACGGAATTCGTAAGCGCGTCGATAGAGTCGGACTAGGTCGTCTGCGTGTAAAACGTCTCTGACTTGTTTGCCCGTTCCAGCAATTGTGAATGGTTTAATTTCTCTATTTTTACGGAGTTCAATATTTTGCTCCAAGGCTTGCTTCGAAAACCAACCAATCCACCCCTGATCGAAAGTTGAAAATTGACGCCCCCCGTAGATAGTCGAATGTCTAAAGACGACAGTTTTAAGACCGTAATTTCGATGCCAGTCTCGAACATACTGGTCTGCAGCTCCCTTCGAGCAGCCATAGGGTGAGGCAAAATCGAGTGGTGTTGATTCATCAAGACTTTCATGATCAGCTATTTCATAGCGAGTTGCTCTTTCGAGATAATTCATCGAGTATAAATCACCATATACCTTGTTGGTTGAACTGTAGGCGATGAGTGCGTCTGGGGAAAAAGCCCTTGCACACTCTAAAACATTGAAAGTTCCGATTGTGTTTGTTTTGAAATCTCGTTCTGGATCTCTGAGA
This sequence comes from Akkermansiaceae bacterium, assembly GCA_905182475.1. Classification (GTDB taxonomy): domain Bacteria; phylum Verrucomicrobiota; class Verrucomicrobiia; order Verrucomicrobiales; family Akkermansiaceae; genus Luteolibacter. Next base: position 5,971 of record CAJJBR010000096.1, on the reverse strand, counting down.
GATGTCGTCATCGCCACCTGACCTCCTAAGTGACAGACATAATCGAAAGGCGCGTGTAATTCGAAAACAGATGCGAGTTTTCCTCTATCAGCGATATCTTGTTGATGAAAAGTTAATTGGCTTCTCTTCGCTTTGCTTTTTAACCATTTCAAATTAAGTTCTCCGCCTTCGCGAAATAAGGCATCCACAATGATGACTTCATCGTTCGATTCAAGATACGACGCTGCGATGTTTGAGCCCAAAAAGCCACAGCCACCTGTAATTAGAACTTTCATATTTTTGAGTTATGGTAAATAGAGACAAGAACAGTAAAAATAATTTGAATCAGGTGAAACGACAAGACCGTCGGTTTATTTTGATCGTTTTACCCCTTATCCAGTTTCGCGCTAATCCAACTATCCCTAAACATAGAATTAACTTATTATATGGATGCCGCGAGCCAACATTTTTTTTCCGGATACACCGGTTTTTATAATCCAGAAGCATCCACGTAGCAAATAATTTCCGGTAGAAAATATTTACAAAATAATAGCGTCCCAGCGCATAATAAATGCGCAAATCATTGGAAACAGAAAACGAGTTTGGGTGCTCTCGGAAAAGTGTGAGTGCTTTAGGAACACAGCGGACCCATTGGTAGTTTTTTGCAGTGAGGAGAAAAATTAGTTGATCATTGCCCGCTCCAAATTTCTTGAAATCCAAGTTATCTACATTAGGAACATCAATGATTAAGTTCTGCCTCAAATCCTTCATGCGGAAAGATGCCGCCTGTGGAGAAACTGGATATCCATAACTTCGATAAATGAGCGAGTCTTCTATATAAACCTTAGTGCTTAACTTTTCGGGAAAACGGTAAGTGTGGTCTTTATTTATAAACTTAGTAGAAAAGATGCGGATGTCTGATATCACAAATGCGGTTGCCTCGTCAAACAATGCCATTGTCTCGGAAACGAAGGTTGGTGCTAGCAGATCATCGGAGAATAAGAACTTCCCATATTCGCCTTCAGCTTTTTCCATGCAAGCCACCCAGTTCAAAACAGGGCCGACATTGTTTTTGTTTTGATAAATACGAATATTCGAATGGGCTATTTGATATTTCTGCAAGACATCCCATGTGTCGTCCGAACTACAATTATCAACCACGATGATTTCAATAGGCGAGTAATCCTGAGCAAGCGCGGAATCGATTGCTTTTGATACGAGATCAGCCCGATTGTATGTCGGGATCATGATAGAATATAACGGGTTATTCATAAATCGTCAGTTTTGATAAGCGAAATCATTTTTTTGATTCCTTCGTTTAATTTGAACTTAGGCTCCCAATTTGGGGGATGAATTGTGGCGGATTCTTCAAGTTCAGTATCGCCGCGGTCGCGACTTGAATCAAATACAGCCAATGCTGAACCAACCTGACAAAGTTCAGCGATTTTCAATACTGCATCACGAATCGAACACAAGCTCTTCGAGCCCAAGTCATAACGTAGTAACTTTTCAGGCGAATACTGAGAACAAGCCAACAAACCATTGATGAAATCATCAATGTATATCCAATCACGGCGAGACAATCCGCTGCCAAATGTGGCGGTCCGTCCTGATTTGAATTCCATTGCTGCATAGGTCAGCACGTTGTTTGGATCATCCCCTGCGCCAAACACTTGAAATACCTTCGCGATACAAATGTTCTTCGCGTAACTTTCAGCGAAGCACTCCAGCATTGAGGTCGCGGCGGCTTTCGTGGCAATATAAGGGTTTTTACGTAGAGCTGGCATGTGATGGATGCTGTCCTCATAGTAAGATTTGGTATATACGATTGACGGAGTTCTTAAGCCTGTTTGCTGACGGTGCATCAGCGCATTCAACAAGTATGAAGTCGCCATCACATTGACACTCATGCATAATGACCACTCTCTCGCTGACGCCTTCACTCCAGCCGCAGCCAAATGATATAGAATATCCACGTCATCCCAAGGTAGGGATTGGGCGATCTCTGGTGTGGTTAAATCTGCTTGGATATAACGAAGACCTTCGAATTTATTTTCCGCGTATTGGGGGTGAACGTCGGTGGCAATGATTTCATCACCACGATTTAAAAACGCCTCACAAAGTTGACGACCAACGAAACCACAGGCCCCTGTAATGAGAACTTTCATAAAGAAAATTAAGTAGATGTCATTTTAGTCTCAACAAAAGACCTAATGGTTTCGACCATATAATCGAGTTGCTCCCGCGTAAGTCCGGGGTATGTCCCGAGGAAAAAGGTCTGATTCATGATCCGGTCTGCGGAGGGGAGATGGCCGGAGACGCGCATGGCGCTGGGATCGTCAGAGCGGAGGCGGACGAAAGCTGGCTGGCGGACTAGGTTGCCACCGAAGAGCATGCGGTTGCCGATCTTGTGCTCATCGAGGTTTTTCACGAGTTCCGTCCGTGTGAACGGGGCGCTTTCCTTGACGGTAATTTTAAAACCGAACCATGAGCAATCGGTCGAGCAACCGGAGTCGTCCCACGTGAATGCTTCAGCTTGGTTTGATCTGTCATGTTGTGGAATCCAGGAGCTGGCGTGGGTCGGTAGGGAAAATTCCAGATAATCCTCCAAGCCGTGGAGTCCGCTGCGGATGGCTTCCCAGTTGTCTTTGCGTGCTTGGATAAACTCCGGGAGGCGGCGGATTTGTACGCGGCCGATGGCGGCTTGAATATCGAGGGGTTTGACGTTGTAGCCCAGATGGCTGTAGATGTATTTGTGATCGTAGCCTTCCGGGAGTTCTCCAAGCTGCCACTGGAAGCGTTTTCCGCAGGTGTCATCGACTCCAGAAGCGCACCAGCAATCTCTTCCCCAGTCGCGGAAGGATTCGGCATAGGTCTTCAATGGGGCGCGGCGAATAATGTTCACCGAGCCACCTTCACCCATAGTGAGGTGGTGTGGAGGGTAGAATGACTGTGTGGAGATATCGCCGAAAGATCCTGTGGGGGCGGTGAGTGTGCCGTCCTGAATGCGGATGATGGGGTGGGTGCCTTTTTTCGCGATTTTTATCAAGTGGTCGAGATCTAGGGATTTCGCTAGGTCTAAGGGTAGTGAGTAGGTGCAGCCGAGTGCGTCGCAATTGTCCTCAATAAGCCAGAGGTCATTGCGTTTGCAAAATTCAAGGACGGTGACGAGCTCGAAGGGGTTTCCTAAAGCGTGCGCCATCATGACGGCTTTGGTTTTGCCCGGTGAAAATGCGGCTTCGAGAAGGGAGCAATCGGCATTTCCGGTCTGGACTTTCGCATCGATGAATACCGGCACTGCACCGCACTGAATGATGGGAGCTACGGTGGTGGGGAATCCCGCTGCCACTGTAATGACTTCGTCGCCTTTGCGGATGCGCTTGTGCTCAGGAAGTTTGTGACTCGTGAGTGCGGAAAATGCGACGAGGTTCGCGGAGGAGCCGGAATTGACCAGAAGGCAATGTTTTACCCCCATGAAGTCGGCCAGCTCCTTTTCCATAGCGGCACCTTCCGGGCCGAGGGTGAGCCAGAAATCGAGGGTGGAGGAAACCGCTGCCTCGACTTCATCCTCCGTGAACACCCGACCTGCGTAGGGGATGGTCTCGCCCTCGGAATGGGTTTTACGCCCGGGGTCGTTTCCGGGACGGTTGGCGGAGTGTGCAAGCCTGGAATATTCGCGGGTAAGGCGGAGGATTTCTGCTTTGAGTTCGTCGGGAGAAGGCATGGATTGGGGTAACAGATGGGATAGGACTATGAAGCCCACGGGAAGGATTTTTGGGCTGCGGCAGATTGGTAGGCGGTGATCTGGGAGCGAGTGAGATCTGCGGGGTTTTGTCCTGAGTTCTCCCCGAGATACCAGGATGCGGTGTTTTCGAGGGTTTGTTCGAAATTCCAGACCGGCTGCCATTTCAGAAGGTGGAAGGCTTTGTCGATGGAAAGGTTAAGCTTGGAGGCTTCGTGGGGGGCGTCGGGATTCGACGCATCAATCCATTCGCCGCCAGTGTGCGAAATAAGCTGTGCGACGAGCTGTGCGACGGTGCGGTTGCTGGCGAGTTCTGGTCCCAGGTTGAAGGCGGTTTGAAAATGTGGATCAGGCGAGCTGGCGAGATTTGCGCCGAGCAAGAGATACCCGGACAAAGGCTCAAGCACGTGTTGCCAGGGGCGGGTGGCAATTTTGTTCCGAACTGGGATGCTAGTGCCGCTGCGAATCGCGCGTATGCAATCGGGAACGATTCGATCCTTCGCCCAGTCGCCACCGCCTATCACGTTTCCGGCGCGGGCCGAGGCCACTCGAATGGAACCGTTGGAAGGGAAAAATGAGTTGCGGTAAGAGGCGATGACGAGTTCCGCAGCTCCCTTGCTGGCGGAGTAAGGATCGTGGCCGCCCATGGGATCTTCTTCACGGTAACCCTGTAGCCATTCACGGTTTTGATAACACTTGTCCGTTGTGATAAATACAGCGGCGCACTCCTTTTTGAGGGATCTCAAGGCATCGAGAACGTGGACGGTGCCCATCACATTCACGGCATAGGTCTCGACCGGAGTATCGTATGACAAGCGCACCAGCGGCTGCGCAGCCAAGTGAAATAAAACATCCGGCTGCAATTTTCGGATCAGATCGGCAACAGCCTGCTGATCCCGGATATCCTGATCATGGTGGTCTATGCGCTGCCCAAGATCCAACTGATTGAATAACGAGGGTTTGGTTGCGGGAGGCAGGGAAATTCCGGAAACTTCCGCACCGAGACCCAACAGCCACTCAGAGAGCCACGAACCTTTGAAACCGGTATCACCCGTGACCAGGACACGTTTGCCTTCGTAAAAATTTCCGAATATCATGCCTGCGGGTTCATCCATGGTCGCTGCCCGTTATCCCATAGCTCATTTAGCAGTTGGTACTCCCTCGGAGTGTCCATGCACTGCCAAAACCCATTGTGCTGGTAGGCAAGCATTTCGCCATCCTGCTGAATCGCCTGCATCGGCTCCTGCTCGAAGACCAGATCGGAATCCCGTGTCAGGTAGCGGTCGATGATTTCCCGCTTTGCCACCATAAACCCACCATTGATGAAGCCTTGTTCGGTTTGCGGTTTCTCAAAAAATCCGGCAACGCTGCCATCGTGTGCGATGCTCATTTCCCCGAATCTTCCCGCAGGATGCACCGCGCTGACGGTCAGAGCCTTATCACCCTTCCGATGGCGATCAAGCAGTGCGGCGATATCGATATCCGAAACGGCATCGCCATAGGTCAGGAAAAAATCCTTATCGTCAGGCTTCAGGTATTTTGCAGCCCGGGCGATCCGTCCTCCGGTCATAGTCCGGTCTCCGGTATCCGCAAGAGTGATTTCCCAGTCTTCCTCCTCATGGGAATCATGGTAAATGACATCATTTTCATGACCTAGGCGCAAAGTCACATCCGAAGCGCGGGAATTATAGTTCATGAAGTAATTTATAAATACTTCACGCTTGTATCCTAAACATAAAATAAAGCGCCGGACTCCAAATGCGGCATAGCTTTTCATAATGTGCCAGACGATTGGATGCGGACCGACAGGAACCATTGGCTTCGGGACCAATTCGGCCACGTCTCGCAGGCGAGTGCCCTGACCACCACAAAGGAGGATCGCGGGAGGCATCTCAGTCTTAGTGGAATTCATTAGTTCTGACGTTTTAGACAGGCAGACCCTGCCTATTCGTAAATAAAAAAATCCTGCAAGTGCGAAAAATCGACCGTGGAGTAGATTCCTAAAAAATGCCGGATAAACCGCATGATGTAATTTATTCGGAGAGCGGCGGCGATACGACTTTCGGGAAACTTTGCTGGCTTTTTTTCTCCGGCTCCAAAGCATCCGAGGATTTTAGGAATTTGAAAAGGTCGGAATTCGTGGAGAGAACCAGGGTGGATTGCTTGCCGAGGGTGTTGCGATACATCTCCATGGTTTTGATGAATTCGTAGAGTTCCGCTGCCTTCGGGTTTTGGCCGTAGGCGCGGGCG
>CAJJBR010000095.1 GCA_905182475.1 Akkermansiaceae bacterium | reverse complement strand
CTGCATCGGGGCGCGTGTCCGTCCCGCACGGTCGCTTTCGGATATGTTAGGCATACCAGAGGTTTTCAGATCCGTTACCTCGTGGCAAGCACCCTCGGCCGAACGATGTCCTACCCACCTGGCGAATTCACACGAACCCGAGTCAAACCGTTGATCAAGCGGCCTTTATCCACGGGCTTCTTGGCTAGCCGTGTTCAAATTGATGAATTGAAGTAAAGGTACACCCTACAGAAGTCCCACCCTCGCATGGTTAAATCAACCACTGACATCCTCTTACCTCCATGACCCGCAAGGACAGACCAACTTTCAAAAAATAAAAACTTTTATCCCAATGTCCAAACACTTGAAAGGCTCATCAAATCACGAAGATCCGTTACGCACCGTTCTCGATTCTCTGGTCGCTCCGGTCTTCCGAGACTTCCCTGACCATAATGAGAATGGTCCAAGTCCGATACAGATCGAAAAGACAGATGGACAATGGGACCTGTGCGCATTCCTCGAAGGCGGACAACTGGTCTGTGTGACTCCGATGGCCATCGACCGAGAACGGACGCTACTGCGCTTCGAACTTGAAGCAGGAATCTTTCTCGATTATGTCCCGGATCGGACACTCGTGGTAAGCGGTATCCTCGAAGGAAGCCTTTAAAGCAATTTTTGGGGTCAGGAGTCGCATTGCAACATTTCCATCGGGACCAGGTGCTGCATCGCAACATTTTCACCGGATTCGCCTGTCGGTGGAACGGGCAGGAAGATCGCATCGGGCAAGTATCGTAAGCCCTACGCGGACAGAGAGCAGAGAGCAAGGAGTGGCTGATCGATAGCTCCGTGTGGATCAATTTCCTGAGAGACGGGGAGGCGAAACATATCGAGGTGGCCGCTGCGCTGCGGAATCGGGAGGCGTATCTGTGCCAACCTGTGTGGGTTGAACTGTGGTGCGGGATGCGGGGAAAGCGGGAGGAGATGGCTTTGACGTATTTGAAGGATTGCTGCGATTGGCTTGAAGTCGATGAGGAGACTTGGGGATTGGCTGCCAAGTTGCGCCGTGCAGCGAGCCTAACAGCCTGAAGTGTCCGCTGTCGGATGTGTTGATCGTGGCTTGCGCAAAGCGTCATGGAGCGGCTTTGATCCACAGCGACAAGCATTTCGATGCGCTCCTAAAACTCTAGGGAATGAGCGCCTACACCGAAGACCACCCAGTGCCCTGAAAACCTTAATCTGACGGATGGACGAAGGCGCTTTTTTCCAAGAGCAAGGCGCAAGGAGGGAGTGAAAGCCACCATGCCATGCCCTACTGAGGAAGAGGAGGGCACACGCCGCTTGTCATCGCACCGGATGGCCATTCGGCTGGGAGTTGCATCGGTTAGATTTTACGGAGACGGATCGGGCCTTTGGCGGTGGATGGGTCGACGGTTTGGCCTTCGAGGATGATTTCGATTTTCCCCTGAGCGACAAGGCGGCGGGCGGCTTGGCGGGCTTGCTCCATGTGGTCGCGCAACTGCTTTTCCGGGATGAGGGTGTGGATGGCTTCGCTGGGACAAATGGTCGCTCCTCGAGGGCGGTTGGCGAGGAGAGAGAGGATGGCTTGCTCGAGTTGCTGATCGATTTTGTTGGGCTTTTGGCTTCGACAGCGGGCGGAGCAGAATCGGACTTCGTCCCAGCAGCTCTCCCATTTTTTACGCCACTCGATGATGCGGCCGCAGCGCTGACAGATTTTGGTTGGCGTCATGGGTGTTTACATTTACTGGGAACGGGATGATGGATGGGGGGTGATAGAGGGGCTATCCTGCGACTGCCGGAAAAGTTTCTCATGCTTGGTCTTGCGCCCACTGACGCGCTTGCGCCAAAGACGGAAGCTCGAGGGCTTCAGTTCGCGACGCATCAGCTTGATGATGTCGGCTTCTACAAAGCCTGTCTTCCGCCGGATTTCCTCAAAGGACGTCCGGTCCTCCCAAGCCATGCGGATGAGCGAACTCTTTTCCTGGGGGGAAAGCCGGGAGAGTGAAACCTTATTGTTCTTGGGCACCTCCTACCGTGGTGCGGATTCTCTGGGAGGCCAGTGGAAATATTTTGATTCCATTCGAGCAGACAGATTATTGGCGGAATGAGTTGGAGCCCGGCTCCATAGCAACAGTCTTTCCAAACAATCTGCCGGGGGCTCAATACTTCTTGGAAAATTGACCTCGAAGAATCCCGGGGTGTATAGGATACTCTGAGTCCAGAAAATGAACCCTGAGAAGAAACCAGCTCCCACGCCTTCAGAGAAATCGGCAGATTCAGGCGATGGAGAAAATCCTACCAAGCAGGATGAGCAAACACCGGAGCAATGGTTCGCGGGAGTTGGGGCCGGCATGAAAGGAGTCTCTCGCAAACTTCTCAACCAGATCCCTTCTGACTTGCGCGAAAAGATCACTGAAAAGGCCCGCACTCATGGTCCCGGATCGGCGGCGGTTGCGGTGAATGCCGCCGCCTTGAAAACGCGAAACCTCAAAGTGAAGCTCGCCCTGAAAGGGCTGGGGAAAATCCTCCAGCTCCTCGATACCAAAACCCCCAAGAAGTGACGAATAGCTCCGGAGACTTCGCTTGGACGAATGATTCGACGAGTTGGTTGCCTCATCGCGACCTTTGGACTAGTCTCTACGGCATGGAACTTCTGCGACAGGCCCTTCAAGTAATCGTCGCCCTCGGGCTACTCAATGTCTGGCTGGTTCGAGCAGGCAAACAAACACGCTTCCGGGGCGGAAACGCCAACTCCATGCGCGAGGAGTTCGCAGCTTATGGCTTGCCCGTCGCGATGATGTATGTGGTGGGCAGTCTCAAGGTGATCATCTCGATCTCGCTTATAGCGGGTATCTGGATGCCGATACTGGTGGTGCCCGCAGCCTCGCTTTTAATTTTGCTCATGGTTGGGGCTTTTGTGATGCATCTGAAGGTCAAAGACTCATTTGCGAAAGCTGTCCCTTCGCTCCTGATACTCGGCATGGCCATCGCAATCGCTTTGCTCTAAAACCGACTAGTAAACTGCGATTGCCAAGTAGGCACTGAGAACCAGATAGGCGATCGCCGGCAGGGTGTGTAGCACGCTATCCTTGATCTTGATTCGCACCCCGACCCCCCCGAGCATCAACAAGGCAAGGCCGCTGGAGGCCCATTGTCCTACCCAGGGGATTTGAAAGCCAACAATTAGGCCTATCGAGCCCAACAGCTGCAGGATCCCAACGAGCTTTCTGAATCCCGGTAGCCCGTAGCGGCGATATTCCCGCTCCATCCAGGAAGAGACAAAGCACCCGCATCCAAAAAAGATGAAAGAGATTGCAGAAATCCAGATAAGCAAAAGGTCGATGGTTTAGACTCGCACCACATGCCATCAAAGCAACCGGTAATCGAACGGCACCTCTTAAACCAACGAGGCGGTCGTTAAAAACAATATTTTCGGGGTCAGTCTTCGGGGTCAGGAGTCGCATTGCAACATTTCCATCGGGACCAGGTGCTGCATCGCAGCATTTTCACCGGATTCGCCTGTCGGTGGAACGGGCAGGAAGATCGCATCGGGCAAGTATCGTAAGCCCTACGCGGACAGAGAGCAAGGAGTGGCTGCATTTTGCTGCCAACTAAGAATAGAGGAAATGGCTGGGGATGAGGCTTAGGTTGCTGGGCAGCGGAACGCAGCCCCTCCTTGGGGAGAGATCGATTTCACCAAGGTCCTCGTCCGCGTCGACTCCACCGCCGACACCAGCAACACCCCCACCAGCAAAGGCATCGAAGTCTCCGTCACCCCCTCGGAGTGATCCCAAGGAGCGGCGTCTCTCTGAGCGCCGGATAAGAATAGAGCTGGGGTTGTGCGGGCGGTCTGGAGACACGCCCCTCCGTGACAAGAGCGACAGCGGGTTCAGCCTGTTGGGCAACGATCTTGAAGGTGATCCGCTGACGAAGTGCAGCGAATGGGCTATCTCTTCACGGCAGCGACCACGGAGATCTCCACCAGGAGTTCAGCCCGCGCCATGCGTGCCTCGACGCAGGCTCGCGCTGGGGCATGTCCTTCTGGCAGCCAGGCATCCCATACTTCGTTCATGGCTGCGAAATCCTTCATGTCCCTTACGTAAACGGTGGCCGATAGCATATGCTCACGGTCTGAACCTGCCTGAAGTAGAAGCTCATCCACTTTCTCAAGCATCGTGGCGGTTTGTTCGGCGATGCCTTTGGTCGCGTCTTTGCCGACCTGGCCGCATAGGTAAACCGTGTCGTTGTGGATGACGATGCGGCTCATGCGTTGCTTTGTGTCCTGTCGCTGAATGCTCATGGCGCAGATAACTCTGTATTGCGGATGAGGAAAAGGGCGGATTTGCTTCCGGAGGAAGTGGCGGGGTCGAGGACAATTGCCGGGCTGTTGAAGATCGGAGAGCAGAGAGCAAGGAGTGGCTGCATTTTGCTGCCAACTAAGAATAGAGGAAATGGCTGGGGATGAGGCTTAGGTTGCTGGGCAGCGGAACGCAGCCCCTCCTTGGGGGAGATATCTTCCCAACTTATCTTGCTTGGCGACATGGCGGTGAAACCTTCTCCGATTGTAGACAGGAGCAGGATGGGGTCAGGCAATTTTTTTTGACATCCTGATACCTTCAAGCCGACACGAACAACAAGTGATCGCGCTGCGCCCGGAGTGGGCCTGCGCCGAGGGCGTGGCAAACTGCATTGGACGGTGCCGCAGCTGCAGACACTTGGTTCTGACGGGACAGCTTAAAGCGGCGCTGCTTTCGCTGAATCATGTGGGGCAGGCGGTTGTTTTGCGGATTTTCACGAAAGTGGCTATTTTCACGAAGCCGTGAAAATGGAGTTCAGAGTGGGAGGAGATGGCTTTGACGTATTTGAAGGATTGCTGCGATTGGAAAAAAGCGTCGAGCTTTCTGACCCTCCGCGACCATCGGAAGCCATTTTCTCAAGACCTTAAAAATCCCCATCCGTCAGATTCAGGTTTCCAGGGCACTGGGATATCCATGGGGAGGCGGGGTAAACGACCTGGTAGTTGGATTTGCTGTTCTGTTCAGCGGGGGTGGGGGATAACGCGGTTATCGAACCTGAAAAACGGGAAGGCAGCCCCTTGGAAACCATTTGGGATGTAATCACCCTAATCCCGTTAACATTTGCAGACCATTTGGCTTGCTACTCAGGGGGGGAGACTCCACAACAAGCGCCGCCCGTTCCGGTGGTGCCTCAGAGATTGTTGCGCCGCTGGTTCCGGTGAGCAACAGTTCTGAAAAATCAATCACAGCGCCATCATGCACAGTATTTCATCACGTATCGAAAAGGTTTCCCCGTCACTCACCCTAGCCGTCACAGCACAGACCAAGGCAATGATCGCCAAGGGTGAAGAAGTTTACGCACTTGCCGGTGGCGAACCGGAGATTGACACCCCTATTCACATCAAGGAAGCAGCAGTCAAGGCGCTCATGGACGGCCGGACAAAATACACCCCGGCCGGTGGCATTCCCGAACTTCGCCAGGCGCTTTCCACGAAATTCAAGACCGACAATAACCTCGACTACGCGGCCAACCAAATTTGCGTCACTTCCGGTGCCAAAATGGCCTGTTTCAACGCCATTCTCGCCGTTGTAGAAGAAGGAGATGAAGTCATCATCCCAACTCCATACTGGGTATCCTACCCGGAGATGGTTCGCGTGGCAGGCGGCACACCTATCCTCGTGGAAACCAAGGAATCCACTGGTTGGAAAATGACTCCACAGCAGTTCGAAGATGCGATGACACCCGCAACCAAGATGGTCATCATCAATTCGCCGAGCAATCCGACTGGTGCGGTTTACAGCAGGGAAGAGCTTCTCGCCATCGGCGACATCGCCCTTGAGGAGGACATCATGATCCTTTCTGATGAGATCTATGAAAAACTCGTTTACGGCGAAGCCAAGCACGTTTCCATCGCATCGCTCAGCGAAGAACTTTACAACCTCACGATCACCGTCAACGGCTTCTCGAAAGCCTACTCGATGACCGGATGGCGCCTCGGCTACACAGCCGCGTCAAAACCTGTCGCCGACGCCATCGAAAAAGTGCAGAGCCACTCGGTCTCCAACGCGACCACCTTCGCCCAATATGGTGCGGTTGCCGCACTCGAGGGTGACCAGACCTTCATCGATGACATGCGCGGCGAGTATGACGTGAAGCGCCAGTTCGTCTTCTCCCGACTCAACGCGATCAACAACATCCGGGTGATCGAGCCTCATGGCGCGTTCTACTTCTTCGTTTACACCGGCCAAATGGGCATCAAATCGATGAACCTCTGCGACAAACTCCTCTCCCGCTACAAGGTAGCTGCCGTTCCCGGCGTCGCCTTCGGCTACGACGAAGGTATCCGCCTCAGCTACTGCACCACGCTCGATGTCCTGAACGAAGGACTCACGCGCTTCGAGCAGTTCTGCCGCGAGCACTGATCTACTTCCAATCAAAAAGGGCGTGCCGGCAATTACCGGCACGCCCTTTTTTTGCGTCGGAGGCGCGTTCTCCAGAACGCGTCACAAGGTCGAAAGTCAAAGGTCGCGCTGCCTCTGGTCTCTGAAATCAAAAAAGCCGCAGTTTTCAGGCTGCGGCTTCGAGTTTGGTTTGATCACTCAAACATGCTTACTTCAGCGTGATACTGACCTTCTCTTCCGTCTCGATCTTTATGCCATCAAGCTTTTTGAATTCCATGATGGCCGCATCCTTGTCGGTCTTGGCGGTCTCCGCGATGGCCTTCATTTGGTCTTTTTGGGCGAACATCTTGGCTACCTCGACATCAAAGAGGGTAATTGTATCACCGTCGGCATAGCTGGCGTTGGTTTTTTTAATTCCGTCCGAGGCCTTGAGTTTGATGGAGATGCGCATGTCCGCCATCATCTGTTTCATCATCTCTGCCATTTGCGGGTTCTGACCATCTTCGGCACCGTCCATGGCCATTTCTTCGAAGTCTGTTGGTGGGATATTGACGGTGAGTTCGCCATCGGCAAATTCAAACTTCAGGGTCTCTTCTTCTTCGTTGTCAGGCTTGGGGGCATTGTCACCAAGGCTTTCCATGGCACTTCCGGGGCTGATTGAGATCTTGCTGATGTCAGCAAACTTGTAATGGGTGCGGGCACCCTTCATTCCCTCCTTTTCGATCATTTCCATTTTTACGAATTCGACGCCTTCACCGAGTTTCGCGGCCTTAGCCTTGGATTTCTCCTCGCTGAACATCTCGGCGATAGGATCGGGGGCACCGGGCTCCGCGAACTGTGCGGACATATCCAGCATTGCGGCGGTGAGGTAGGTTTCCTCTACGATAGTGCCACTACCGTCCTTATTTACGGTAACGGTAGTTTCGTTCTGGAGGCAGGACGGGAGCGCAACGGTAAGAAGTAGGCCGAGCGCGAATTTTAGGTAGCTAAACGGATTTCGTTTCATCCACTAGTTTTGAGCACCGGAGCGCGACAAGGCAAGTATGGAAGGTGGGGATTTTAGCTAGGGGCATACACTAGAGGTTGGGCTTACTGGTGCATTGTAGGAATTTTAGAGGGCACCCCTGGAATTTGCTCACGCCAGAGTTGATACGATACCGCCGCGCTTAAGCTCTTGTGAAAAATCTGCTGTAGCCAGGGCGCAACAACAGCATGGGGCTAAACCCCCATGCTGTTGTTGCATCTCGCCTACAGCGAGGAAGACCTGAAATTCAATGCTCAATGCGCGCCAGTATCGCATGAAGGGCAGGGCGCCTACGCTAGGGCTTCACGAGGACAGGCCAGGAAACGGAAAACGGCATCCACCAAGCCATTTCCCCGTCACGGCGTGACGGTTTAAAACGGACGAGAGTTGATCGCGTTGATTGCCGTGAAAGCGCTTGAGGCGTCACTACGCGACGGGAGCCAGACCGGAATCGATGTCCGTGGGTTGAAACCCACGGCGATACTGCCGCGCATAGAGAATCGTGAAATGTCGACGCATCAGATGGAAGGGAACCGCGATTTAGAAATCGCGACCTGCCCGGCGAATCACCCTGAAACTCCGCAGCCGTTGCAGTCGCGATTTCTAAATCGCGGGTTCTTTCCCAAGCTTGCGCATTTCCCGCGTGCATTCAGCACGCATGGGCTTGGTTTGGGTAGTTCATGGGGCTCAACCCCCATGCTGTTGTTGCATCTCGCCTACAGCGAGGAAGACCTAAAATTCAAAGCCAAAATTCCGCTGTTTCCTGAAGCGACAAATTCCAAATCACAAATCACAATGCGCGCCAGTATATTTCCTTTGGACGAGGGTGATCGCTTTTTCCGCAAGCCGTTGCCCCAAGGTTTTGTAGCCTTCCTTTGCATCACGCTCGCCCTGCATCCAGAGGAAAGTAACGGTGGAAGTCTCCTTGCCCTTGATTGCAGGAAGAACCTTTTTCATGAGCTTGTCGTAGATGTCGCCGATTGCTTCCGGCTTGTCAATTTTGGCAGGCTTCCAGTCCTTATACCATCGCCGCACCGGTTGACCGCCCACAGCATCCTTGATGACGATGACGTTTTCTTTTCCTAACTCCTTCTCAACCGCTGGGGTGAAGGAAATCGACGGATCGAGCCGAGCCACTTTCGATTCCCGTCCATTCGCGGATAATCCTTCTATTTCTGACTGGGTTGAAATGTGGCGGACTTGACGCGGGTGCGAAAAGAAATTGCATCACCGTGCGGCTGGAACCATGTTTCTGCCACGCATGACAGAAATCCCGCCTGCCGTCGAAATTAGCCATCTGATCAAAGATTTCAAAACTTCGTTCAAACGCCAACCGTTGCGTGCGGTTGACGATGTTTCGATCCGAATCATGCCGGGCGAGGTCTACGGACTGATCGGACCGAATGGCTCCGGGAAATCCACTACGATGAAAGCCTTGCTCGGGCTGGTTGCTCCAACCGCCGGGAAGTGCGCAATCTTCGGCAAGGATTCGATGAAGGTCGATTCCCGCAACGAGGTTGGCTTCCTTCCGGAAAACCCCTACTTCTACAAGCATCTCAGCGGAGAGGAAACGCTCAAGTTTTACGGCAAGCTCTGCGGAATCAAAGGAGCGAAGCTGCGCGACCGCGTGAAGCAACTCCTCGAACTGGTCGATCTCTCTGGAGCGAGCCACCGCCGCATCGGCGGGTATTCGAAAGGGATGCTACAGCGCATCGGCCTTGCGCAGGCACTGATTCAAGAGCCGAAGTTGGTGATTCTTGATGAGCCGACTGCAGGAGTCGATCCAGTTGGATCCCGTGAGATCCGCGATTTAATTTTTAAACTCCGAGAGCAGGGCATCACCGTTTTCCTCTGCTCTCACCTCCTCGAACAAGTGCAGGAAGTCTGCGATCACGTTGGCATCATTTTCAAAGGAAAGATGATCAGGGAGGGGAAGCTCGACGACTTGATCGCCATCGAAGACCAGACCGAGCTGATCCTAAAAGACGCAAGCCCGGAACTTGTTGCAGAGATAGCGGCGCTTGTCGGCAAGCACGCCGGAGCCGAACTGATCAGCACTGGCAAACCGCGCACGACCCTGGAGCGCCTATTCCTCCGCGAGACCCTGAAACAGGAATCTAACAATTAACTTCCCGAAATGAATCCCGTTTCCACCATCAAAGCCATCCCTGGGCATGTCTCACGTACCAGCGTGATCGCGCGCCACGCCTTCACCCAACTCGTGCGGATGAAGGTCTTCTATTTCCTCGCGTTCTTCGCGGTCATCCTGATCGCAAGCAACTTCTTCAACCTTCCACAGCACGAAGGTCCAGAGTCAGCTGGGGTGAACATTCTACGCTCGATTAAGAGTTGGTCACTGGGGGCGATGACCCTGTTTTCCGTCGTGCTATCCATCGTCGCTACCGCACTCCTACTGCCAAAGGATGTGGAGGATCGCACTCTCTACACCATCCTCGCAAAGCCGGTTCCGAGACTCGATTACCTCGCGGGGAAACTTCTCGGAGTTCTTCTCCTGGTATTCGTTTCCCTCGCGCTGATGGACATCCTGATGGTCGGCATCCTCCAACTCCGTACGAACATGGTTCTTACCGATCAGATGGCTATGGCAGAGGCACGCGGCTGGCCGGCCGCGGATATTGCCCTATTAAAAGCCGAGATCCTCGCCCAGGGACCAACCGCCTCCCTGCAGGGTGCAGTTTTCTCCGTATTCCTGCGCTCGTCCATCATCGCATCCATGGCACTGCTGATTTCCACGTTCTCCAGTAGCACGCTTTTCACAACCATCATTAGCTTCCTGATCTACTTTATCGGACACTTCCAAGCGGATGCCCGCGCGGCGTATCTCAGTGGCGAGGCGGGAACCAGCGACGGTATCCTTGCCCGTGGAGTTACACTTCTCGTTTCCTTGGTGCTACCCGATTTCCAGCTTTTCAACGTGATCGATTCAGTGATCGAAGGACAGGTCATGCCGCTCTTCATTGTGGGGAAGCTGACATTAATCGGCCTCTTCTACGCGATTTTTTACATCCTCGCTTCGTGGTTCATTTTTGCTGAAAAGGAATTCTAACAACGATGACCCAAGGGAAAAAATATGGAGTTCTTGTTCTCGCGATCCTCGCGGCTGGCGGACTGCGCCTTCCTTTCGAAAGGTCACTGACAAACGATCTTCAGGCAGCGAATCTGCTGCCGCGGAAACTCGAAATGCGCACCGGAGAAAAGATCGGCCAAACATTTTCTGCAGTTTCTCTCGGCGGTCTACGCACCCTCATCGCGACCCTTCTAAACCTGCGAGCATTCTCTTTTTTCAGTGAGCAGAAATGGGTAGACGTCGAAGACACGTTCGATGTTATTGTGGATCTCGCTCCGCGCACGCGCTACTATTGGGATACGGGAAGCTGGCACCAGGCTTATAACGCGGCTTCTTATTACCTCTACGAGTCAGAAATCCCACCACTCCGCCGCAAGCTTGCCTGGCGTGAATCCATTCTCAAAGGACAGGCATTCCTTGAGCGGGGGATACGTAATAATCCGGACGATCCAAAGCTCTACGAAGGCCTCGGGGTTCTGCTCTCGGATTCCAATAAGATTGCCGCCTTTAGTTCTCCTAACGAAGCGTATGAAAAGTCCTATGAGGCTTTTATGGCCGCCGTAGAAACAGGTAACGCCCGGGGTTACGCGAAACGTGCCGCACTATATTCGCTGGCTCGCGTGCCCGGCAGGGAAATGGACGCACTCGCCCTAGCTAATGAGATCAGGAAAGAGAACCCACGCTTACCGCCTACCGTTTTAGGCCTACTCTACACGCTCAACTATCATGAAGACCCTGCACAGGACGTGCTGACTCTGGCAGATTCCATTTTTCCGAATCGAAAGATCGCATACGAGATTCTTGGAAATCAATGGATGCGCACCCGCGACTACTTCCCCGTGGACGGCATCGCCCGGGTGATGCCGCTCTTGGAAAAGGAGCTGGGCGTATCGGAAGAAGACAGCGTTCTAAAAGTGAAGCTCCTTTCACCGATGAATCCCGATGAGGGCCGCTAAAGTATTGATTCGAGACTCGCATTTATCCGCAGTATCCCCACCTTGCCCCCAACCACCGAACCGTTTTGCAAATCCTTATCCGTAACATCGACCGCAAGCTCACCGAAGCCGAGATCCACGAACTCTTCACGAAATACGGGAAAGTGATATCCTTCACCCTCGTAATGGACGAGAAGACAGGCTTATCTAAAGGATTCGGCTTCGCAGAAATGCCGAACTTCGACGAGGCATCAAAGGCAATCTCTGAGCTGAACGGCCGGAAAATCGAATCCTCCGCACTTCGAGTCAAACGCGCTGCGAATTCATCAGTCTCCAAGAAACGGGGCTGAGTCCCGTTTTCAGTTTCTCTTGCGGCGAAGCAAACGACTCAATCGCGCTTGCGACGGAGCAGCAGCACCATTCCAGCAAGACTGAGTAGTGCGGTTGCAGGTTCCGGAACCGGGTTGATGGGTGAAGTTGTAAAGCGCCCAAGCAGGGAGGCAGGGAGGCAGGGAGGCAGTGCCAGCCGCCTTCAAAGACGCGGAATTCCTTGGCGCTGGTGAGTGTGCCGTCGATGGTGTCCTGATCCACTTGGAAACTGAGTTCCAAGTAATACTTGTTGCCACTTTCATCGGTAAAATGCAGCGCGTCGGACATGTTGCGGAGCGAGACGACGTCCGCGCTGGCGACAGGATCGTCACCGTTCAGCGTGTTGATGAGATCTGCGGTGAACCCGACTTTTATCTGGGGAAGCCCCATTGGCTCCGAGAAATTGAGTATCATTCTGAGAACCACCGAGCTTGTCCCGGTACCGGAATTGATCGTTCCATTCCTGTAATAGAGCGTGGCGATGTTGAACGATTTTTCGGGGCGGCACCCGTTACCGCAGAAGGAGCCAGGATGAGAGCGCGGGTATGAGGATAGGCTGCGCCGCTGGCTGCCACACCCCATTGGTAGCCTGCTGAACCCGTAGGGCCGCCGGGAAGGTAGGTCGCCGGGACATCTTTTGTATCGAAACCGCTGGCGTAGCCGTCCGAGAGGAAGTTATCGATCAGATACTCGGACGAAGTCCCCTCGATTCCGGTGCCGAAGAAAGAGCCATCGGAAGTAAAACTCAGGTTCTAAGGGAGTTCCTGTGCACTGAGCATCGTTCGTGATAGTCCGAAGCAAAACGCAATGTAACGCGAAAATGCGGCAAAGGGATTCATGCGAGTATTGGTATTTGGGGTGGGGGTGTCGGGTGAGGGGGAGTCACCTGACATCACCATAATGCCATATTTCACAAAACTTGTAACTACGTGATGACGTAAGATTTAGGATTCCGAATAAAATACCCGGGAATGCACGTATTCTCAGGATGGGACAGTTCTACAAATCCCGAATCGCCTGCGAGATCAATTCCTCCATGCCAGCATCGGTTCGGACGTAGATTTCCTGGAGTCCTTTCGCCGATTGCATGACGGCTTTGATCCCACCGGCAACCTCACGCTGCACGCGCACCGAACCGGTGCTGCCACCCTGCCCAAGCGATTTCCCTCCGTATGACATTCCGATAATTACGCCGACAACCCCATCCATGGCCTCGATTTTTTTCATGACCACCTTGCATTCCTTGGAGGTGGATTGGTGGCGTCCGCGGGAAGGCATGCCCCTTGGATAGAAGGGCGGGGAAGGGGAGGCAAAGGAAAAGTCCGTTGTTTAGAAATTCTGATTCAAACCCTCACCGCCGTCATGAACCCGCGCTTGGCAATGGTATCGTGGTAGCCACCAGGCTCGAAACCGTGACCCTCCATGATCGCGGCATACTCGGCAGCGGAGTAGCATTTCCCTTGAGTGATATTCATCAGCAGTGCCGAGTATTCCGCCGTTTCCACCGGCCCCGCCTTGTCATCGGAAACGAATGCATCGTGGATCACCAGCAGCCCGCCGGGAGCTAACACCTTAGCCGCCTGAGCGAAGAGTTCGCCCACTTCCGCATAGTCCCAATCGTGCAACACGTTTGAGAGCAGCACCACATCTGCCTCCGGCCATTCGTCGAGGAACATGTCGCCCGTCGTCACCGAAATCCTATCTTCCAGCCCATGCCTCACCACCTCCGATTTTACGATCGCATCCACCCGATCCTGCTCGAACACCGTCGCCGTCAGTTGCGGATGCGCAGCGCAAAGTGCCGCCGAGTAAATCCCCGAACCACCGCCAACATCAAGCAGCCTCGTCCGCTTCTCTAAAAAGGGACGAATCGCCTCCGCAAGTTTCTGACCAAACAGCAGCCCGCGGCAGTTCATCAATCCAGTGAACTCCTTCGCAAACTCCGGATCACGCATCGATTCATGCCAGTCGCCCCCCGCATCCTTCGCCTGCCAGTTGGCTGGCTTGCCCGTTTTTAGCACATGGACGAAGCTCGAAGTAATCGCCGAGTCTTTCACTGGCATGTAGTAGGGACCGAGAAACCACGGCGAGCCTTTTACCAGATGCTCCCGCCCCATTTGCGTAATCCGTATCTTCTCCACTCCTTCAACAAACCCGTATGCCCGGCAAAGCGTCAGCATCACATCCAAAGGCCGCGCCTCGAACCCGAAATGCCCCGCCACCTCCTCAGCCGACACACACTCGTTTTGCGAAAGCCATGTAAATAAATCAAAATGCAGCAAAGCCGCCGCAACCAATTCCGCCCCATACTGTCGGTCACGGAGCTGGATGATGATGCCGGGATCGGTCGCGGGATGTCGGGTTAGGTCGGGATTCATAACTACCTATTTCTACTTCTTTCTCCCGGCGACGTCGATTAGTCTTCGCGATCGTGGAACTTCTGGAAATCCGCCAACTCACTCTACACGACGAATCCGCTTTCCTGGCCGGATTGAAAGAGTGGGAAGGGGAGGATACTTCGTGGCATACGTTTACTTGGAAAGAAGGCATGCCCTTCGGCGAGCACGTAGTCAGACTCGAAAATGATGCGCTGGGAATTGGAGTTAAAGCCGGACCCGTGCCACACACCATGCTCTACGGATTTCTCGACGGGCAGATCGTAGGGAGGTGCAGTATCAGGCAAGAACTCAACGAGCGATTGCTGACCAATGGCGGAAATATCGGATACGCAGTCACTCCCCGTTTCCGAAAGCGCGGCTTCGGCAGCCAGCTCTTCAAGACAGGACTTTCCTATATCAGTGAACTGGGCAGGAAAAAGGTCTTGCTCACCTGCGCCCCTTCAAACACCGCCTCTGTCGCCATGATCGAAGGCAACGGCGGAGTTATGGAGAACGAGGTATTCGTAGAGGAAGACGGGGAAATTCTCCGACGCTATTGGATCGATCTAAAGTCTTCCAGCTATCACTGATCACTCTCCATATCTAGCCATTCGCCGCCCACACCGCCACTCGAAAGACTCCACTCTACAAAATCACAAAGAATCCGATCCGCGTTCATCTGAGTCCATTTGACGAAAGCTCTGAATTACAGTTCGTCTATGTCCGCTGCGCTACCATTGTGGTTCAATCTTTCCCCTCGCAACCCGCCCACACACCAGCCACTCTCCGGCCAGTAACACACAATAATATTTTGAGCGCATTTAGAGAATTGGGAGTACCGGCAAATTTGGTAAAGGGATTGGAAGGCTTGGGCATATCCACGCCCACGGAGGTGCAGGAGCGATCCATCCCTTACCTCATAAAAAACGGAGGGGACTTCGTCGCACAGGCGCAGACCGGCACCGGCAAGACGGCTGCCTTCGGCCTACCGCTGCTCACCAAGGTCGATCACAAGAAGCCCCACATCCAGGGGCTCGTCGTCGCCCCCACACGGGAGCTCGCCAAGCAGATCGCCAAACAGCTTTTCCGCTTCACCAAATTTTCCGATAAAATCTTCATCGAAACTCTCACTGGCGGCGAGCCGATGGACAGGCAGATCGTGAATCTCAAGCGCCCCACCCACATCATCGTCGCCACACCCGGGCGCCTGCTCGATCTCATCAACAAGAAAGCCCTAACACTTGAGACCGTGAAACACCTCGTCCTAGATGAAGCCGATGAGATGCTCTCCATGGGCTTCAAGAAACAACTCCTCACCATTTTCGGCCTCACTCGGAAGCGCCGTAGCACCTGGCTCTTCTCCGCCACCTTCCCGGATTCCATCCAGACGCTCATCAAAGGATCTATGCACGGCCAGCCGGAAATCCTCAAAGTGGACAAGGCTCACGTCGTCAATCGCGATATCGACCACCGCTACGCCGTCTGCGCCAAAGACGAGAAAAACGAATTTCTCTCCGAATTCCTAGCCGACCGTGAGGAAGAGCGTGGCCTCATCTTCGTCCGCACAAAAGCCGGAGCCGTCGCCCTTGGGCGGCAGTTACTAAAACTCAACTTTCCTGTCGATGTTATCCAGGGGGATCTCTCCCAGCGCGAGCGCGATAAAGTTATGCGCGGCTTCAAGAACGAGCGCACCCGCATCCTCATCGCCACCGACGTCGCCGCCCGTGGCATCGATGTCGAGGGGCTCACCTTCGTCATCCACTACCAGCTCCCAGAGCAGATCGAATACTACACCCACCGCAGCGGCCGCACCGCCCGCGCCGGAAAAAAGGGAACCTCCATCGCCCTCATCGATCCCCGCGAGCGCAAGAAGATCACCAAGTTCGAACAAGAACTCGGCGTCACCTTCACCCAGATCCAGTAGATCCGGTGAGTGTCGGCAGCCTGCTGCCGCTTTTGGCAGGTTTAAGACCGCACTTTGTGCCGTCTTAAACGTATGCAACGCCGTCAGAAGTGTCCCTCTAGGCGGCAGGATTTCGGAGAGGTTTTCATCGTGCCGAGGTAGAGTGCTCGGGTTGTGCTGCCGCCTGGAAGGACGGCTTTGCATACTTCCACGCAACGCACGAAATATATCCACGGTCAAAGCTGGGGATCGAAGCAATGCCATTGATGGTGATTCATGATCGCAAATCCGGCATCATCTGGCCGACAGAGCAATCCGATAAGGAGTTCACATCATTTTGGCTGGCTGCGTGGCAGGCCACCCGTCGTTCGAACCCAGAACGACCAAAAGCACCCGACTAAAAGTAGGCGGAGAAGGCCGATGCCGCTGGGCAGCCATAGGGCAGCCCTCTTGTTTTTCAATCCTCAGCGTGAAGCCTTAGAAGTCGATGTGACTCCTTGATCAGAAAATCGAGATCCATGAACGGATCGGCTGAAATATCTGACCATAGGATTCTTCCTTTCGGGTCGAGCAAGAAGGTGCCATGAAGAGCATCCTCTTCGAAGTCGTCGTGGGCACCGTAAGCTTTGAAAGAAGTTTTTTCGGGGTCGGCAACGAGGGGGAAGGGGAAGCTTTTGCCGTCGGCTGAATAGTTTTCCTGCGATTTCGCGAGCTCCGCGACGCTGTCGGTGCTGATCGCTAAAACCGGGAGTCCTGCAGCCTTGAAATCATCGGTGCGCTCGGCGATCGCGTTGAGCTGTTCGGAACAGTGGAGACAGCCGTATCCAAGATAGAAGATGAGAACCAGTGGCTTGCCGTTATAGTTTTCTAGGCTGACCGGTAGCTTCTTCTGATCAGGAAGGGTGAAGGATGGTGCCGAAGGTGGCTCCCAGTGAATGGGACCGAGGGTATTGACGTCCGGGCGCTCGCCAAAGTCTGAAGGGCTTACATAGGGCTGGGTCCAGTCATCAGGAAAACCCATGCTACGTGCAATCGGCAGGAGGCGGGCAAATGGAAGTGCGTCCAGGTCGATCTGCGACGAGACCTTGCGAAGTCTATCGAAACACTTGCGCGCTTCTTCTGGCTTTCCCAGATGGTGAAGAACTTCGATTCTTGCTGCCAGTGGAAGAGCCCGCCGCTTGTCACCAGTCACTTCGGCTGCGCTCAGGGAATCGGCTTTCTCCAAATCACCAAGAGAGATGTATTCCAAGGCGGTCGCGTGCTTAGGACGGGTGGATTTCGCCAGCGCCTTGAGCGCGGCATCCTTGTCGCCATTTAGTGCTGCGAGGCAACCTTCCAGTTCGGCTTGGATTTTCTTAATCTTATCGATCTGTTGTCCCGCTTTTTTTCCTGATTCCTTGACGATTTTCTCGATTTCATCTGGCTTTTTCTTTTCTTTTTCAGCCTTCGCTTTGGCTTCGGATTGGACTTTCTCTTGATCCTCCTTCGCCACCTTGGAACGCGTATCGAGTCCAGCCAACACCTGCTCCAAATCCTTTTTTCGGCCTAATTCGAAATGGGCGAGACCTATCAAACGAAGTCGCGGAATTTCATATTCGGGCTTTTCGATAGGCTCCAGCCATTCGCTCGCAGTGAGATCGAGCGACTCGTCCCACAGTTCGAACTTTTCAAGAATATTGATCAAACGCATCCGTCCGTAACGATAGGAATGCGCTTTGCCTTCGACCGTATTGAGTTTCGGGTGACGTGGATTGGCGAGAAGCGATTTAGCCATTTCCAAGGCCGCAGTGCGGTTTCCAAGATTCATCCAGTTCCTAGACAGCCATTCGTTGTTGTGCGCGTAATTGTGAATCTGATCAGGTAGCAGTCGGTGCTTTAGCATGTGCGCGTGATCTACACGGGCGGATGCTTGCTGGTGCCATGCCGCATCCTCGTAGCGGTGGAGTTTCGAATAGATGTGTCCCGGCATGTGCCACATGTGGGCGATTCCCGGACCGGTGAATGCGAGCTTCGCCGCAGAATCTATGGCGCGTTCAGCCTTCCGGTTGTCCCAAAGGTGGATGCGGTAATGATGCGCCGGATGCATCGGTTCCTTGGCGATTATTTGCTGGAGGAGAGCGTCAACCGCCTCATGGCTACCGATGGGTATCTGCGGGGACTTGGATGAAAACTGCCAGATTCGAACTACTAAGAAGGCTTTGGCTTCGATATCATCCGGGAAATTGTGAATTAGATTTTCCAAATCGCGCAGCATTTTCTGACGCCGCGCTTTTTCATCCGAAGGCTTTCCATCGAGGTATTTCGCTTGGGTAGCAATATACGCTTGGCCATGTTTACTCGCGTTTTCAGTCAGGGCATTGGCTTTCTCTATGAAGCTTTTGGCTCGCTCTGGATTCTCCCAGTTGGCCATCGCCATGCCCCAATAGGCCATCGCGCATTTGGGGTCGTGGGCGGCGATCTGTCGGAAAGAGCGTTCCGCCTCGTAGTACCAGAACCCATGTAACTGCCCCAGGCCTTGGTCGAAATATGCTTGGCCATGTTCCCATGTGCTTTTGATGGGGATTGTCACTTTACCGGTCCCCTCAATGAGTCCGGATGCCTGCCGAGGTCCTTCATTGAAGGAATGACCCTGATGCGAATGACCAGGTTCTACTGCTTTTGTTTCCGCACCAATCAAACAGGCGGTGAAGCCAAATTTCAGAAGGACGATTCGGATGAGGTAAGAAGTTTTCAGAGGGACAAAAATGGTTAGTTCCTATATCGCGCTAGAATCGGGAATCTTTCATCGGATTCAATCGCCAAAACAAAATCGAAGATATCCTACCACCGCCTAGTGCCCAGAAAACCTTAATCTGACGAATGGGGATTTTTAAGGTTTTCAGAAAACTAGTTTTTCTTGAGAAACTCCACAAGGTCGGCGCGAGACTTCACGAGATCCGGTGGATTCAGGTAAAACATGTGACCCGCCTCATAATAGGTGTAACTGATCTGATCACGCAGGGGCTTTGGGAAGCTCATGGACTGACTGAAAGAGTAGGGGACTCCGGCGGGAGGCGTCGCAAGATCTGCGTAGGCACCCATGACTAGGATTTCCAGCTTCGGATTGTCCCTGATGGCACTGACGAGGCGGTCGGTAAGGTTCACAACTCGGTTGTCGGAATCATAACGCCACGGATGCACTTTCGAGGTTAGGACTTCGTAATGCTCTTCCTCATTCCAACCAAGATCCTCAACAAGGTAGGAGAGCATGGCTGTTGAAAACGCGCCGATCGCGAGCGAGTAGGAGGGATCGTAAGTGGCGAAATCGGCCTCCGAGTTGGTAGCGTCCCAGGCGACCCTAGAGTCGAATCGGCCGACGACCTTTCCTTCCTCACGTAGAAGCTCGGCACGGAACTCGGAAGGATTGATCCTGAGGTTCTTGCGTTTCCAAAAATCAGCAGGTAGACTGGTGAATTTCTCCAGTTTTCCGGAAACAACTGCCAGCTCGTCTTCACTGATCGCGGTTCCTTTGAGCAGGGCGAGCGTGTATTCGCCAAAGGCAAATTCGCGCACCTCTTTCAGCAACGCTTCCCGGTCTCCCTCGATCTGCTTGTGATAGTGGGCGGTGGTCATGAAAGCCGGCAGAAATACTTGGTGGGAAAGCTGGCTGCCTTGCGCAGGAAGCAGAGTCCTGTAGTCCAAAAGGGATGAGAGCAGCACTACGCCGTTCAGGCTCATGCCGTAGCGGTTTTGCAAATGCTCGGCTAGTCCTGCGGCACGGATTCCTCCGTAGGATTCTCCACAGAGATACTTGGGGGAATCCCAACGCTTGTTTTCAGAAATCCATTTCCTGATGAATTCTCCGACAGATTTAATATCGCCTTCGATCCCGTAGTAGTCCTTAGCTTCGCCTTTTTTCTCAACACGGCTGTAACCGGTTGAGACCGGATCGATGAAGACTAGGTCGCAAACGTCTAGAATGCTGTATTCGTTTTCGATCAGGCGGGCAGGGGGCGTCATTGGCTGAGTGCCGTCTCCGGGCAAGGAAACCCGCTTTGGCCCCAATATGCCTAGGTGCAGCCAAACAGAAGAAGATCCGGGGCCACCATTGAAGGCGAACATCACCGGACGATCCGGTTCATTCTCAGTCTTGTCCCGCACGTAGCTGACGTGGAAAATGGATGCTTTTGGTTCGCCCTCATCATCGCGCAGAACGATTTTTCCGGTCGTGACCGTGTAAGGGATTTCCTTTCCAGCAATGGTGATCTTCGCGTTTTTTGAAACTGGATCCGGGGTTTTTAGTGGCTTCTTTTCTTCGGCTTTTTTCTCCTTAGGATCATCCGCGGCGGAAACCGGAAGAAATAGGCTGAAGAGAAAAAGGATGGGCAGGGTTCGGATGAAAGGAATCATGGGCGTGGGAATGATCGTCGGAAAACTGGTTTTGCAAAGTCCCAACCCCGGACATTTTCCAACACGATAATCTTCAATACCCACGATCAGGAAATCCAGCGGAGCCGCCGCATTTGTGCTCTAGAGCGCGATCCCAGTCATTCAAAAAGACCTGATGACTACATGCCGCTCGATTCGTTCTGGGAGAACTGTGGTTATTCTACTTGATCGTGAAATTCCCATTCAAGGTTGTCGGCAGAGGTCACGGCGCTGAAACCCTTGATATCTAGTGTTTTTGCTCCCAGATCTCCCGTAACTCACCACAGCAGGCTTCCCCTAAGGTAACTTGTTACAATATGTGTAATGCAAAATGGAATATCGAGATACGCAACGGACTACGCTGATTGAATCTACCCATTCGTGCCCCGCCCCTGTACACGAAATCCAAGAAGGCTTCAAAAATCGGTTCGCAGAAACCCCAACAACCGTTTAGAATTCCATCATGTCACTGGAGCAATCGAACAAAGCCTTCTGGAAAGACCGCGCGAAAGCACTCTCGCGGCGGATCAACTTCGGATGGTTTCTACAGACTGTCGCTGGACCTTTGCTAGTAGCCGCGGCACTAGGTGCGATCGCTACGCTGGTAGTACGGCGAGAGTTTCCGCAGTTCTCGATTATCGAAATCTCGGTGGCGCTTGGAATCGTTTTATTACTCGTTGGGGTCGTTTCCTTCGTGATTTCCGCTCGACGCTTCGAGAATCCTGACCAGTCCTTAGTTCGTATTGAGGCCGGTTCCGGCCTCAATACGGCGCTCTCAGCCGCACAGGCAGGAGTTTCTCCATGGCCTAAACAGACCGACGATCTCCCGGAATCGCTGAACTGGCACCTTCCCAAGACATTGGCTCCACCTATCGGCGCTCTGGTTTTACTGGCTCTCGGCTTGCTCATTCCGATCAGCGCCAAAATCCGAGACACCCCCGCCCCATCCAGTCAGCCCCAGGCATGGTCGCAGCTGGATTCTCAGCTGGAGCAACTCGCTGACGACGCCATGGTCGATGAAGAATACATCGAGGAAATGGAGAAACGGCTTGAGCAACTGCGCTCGCAGGAGGAGGAAGACTGGTTCAGTCACGCATCTCTGGAAGCCACCGATAGCCTGAAAGAAACCCAGGAATCCAATATGGAGAAGCTTGAACGCGACCTTTCGGATGCTGCCAGCGCCTTGGATGCCCTTACGGAGAATACCGAAGGCAAGACCACCGAGCAGAAGCAAAAGCTCACCGAGGAATTCGAAGACGCTCTCAAAGGCCTCCAGAATGGCGCGATGAAACCAAACCCTGGACTCCTCGATGAGATCTCAAAAATCGATCCTGAGAACCTCGGAAAGCTCACTCCAGAGCAACTTTCCCACCTTAAGGAAAACATGGAAAAACTACAGGAATCCCTTGATAGTGCGGGACAAAGGAATGGTGAAGGTGATGACTGGTCGGAGCAGCTCCTGGGTGATGGCGAAGATGATGGTGAGGGCGAAGGCAATGGACCTGGAGAGGATGGAGAAGGCACAGGCTCCGGTGGAATTCAACGCGGCCCCGGTCATGACCCGAATGTCCTACGGGACGAAAAAGATGCCTTGGACATCGGTGATCTGACAGCGCTTGAGGCTAAAGATCTTTCTAGGGCGATCCCAGGCGACCTTCTCCAGCTTCAGGACGGCAAGCATACCGTGGATGAAACCACCTCGAAATCCACCAAGGGCGGAGGTGCAGCCAAAGGGAAAGGCGGCGATCGGGTCTGGAAGGATTCTCTTTCCCCGAGTGAGCAACGCGTTCTAAAGAAGTATTTCGAATGAACGTTTGAATCAGTCTTTGGCTGCTGGAATTCTTTATTCCCAGCTTTTGTGGAAAGGCACCATCGCGTGGTGCGTTATACTCCTGCGTATCATGTTTTGTGAGATACTGTGGTCGATCGGTTCGCGCTCGACCCAGCCTCTTTCGCACCAGGCTGGGATAATTCAGGCCGTTGACAGGAACAGGGCTCACAAGTCATGGCACGAGGCTGTATCGCGCAATTCCTAACTCAACTCGGCTCCATCTCGTTTCACCCCGAGAACTCTAGACAAGAGCCGCAGGAGTCCAAAGTCTCTGTCGCTGATGCCAACTCCGTTTCAATCGGTCGCTTAAATCGATCAATTAAATCAAATTACCCAACCTTCCCATCCTTAATCACAAGCGTCCGGTCGCCTACCTCGGCAAGGCTTCTATCGTGAGTTACCACGATAAGTGTAACTTTCTTTTCATCAGCGAGTTCCAGAAGTATCTTCATAATTTCGTTACTGGTATTTGAATCGAGGTTTCCGGTTGGTTCATCGGCGAAAAGGACAGCCGGCTCGTTTACAATCGCTCTGGCAATGGCCACTCTTTGTTGCTCGCCTCCAGACAATTCCGCAGGAAGATGTTCGGCACGGTCTTTGAGCCCCACCCGCTCCAAAGCGACTAACGCGGCCTCTGTCCGGTTCTCTCCGGCGATGGCACCCGGCACCGCGACGTTTTCAACGGCGGTCAGTTCCGGGAGAAGATGGTAGTTTTGGAAGATGTAGCCGATGGATTTGTTCCGAAAAGCCGCCTGCGCTTTCCTGCGCATCCCGTAGAGATCTGTTCCGGCAATATGGACGCTTCCCTGCTCGGGCTGCTCAAGTCCGGCCAAGGTGTAGAGCAAGGTCGTCTTGCCCGCACCGCTCGGCCCGCAGAGGAAGACTTTTTCCCCTTTCGAAATTTTAAGATCGATCCCGTGCAGCACCTCGATGGACTTCCGCCCGATACGGTAACTTCTGTGCAAATTCTTCGTTTCAATCATCACCTCGTTCACAGCACCAAGATGTACGCCCAGCCCGGAAGCTGTCCACTATTCAAATTTCATTCAAGGCGGACAAATTCTAGCCAAGCCCCCTGCCGGACGATAGAAACGGCGCATGACTCAACCCGTTATTCTCTTCTCCGGACAAGGTGCTCAAAAGATCGGCATGGCAAAGGACTGGTTCCAAACCTCCCAGGTCGCCCGTGAACTCGCTGAAAAAGCCGATGCCGCTCTTGGGTACTCCCTTACCGACATCATGTTCAATGGGCCGGATGAAGTGCTGACTAGCACTTCTCACTGCCAGCCCGCACTCTATCTCCACGGCCTGATCGCCCTCGAACTGATCCGTGAAAGCGTTCCCGGATTCAAACCTGTCGCCGCAGCCGGGCTTTCCCTCGGTGAATTCACTGCCCATGCCGCTGCCGGAACCCTGTCCTTCGAAGACGGGCTCCGCCTTGTTTCCCGCCGTGGCACCTTCATGGAAGAGGCCTGTAATGCGACCGACGGAGCCATGGCAGCCCTGATCGGTGGCGAAGAGGAGAAGATCCGCGAACTCGCAGCAGCCACGGACGTCGATGTTGCCAACCTCAACGCACCGGGACAGATCGTTCTCTCTGGAGCTTCCGCAAACATCGATGCCGCAATCGCACAGGCCAAGGAATTCGGCATCCGCCGCGCCATCAAACTCAAGGTCGCCGGTGCCTACCACTCCCGTCTCATGGCTTCTGCTCAGGAGAAACTCGCGGTAGAACTGGAAGCAACCACGATTGCCTGCCCTGGCATCCCTGTAGTGGCAAACTTCACCGCCCAACCCGTTTCATCGGAAAGTGAAATTCGCTCCACCCTCACCTCGCAGGTCACCGGATCGGTTCGCTGGATCGAATCCATCCAATACCTCGTCGCAGCCGGCCACACGACCTTCCTTGAGCTCGGCCCAGGAAAAGTAATCGCAGGTCTGGTTGCTAAAATCGCTCCCGGCACTACGGTAATTTCCGTTGAGGACGCACCGTCACTCGAAGCCGCCATCGAACAACTTTCCTAAGCACCTACATGCTCCCCGTCTCCCTTAAATTGGATTTCCCCATCCTCGGGCAATCCGTAAACGGCAAGCCGCTCGTTTATCTCGACAATGCCGCCACGTCACAGAACCCAAGTGCAGTAATCGAGGCTTCGCGGCGTTACTACGAGGAGATTAATTCAAACATCCATCGTGGCACACACTACCTAGCACGAGCGGCGACGGAAGCTCATGAAAACGCCCGGAATACCATCGCGGCTCACATCGGGGCTGCGACTCCGAACGAAGTAATTTTCACCTCTGGATGCACGGACGCGATCAACCTCGTTGCGAATATCATCAGTCTAAATCCCGGTGATGAAATTCTCATTTCCACTCTCGAGCACCACTCGAACATCGTTCCGTGGCAGATGCTCGCGGAGCGCACTGGAGCGAAAATCACCGTCATCCCCTGCGATGAAGACGGAGTCCTGGATCAGGCGGCTTTCAAATCCCTTCTCACAGAAAAAACAAAGATACTGGCAGTCACTTGGGTCTCGAACGCATTCGGCACGGTCAATCCAGTTCGCGAGATGGTCGCTGCAGCCAAGGCAAACGGCACGATCACACTGGTAGATGCTGCTCAAGCAGTGCCCCACCTCGCCATCGATGTGCAGGCACTCGGAGCCGACTTCCTCGCATTTTCCGGCCACAAAACTTACGCCCCCACCGGTATCGGAATCCTCTGGGGAAGGCTAGAACTGCTTGAGCAGCTTCCCCCGTGGCGCGGCGGTGGTGAGATGATCAAAGAAGTTACCTTCGAGGGAACAACTTACAACGCCCCCCCTTTCAAATATGAAGCCGGCACCCCGAACATCGAAGGCGGCATAGCCCTCGCTGCTGCCTTTGATTACATGAATGCCATCGGTATTTCCAAAATCCACGATCACGAGGAAGCTCTCATGCGCGCCGCGGCCGAGAGCTTAGGAGAAATCCCCGGTATCCGACTTTACGGACCAGTCGACCGAATTGGCGCTCTGTCCTTCGCGCTGGAAGGAGTTCATCACTACGATCTCGGAACGCTCATCGACCAGATGGGAGTAGCCGTCCGCACCGGCCACCATTGCTGCCAACCGCTCATGGCACGCTTTGGCATCACCGGCACCACCCGCGCATCCTTCGCTTTCTACAACACTCTCGAAGACATCGATTCACTCACTACTGCGGTGAAAAAAGCGGCGACAATGCTGCTCTGAAAATTCAAATCTCAACAAAGAATCTTTATCCGCGACTCTCTTACCGCTATCAGTTGCTCCAACAGTCTTCCTTGAAAGTTGAACTTTGAAACTTGATCTTTTATGAAAATCGTCCTCGGAATCTCCGGCTCCATCGCTGCCTATAAAGCCGCCGACCTCGCATCTCAGCTTATCAAGCAGGGTCACGAAGTCCGGGCAGTCATGACGAAGTCCGCGTGTGAATTCATCACTCCCCTCACCCTCCAAACACTCACCCGCCAGCCGGTTCTTGTCTCGCTTGAGGATGAGAAGAACTCTTGGAAACCGGGACATATCGAGTCAGCGGATACCGCCGACCTTTTCCTCGTTGCCCCCGCCTCCGCAAACACCCTCGGGAACTTTGCCAACGGCCTGGCTCCTGATCCCCTCTGTTCAATCTACCTAGCCCTCCCCCGCGAAACACGTGTCCTTATCGCCCCGGCAATGAACGGCAAAATGTGGCTCCATCCGGCGACTCAGCGAAACCTCCAGCTACTGAAGGCCGACGGTTGCGAATTTATCGATCCCGCTTCAGGAGATCTCGCATGCGGTTACCAGGGCGTAGGGCGTCTCGCGGAAGTCGCGGATATTCTTGAAGCCGTGGCTGTCTAAGCCAAGGAGGGGCCGCATCCTGCTGCCCAGCATCCGGGGCACACATCCCAAGGCATCTCGCTCCATCCTTATCTGAGGGAAGATTTAATTTCCGTGTCCCTCTATCTCCGCTTAGCTTCGATTGGCTGCCTACGGCTTGCCATTCCCAGCCTCAGCGATGCGTTTCGCCTCCCGGTAGTTCCCGCGGAACCATTCGCCCAGCTCCTTCATACGCTCCGACTGAACCATGGATTCGCGACTATCCAGACCGGGGTCACCTTTTCCGGCGATCTCGTATGAGACTTTGGAAATATCGTGAAAAACGGCAACTGCCTCATCCGGCATCCCTGCCGAAATCATTGCCTCCCATGCTGCTTTCATCTCTTCGTGCGAGTCGATGCACATGACTTTCACAAGTTGCCGTAGCGTATTGAAGACCTTGCCGGTAAGTTCCCTATCATAGGTGAAATTGCCCTCGTCCTCGTAGGGATTGATCCCCTGCATTGTCGTCAATTCTAGGATTTCAGCGGAATACATGTCCTTGCGTATCGGTGTGCGGTGGAGTGCGCGATCCAGCGGTCCGCCCTCGGTTCCAGGTCTCTGAAACCACAGCCGCTGCGCCTCCTCGGTCAGGCAGAATTCCACAAAATCTTGGGCGATATCCACGTTCGGAGCGCCTTTGAGGATCGCGATGGGATCCGCGCTCATCGTCGTCCCGCCTACCGGGGCAATCCAAACCACACGCGGTTTCCCGTCTTTGGTCAGCAACTCCGAGGCATAGCTTCTCCCATAAAAATCAATACTCATACCGGACGATGCATTGCCCTGCCCGACGTCCTGCGGAATCTTTGAAGCACTGTCCGTAAAGTAACGCGCGTTCGCACCCATGCGCTGGATCAGGCGCAGGCCTTCGTCCCAACCGTCCGCGATATCGCCACCGGCAGCACGCTCTCTCTGCATCTCCCCCTGCACAAGAAGCTCGAAAGTCCGCGCAACAGATCCACTCTTCGTCGGATCTGTTAGAGCCAAACTTCCAGCGAAGACCGGCTTGCCGAGATCCTGCCACCTTTCTGGAGGAGCGACGCCCAGCCGTTTGATAAAATCCGGATTGTAGCAGATTCCAAACTGCGACATGCATGTGCCCACCCAGACCTTATCCGCCGCGTAGTATCTTTCACCGGTGAATATTTCCGGGATTACACCTCCTTCGCCGAAGAGGTCCGGATTCGTATCGAAAACGTCTAGCGGAATGAATCTTCCCTTCCTTGCTTGCCCTGCGAAGTCCGGCTCGCCACCTCCGAAAAACAGATCCACCCCTATCCCCTGGCGCCCTGTTTCAGCCGCCGCTTTGAATCCCGCATCGATCACCATACGGATCTCGGATGTGCCCCCGGGAGTCCGCCAATCCATGTAGATCGATCTGCCCGTTTTCTGATTCCAATGCGCAGCGAACGCTTCACCGAATTCCCTGCGTATCGATTCGTTGTGTGGAGAAAGGATCACCAGCCTATCATCTGCCGAGCCGGGTGATGCCGTTTCTGTTTTCCTTTTTAAAACTAGCGGCAGAGCCACGATCAGGCTGAGCAGGCTTAGGATGATGATAAATCGTGATTTCATGAATCGAGATCCTTCCCGTTAAAAAGCGGGGTGGCGCCTGCTTGTGCAATTGGTATGAGCACCAGGAAGAGCGGGACGGCCTTTGGTTTCATGCCGAAGACTATGCGCCCACCCTCCCTGCAGTCACGGATGATTTCACTCGATGGACCTTAATGAATCAGCTCATCCCAAGAGGAAATCTCAACCAATCCGGATCACTTCGGAAACACCACTACGTCCCCGTGCCTCGCGTGAAGCACTATCTCGTCTCCCGTCTCGTGGATCACATGCGGATTCATTTCCACCACCTGTTGTTTGCCCACGGCAGTCTCGATGAAATACTCGATTCTCTGCCCAAGATAACTGCGCTCAACGATCTTTCCTGATATCTCGTTTTCCCCGCCCTCCTTGTGCAGACGCCAAGCCTCCGGCCGGATGGAAACCGTTGCTGCATCCCCTGCTTTTGCCTGCCATCCTTCCACCGTCACGCGACCAACAAGAGGTGCGCCGTTCACTTTCACGAAGCAGAAACCATCGTGCATCTCCATCACCTCGCCCTCGATCAGGTTCGTCTCACCTATGAAACCCGCCACATAAGAATTCACTGGCTGCCGATAAACTTCCTCCGGTGTCCCCACCTGGCCGATCTTTCCCCAGGAAAGCACAGCCAACCGGTCTGCCATTGCCAACGCCTCTTCCTGGTCGTGGGTCACGTAAATTCCGGTTAGACCGTTTTCCTTCACGATACTACGGATTTCCCTCCTCATCTCCACCCGTAGCTGAGCGTCCAGATTCGAAAGCGGTTCGTCCAACAGCAGGCACCGCGGCTTCACTACCAGCGCCCTTGCCAGGCTCACTCGTTGCTGCTGCCCGCCGGACATCTGGTCGATAGAGCGCCCCCCGTATCCTCCGAGCTGGACCATCTCCAGCGCTTCCGCCACCCTCTTCTTGATCTCCGCCTTTGGCACCTTCCGCTCCTCTAGTCCGAAAGCGATATTCTGTCCTACGGTTAGGTGAGGCCACAGCGCGTAGCTCTGGAAAACCATTGCAGCTTCCCTCTTGTGAGGGGCTAGCGAGGTCACATCGGCATCACCAAAAAAGACCTTCCCTTCTGTAGGCGTCTCCAGTCCCGCGATACAGCGCAGCAAGGTTGTCTTTCCACAACCGGATGCACCTAACAGGAAAAACAATTCCCCCGCCTCGATCTCCAGGTTCAGCCCATCAAGAGCCACTACCGACCCTCCAAACACCTTGCGCACATTTTCAATCCGGATCGCTTCCATACCTTTTCAATATAACCGCAGCATTCTCCCTGCAAACCCGGCCAAGGCAAGGCTCAAGGCAAGGCTCAAGGCAAGGCTCAAGGCA
>CAJJBR010000094.1 GCA_905182475.1 Akkermansiaceae bacterium | reverse complement strand
CCTACCTTGCATAACCGAGCGCCAGGATGGGTAGCGACGGGCACTTCGAACTCATCGGACTCCGCCGTGCCGCTATTCCCTATTCCCTATTCCCTATTCGTCAATGGACATACGGAGGATTAATTGGATATATTTGATCGATTTCCCGCCTACCGGGAAAGACGAAGCAAACGAAACCCCTGAGGTTTCGAATGCAGCTCCGAAAGAACAGATCATGTCCACGATACAACTTCCGAGCACCACCACCTCGAAGGGCACTAACTGCAACGGCGAACTCACCCCGGAATTCCTTTCCACCCTGCACGAAGGCTACGAGATGGGGCAGGGCGACCGCTCCTGTCACAACGCCGTCACCACAACAACCCGGTGAATTCGCTGGCACTGAACCGCGAGGCGTTGCGCGCAAACGACGGCGAGTTCAGCCATCTTTCATCTGACAGACCACTAGGACACAACCCCTTTGGGGATGTAGACGACACCGCCGCCGCCCGCATAAAACTCCAACGCCTCTATCCTTCAATCGAAGGGTGACAGGCCACTAGTGGCTTGGCTTTTCTAGAAGGGATCGTCTTCCTTCCACTCGTTGCCGACGTTCCAAGTTTCAACCATTTCTTTCGGAAAGTCGTCGAGGAAGCGGGAGGGGCGACACAGGACATCACCGGTGTAACTTTTCGGATTAAGCATCGGGTAGGTGAGATAGAGCTCGTCTTTCGCGCGTGTGAGGGCGACGTAGAAGAGGCGTCTTTCCTCCTCGAACGCGGCTTCGTCATCGGCTTCCAAGATTCGTCCGTTCGGGAACTGCCCGTCCACAAGCCAGATCAGGAAAACCACTTTCCATTCCAGTCCCTTTGCCTGGTGGATGGATGAGAGGGTGACCTTGTCGTCGTCCAGTTCAGCCTTGTCGCCGGTTGGCTCGCCATCCGTGGTACTCATCAGAGAAAGCTGGGCTAGGAATTCGAGGACATCCTCGAAGGTGCCGCCGTATTGGATGAGTTGCTCGATATCCGCGCGGCGGGATTCGTAGTTTTCGAAACTGTCCTTGAGGTAATCGTCGTAGATACCCTCGAGCACGCTGAAGATCATTTCCGAAGGAGACACGAAAACACCGCCGGGATTCAGCTCGTCCATGGTGTAGCAGAACTGCTCCCAGTGCTTGGCTGCTTTTTTGGGAACGGAATATTCGATGAAAATTGCAGACCATTTGTCCGGCGGTTCGGGATTTCCGGAGGCGGGTTCGCTCAGCCATTTCTGCCAGAGTTTTTCCGAGGTGCCGGGACCACAGCCTGGCATCATCTGCACCATGCGCTTGAAGCTAACCTCATCTTTGCGGTTCGTGACAAAGCGAAGAAAGGCGGCCACGTCCTTGATGTGTGCTTGTTCGAAGAAGCGGAGGCCGCTGGTGATGCCGAATGGGATGCCGCGCCGGGTCAGTTCCATTTGAATATCCAGGCTTTGGAAATGCGCACGGTAAAGGACAGCCATTTCCTGTAGCTCTATCCCCTCTTCGTCACGGAGTTCCAACATGCGCTGAGCAACAAAGGAGGCCTGTGTGGCAGGGTCTTCAAGAGCCACGAGGGCAGGCTTTGCTCCAACCTCAGCCCTGGAGGAACGGAGGCTTTTCTCGAAACGCATCTTGTTCGCGGAGATCGCCGCATTCGATAGATCTAGGATTTCCGGGACGCTGCGGTAGTTCGTCTCAATCGTGTGAACGACTGAATCTGGATAACGTTCTCGGAAATTCAGGATGTGATCCACCTCGGCTCCGCGCCATGAGTAGATGGATTGTGAGTCGTCTCCTACTGCCATCAGGCTGTTGGCCTCACCGGATAGAAGGTCGATCAATTCGCTCTGGACGGAGTTCGTGTCCTGATACTCATCGACGAGGATGTGGCTGAAACGCTTTTGGTAGATTTTCAGGACTTTCGGATGCTCTTTAAAAAGATCCACGGTCAGGCAGAGCATGTCGTCGAAATCGAGCGAGTTCGTATCGCGTTTTTTCTTCACATAGCCGGCACGGACTTTCTCCAACTCTTCCGCCCAGTCATCAAAATAGGGATAGCGGGCACGCAGCACTTCCTCGAGATCCACCCCAGTATTAACCATCAGGCTGAACATGGAGATCAGGACATCGGACTTGGGAAAGCGCCGTTGCTTCGTGTCGATATTGCAGGAGGCGACCACACCGCTCATGAGCGATTTCTGATCGTCGCGATCGAGGATGGAAAATGATTTTGTAAACCCGATCTCGTCCGAGTGCCTACGCAGGATGCGGTTACAAATGGAGTGGAACGTTCCAGCCCAGAGATCCGAGACATCGCCGGGGACGAGGGAGCGCACCCGCTCGACCATTTCCCTCGCGGCCTTATTGGTGAAGGTAAGGAGAAGGATGTTCCGGGCTTTCTCTCCCTGATCCAAAAGCCACGAAACGCGATAAGTGAGAGTGCGCGTTTTCCCAGAACCAGCTCCCGCTATGACGAGGGATTTTCCCGGAGGAGAGGTGACCGCACCAAATTGCTCCGGATTTAGTTCCTTTTCATAGGCTATCCCTGAAGCCGATACCGGCTTCTTCCGCTGCAGTTTGTATTCACGCGCCATTATCTGCTGCTGCCTTCCTTGGGTTCAGGGAAACGTCCAATAATATCACTCTCCCTGCGAAGAAACGTGCGCATGTGCAGAATCAAGATCCTCGCCGTCGTCCACTCGTTTTACAAAGCTTCGGAACTTCAATAGCTCACTTTTCACAACGGGAAGCAGGATGAATACGCCGATCAGGTTGGGGAAACACATGGCGAGCAGCGCAGCATCAGAGAACTCAATGACATTTCCCGGAGCCATTGCAGCACCAACGATGATTACGATGCAGAAGAGAATCTTGTAGGCGATATCCACCTTTTTGGATTTCCCGAAAAGGAACTTCCATGACTGGAGCCCGTAGTAGGACCAGGAAATCAATGTGGAGAGAGCAAAGAGAATCACCGCAACGGAGAGCACGTATTTGAACCATGGAATCACGGAGCTAAAGGACTCCGAAGTGATCGTGATGCCGTCGTTGTCAGTATCGGCGTAGCTCCCTGTGCAAATAATCACAAATGCTGTCATCGTACAGATCACCACCGTGTCGATAAATGGCTCAAGAAGACCCACCAAGCCTTCGCTCGCCGCGTATTTCGTTTTTGCAGCAGCATGCGCGATGGGTGCAGAACCCACGCCGGCCTCGTTAGAGAATACCGCACGCTGAATCCCGATGAGCATTACACCCACGGCTCCGCCCGCCACAGCCTCACCGCTAAACGCACTGGAAACGATCAAGGAAAAAGTCGAGGCGATCCTGTCGTAATGCTCAAAGATTACGATAAAACAGCCTAGGATGTAAGTGGCGGTCATAAACGGAACCAATTTCGAAGTGACTTTCGCGATGCGAGTGATGCCTCCAATGATCACCATTCCAACCAAGAGAGCGACAACCGCACCGAAGACCCACCGATTTTGATCCATGAAACTACCGTCCCCGCCCGTCACATGAACAAGCTGGGAGGTCGCTTGGTTGATCTGATACATATTCCCGCCGCCCATCGCGCCACCTATGCAGAGCACTGCGAAAATGACTGCCAGTGTCCGGCCAAGAGGTCCAAGACCTCTTTCCGCCAGGCCACGGCTAAGATAGAGCATCGGCCCGCCTAGGACTTTCCCAGATTTACTAATCTGCCTGTATTTCACTCCTAGAGTACACTCCGCAAATTTCGTGGTCATACTTAGCAAGCCAAGTAATACGATCCAGAGCGCAGCCCCGGGACCGCCCGTGCTAATCGCGATTGCAACACCTGCAATATTGCCCAGTCCCACTGTTGCTGAGACAGCAGAGGCCAATGCTTGGAAGTGAGTAATCTCTCCCGGGTCAGTGCTTTTGGAGTATTTTCCCCGCAACGTTTTCAGAGCTAAGCCAAAAGAGCGGAAATTGATAAATTTGAAAAACAACGTCAGGAAAACAGCACTACCGCCGAGCCAGACTAGAATGAAAGGAATCCCCAAAACCGGCTTTCCGTCCGCTTTTTTTTCAGCGCTGGTATAGATATTGAAGAAAACAATCGTATTCACCGCATCAGTTGCAGGCTCAAAAAAATCGTTAATTTTTTCATCGAAGGTTTTGGCCTCTTTCACCGGCACCTCGGCGAGAGCCTCCACCGGCATAGGAATCTCCGGCTCAGCCTCTTGGGCGTGAAGAATACCGGACCCTGTAAAAAGGTAGAAAACGAGGGATAGCCATTGCAGCGGAAGCGCGCGTCGAGTCATATGGGCGACACTGGCAATCCTAGTGCCAACCTGCAAGCCGCAATGCCCCAAAGGGACGTGGCTTGAAAAAACCTACGGAAAATAACGGAAGGCTTTTCCCGAATTCATTGCTTTCCAACGGAATCCGCCATTAGTTCGCTTGTTCAAACAAACTCCCCAATCATGCCAATCCCCAGTATCCGACCCTTTCTCAGCCTCGCTCTTGGCGCAGTTCTTTCCTCCGCTCTCTATGCGGAGCCCCTGAAAGCGGTCGCTTGGAACATCGAATGGTTCCCTGGCGGCCGGCCGAATGCATCCAAGGGTGAGAAATATAAACAGATCAAAGGCGTAAAAGGCATACTGGGAACAATGGATCCGGACATTTTCCTGGCACAGGAAGTTCAAGACGAAAAGGTGTTTGGCAAACTTGTCGCCTCGGTGCCCGGACTAAAGGTGGATGTCTTCAGCGCATTTCCTGATCGCAACAAGCCCGCAAGACCTGGCCCACAGCAGTGCGCCATCGCCTCGAAACTAAAGGCAAATTCAGCCTGGTTCGAAACATTTAAACCTGCCGAGAACCTTCCCAGCCTTAGCCGGGGTTTCGCATTCGCTGCGCTTCAGCACCCGGATGGAGGACTTATCATGATTTACTCCGTCCACCTGAAGAGCAATCACGGTAGCGATACTCCCAAGGGCGAAAAAAACGTAGCCGATACACGTAAGGAATCCGCTAGGCAGATTATTGCCCACAAAGCGGAGATGGCGAAAAAGTTCGCGGGAGAGAAGATCGTAGGATGGGTGGTCGGAGGCGATTTCAACACCAATCACGACGGACAATTTCCAATGTGCACTGCCGTGGCGGATCTTGTAAAAGCCGGCTTCCACAACTCATGGGATACCACTCCGAAAGAGGAGCGCCTGAGTTGGAGGAACCATCCAAAATATACACGCTTCAAGCCGACGACATTTGACTACCTCATGACAACGGGTTTCAAGGAAACCCAGGCGAAAATGATCCCGGACGTATCCATCGAGATTTCCGACCACGCCCCGATAGAGATTCTGCTGGAGAAAAAATAGGGACTCACCCGAAGCTGGACTCCAACCATACGTGGATCGCTTCAACGATCTGCGGATAACTGTCCTCGCCAAACACGTGCCCGGCATCCGGAATTTCGAGAAGTTCCTTGCTACTGTTTGCTGAGGCAAATGCGTCCTGGCTGTCTTTCAGAGGAACCACGTCGTCGGCCGTGCCGTGGATCAACAGCCACGGTTGCCTTACACGCGAAGCAGTATCGAGGGTGTTCTCAATACGATTGAGATCATCCACAAAGGTCTGTGAAAGTGGGCAATCTTCTTCATCCCACATGCAGCCCTCGTCAGGTTTCACTTCGCCAAACTCTCGCGAAACAAACTCTGCGGTATGCGTCATGCCAGCTAGTGAAATCAGCGACTGGATGTGCAGCCCTGATGAGGCGGTAAGCACACCCACGGCCCCTCCCATGCTGTGGCCGATATATGCGATGCGCTTTTCCTGCGGAATTGTTTTCAGTACAGTTCGAAGATCATCGACCTCTTTAGAAATCGTAGAGTCTTCGAAACGTCCTTCGGAATCGCCGTTTCCGGAAAAGGAAACCCGCATGCATGGCCACCCTCGCTTCGACAGCCCCTCGGCAACCGCAAGGAGAAGAGGCCGATCCTTGTCCCCCGTCACCCCGTGACCAAGCACGACGATGGATTCCAGCTTATCTCCTCTGTGGAATGAGATATCGAGGCGCTCCCCCTGCTTATTCGTGATGTTGCTTGCTTTTGTCATTTTTCCGTAGCGGTTGCCCCAGCTCTACCTGGGAATGTAAGTTCTGCGATGGCGGATTTGTCGAGATCACCCAATCCAAGATTGATGAGTTTCCTATACTGGGATTCTGTCGCTTCTGAAAGCGGGACGGGAACACCGGATTTTTTCGCGATACCATTCGCGATACCACTGTCCTTCGCGGCATGTGCGGCGGAGAAAAAGCAGTCGTGATCCCGCAACACCATATCGTCTCCGTCCGTTTCGAGCACGCGGGAGTTGGCTCCGGTTTGGGAAAAAATTTCGCGGAGCATCCCGAGATCAATCCCAAGAGACTCCCCC
Organism: Akkermansiaceae bacterium; assembly: GCA_905182475.1. Classification (GTDB taxonomy): domain Bacteria; phylum Verrucomicrobiota; class Verrucomicrobiia; order Verrucomicrobiales; family Akkermansiaceae; genus Luteolibacter. Next base: position 9,372 of record CAJJBR010000094.1, on the reverse strand, counting down.
AGCCCTAGCCCCTCGGCCAAGGCAGCGGTATTAATATTCATCACCATATTCACAAGTGCTTTAATATTCGCAGCATTCCCCACCGGGCCGATAAATTTCAGAGAGGAAGAAATATCTTTGAGGAGTTGCTCGTGCTTTTCAAAGGTTTCCTTATCGCCCCCAACCATCAGATAAAGCGTTCCCTCCCGTGCTTGGGTGATTGACGAAGCCATGCTTGCCGCGAGAGTTCCTGCTCCAGCTTTCTGCGCTGCAGCGGCTGCCTTTTCGTGGGATTCGGGACTAACGGTCGCGCAGTTGATGAAAGTCTTCCCTTCAGCCCCAACGAGCAAGGAATCCTCACCGTGGAAAATTTCATCCATGGCCGCGTCGTCAGTTACCACTGTGAAAATCACATCTGCTGCCGCAGTAACTTCAGCGAGTGTTTCCGCTGCTTTTGCTCCCAACTCACCCGCCATCGCCTCAGCGATAGGATGATGGTGGTCGTAAATGGCGGAGACTTCATATCCAAGATCCGCAAGGCGGCGTGCCATATTCGCACCCATCCTGCCAACCCCCACAAATCCTACTTTCAGCTTACTCATTGAAGCGAAACTCCACGAAACACCTATCCGACGCAACATCAAACCTACTCATAATTCGAGTTAACGCATTGATCGCGGGTTATCAGGCAGTCACAAAATCATTACCATCAACCCATGCGTATTCCAGCCTATGGCTTACTCGTGATCACAATGCAGCCCCTGCTTGCATCAGACGATGTAACCGCGCCATGGGAGAGGCATTCTTTTGATCTGGAATCCGGCCTTCTCTGGCAGGTAGGTGAAAGCACCAACATCGACTACGAATTCATCCAGACTCAGTTTTCCTGGAGGAGTCCGTTCGTTTTTAAATGGGATATGGATGGAGGCTCAACGGTGGTTGTCCGCCACCATGCTTCTTTGATCGCTACTTGGGTGTAGGAAGGACCGGAGAACCATTACTTCGGCATCTCGGGTTCGCCTTCGCTGGATTGGTGGTCGGCAGATGACATGCTTTCCGTTTATTTCTCCATCGGCGGCGGGTTCGGAGTGATCGACAGCACAAACGTTACCGGAGGCCAGGGACAGGACTTCACCCTGAACTTTTTTATAAAATCCGGGGTGAGGCGGCAACTGACCGAGGACTTCGCAATCTTCGGCGGCCCCTTCTTCCAACATATGTCCAACGGCGGCTCGACCACCCCGAATCCGGGAATCGACGCTTTCGGCTTCACTCTAGGCGCAAGTTTCTCCTTCTAGGCCTTCGTGAACATCGTCAGCGAAATCAGGAATCAGGCGCATGCCGACCTCGTGGCAATCCGCGGGCAAGGGATACTGATCACGTTCGATTCACTTTTCGCAGGGGTTGATGAAATTCGCTCCCGACTGCTGGAACTACCTTGTTTCGGAAAGGGAAAAATCCCCCGTGTCGGAGTCATCTTCCCGAATGGCCAGGCCTACATCACCGCAGCGCTCGCGGTTCTCGATGCCGGGGCTTGCTTTGTCCCCATTCCCGACGAACTGACGGAGAGCGAAAGGGATTCCCTCATCGCCACGACCGCACTGGACTGCTTGGTGAGGGCGGACGATGCCGGTTTTCCCCTTCCGCTAGAATTTGGGAATGCGTCTTTGAAGAGATTTAGAGAAAACGAACCCGAATTCCCAGTGGATCGGTTCGAAGCTCTCAACCCAGCCTTCATCCGCTTTTCCTCGGGAACAACCGGTGATTCAAAAGGTGTAGTCCTTTCCCACGAGTCTCTACTCGCGAGAATTCTCGCCGCGAACGAAGGCCTCAAACTCTCCGCAGGTGATAAAGTCCTGTGGACGCTACCCATGGCCCATCATTTCGCAGTGACCATCATCCTCTATCTCTACCACGGGGTGACAACGGTGCTGGAAACATCGAACCGCCCCGATCTCCTCTTCCAGCAACCGGAAGCCTTCGCAGAAATCGCGAAGTATCTAACATCATCCGAGGCCAACCTCGAAGTCCATTTCAACACGACCTGCTTAGGAATTCCCCAGGAAAGAGACGACTCTTTCCTCGTTTCCACAGAAGAAAAAACCATTCATTGTCGTGCGATCATCGATACTTCCGCAGACGCCATCGTCGCCGAATCCCTCGGAGCTACGCGACTATCCGCTCCGCCAGAAAAACTTCAGCGCGCGGCCTTCATCTTTTCAATGAAAAACGTTGATTCGACAGCGGTAGAAGAGAATTTCAGGATGCGCCTCGCCTTGGAGATCGTCCGTGCTGTCGCATCAGGAGAACTACCCCTACCTGCCCTCGGCACCGCCTGCCGCGCGTCGACCGTCCAAGGCGAAATCTTTTTCACCACCGATCTCGACCCGGCACCAACCGAGGAACTACTGGAGACCGGGCGTTTCCTTTCTGAGGAATTGGCAGGCTTTCTACGCAGCCGTTTCCCCGAATACACATGCGCAACCGGCCCTTTCCCCGCAGCAGAACCCGGCACCCGCGAGTCCTACCGCTGGCTGGGCGAATACACCCTCACGGCAGACGACCTAGTCAACGCAACCAAATTTCCCGACACCATTGCCCACGCCACTTGGCCCATGGAACTGCGCGAAGACACCCGCGGCTCCAAGCTCTGTTTCTTCGCCAAGCCAATCCCTGCAAACATTCCTCTGCGATCCCTCAGAAGCACGGAAATACCCGGCGTCTTCTTCGCTGGCCGCTGTATCTCCGCAACACACGAAGCCCTCGCCTCGGTTCGGGTAATGGGCACCTGTTTTGCCACAGGACAAGCCGCAGGAATCGAAGTATCCAAATTTGTCTCCAAGTAGCGCCCCATTCAACAAATTGTGAATGGAGCCGGCTAACGGAACGATTTAATCAGCCTTCGGGTCGCGCGGAGGGTGTAGTAACTTTCCAAAGATTTCCAAACCGGGGTATCCCCAAAAAGGGCTCCCGTGTCGCCGATGCGGATATGATAAATCCGATCCAACCACTTGTCGCCCCTGTCGTCTTCGATGGCAACCCCGAGCGCTTCGTAGATTCCTTCAGCAAACAAAGACCATCCCGCCACAAGGGCTGGGATCATCATCATGGTAGCTAGTTTCGCTTTTTAATACTTCATGGTTCTGAATTTTTCTTTTCTCCATCGGGCGCAGCTTGCTCCGGCTGCTTCGGGCGCAACCGCAGGATCACCTTCGTTCCCAATGCGGGGAGATGGGTCGGATTAATCTCCCAGGCGAGCGCACTGTTTTCATGGGAATGTTTTCCTGGCAGGCAGAGTAATTCATCCCCGAATGTGGCCAGCGAAATGACATGGCCGCTCTGGTCACTGAGGTATCTCGCCTTGCCGCCCTCTCCCTTGTAAAGCTGCGATCCGGCAAACAGAAAGGTGTTGGTGAGGAATCGTCCCCTCTCCTCCGGCGGCGTTTTCACGGCATCCGGCCCATACACGTCCTCCACTTGGGCGCGCATGATAAAATCGCTGATCGGACGCTCCTTCAACTCGCCTTTCTCGTCCTTAAAAACTAGGGAAGCGTCAACATCAGAGCCGCTTGGGGGCATATGCATCCAACCGCCATCCTCGCGCTTCCTCGCCATGGCGGGACTCCCCGGTTGAGCTCTCAGCAAGAGCAGCGCGGCATGTATGTAGGAGGGTTTTGCATCGACCGAAATGATGGATTCATGCTCCTTGCTGTCTTTCGTGCACGCGATTAGTTCCAAGAAACCTGCATCAAGGCAAACAGTGGCATCGACATCGACGTAGCGTTCCTTGGTGTAAACCGTCAATCCGGGGAGCTTCAACTCCTCGCGGGTTCCGACATCAACGGCCGGCGGTTTCTCTGCATCATCCGGTTTCGCTTCTTCCTTACCGGAGATCGGTAACAACCCAAGTGCCATCACCAAAGCTGCAGTCGTAGAATACACCCATACCCTTGTAGGTTGGAAAATCATCCATGCCGCCAGTTTTGTAATTTTCATCTTGGTTGGGAAATCGCCAGGAGAATCGCCCGATGCGGATTTCACTGTCGGTGAATGCAGTTGTTATGCAACGCAAGAATACGCCCCGTCCTTTCAGACTTCGCTACCGATAATTTCACTGAGCTGGCAAGAAAAAAGAACAGACCAGTCAAACGATATGATTGCATCTTCACTGTGCGGAACGCTAGGCCAAGAGCACTTCGGGCACCCAGCACAAAAAAACCGAGCGCGACACTTACGCCATTGACTGTTACGAAGCCTTTTTCCGCCGATAAGTGTGAAAAACAGTGTCAAAAATAGAACTTTTTGACACTTGGGAGCGAATCTGCCCCGGCAGGGAGTCCCCGCTCTGGTAGGCTCCATATGGAGCCGGCTGACGGATTCGAACCGTCGACCTACTGATTACAAATCAGTTGCTCTACCAACTGAGCTAAGCCGGCGTTGCCAAAAAGGCAGCGGGGAGGGATGTATCCGCGCTTGCGGTGAATGGCAATGGCAAATTCGCTGTTATTTTGAGCCGGTTCCGGGGAGGAAGCGGTAGTAGACCTCGAGCATCAGCGCTGCCAAGCAGGTGGCCATGTGGGTGTTGACCGGGCCGTGGGAGCCTCCCTGCTGCCAGGATCCGTCCCCATTCTGAGCCTTGATCAGTTTGTCACGGAACATTTCGTTGTAATCATCCCATTCCCTGCCGCCATGGTTCATCATGGCCTGGGCATTGTAGTAGTGATAGTAAAGGTTGGCGCTCGAGTTACCCCATTCGAAGGTTTGGTTCTCGCTGATCCACTTGATGCCTTTTTTCGCTTCCTTGGAGCGCCCTTCATCCCACATCTGGAAAGCGAGAACGCCACCACCGGTCAGGCCGGGGCTTCTGGCGGAGTTGTTACGGTAGCCGATAGTTCCGTCCGAGCCCTGAACTTGCTCAAGCCACCCGAGAGCCTTTTTGATCGTCGTCTTGAACTTAGTTTTCTTCCACAGCCCGGTGTGCTTGCAGGCTTTGAGCGCCTGGATCTGCCAGAAGCCGACGGAGTTGTCCCCGCCGCCGTTCGATTCGAACCTATAGACCCAGCCACCCTGGCCGGTCTGACCCTGCATGATGATGTCGCCCGCTTTCTTCGTGACCTTGTCCAGATCGGGGATATTGATTTTGAAGCTTTTGCAGAAAGTGTAGGACTCAGCAAGGGCGTAGGTGGCGATGCCATGCTCATACACCCATTGGTTAGTTTTTAGATCATTGACGGTCAACCTGCCGTCGTTCTGGAGGCCGTTGTTTACGAGATAGGTGATGCCCTTGAGGACGGTCTCACCGTATTTCTCGGAGAGTGGGGTTTCGCAGTGGCCGAGGTAAACGAGGATCGCGAAACCCGTCATGGCGACGGGGTGGCCCTTGCCCCAGCTGCCATCGGAATTCTGGGTCTCCTGGAGCCAGTCGAGGGATTTCACGACTGCCGCCTCGCCTTCGACCGTGCCGCCGGATTGCTTCAGCCTATTCATCCGGTCTGCCGGCGAGCAGCGGCTGCGCATGGTTACCGGGACATTCCCGAAGCCACCGCCCGCACCTACGCCGTCACCATCGCCCCAGCCGCCGCCGAAGTCTTCACCATCACCAAATTCGGCATTAGGGGTGACCACATTGATATCCGGTACCGGGATCGCGGTGGGATTAGCGCTGTTCGCTGCGATCACTTTCGCCATCGAGTTGCTCGGAGCGGAAGGCTTTCGCTTAACTTTGTTGTTGATCTTCTTTTGGTTTACCTCGGGCTCATCGTTGAGGGAGGCAGAGTAGGTGACGATGGTCGGGTTCTCCTTTGCAATGTTCGGCAGGAGGAAAATCCCCAGAACGAGGAAGATCATCACGATGACGAGAACTGAAATGACGATGGAAGAAATCGTCGAGGAGCGCTTCTGCGCGTCTAGCCTTGCTTTTGCTTCTTCACTGAGTTGTGCGTGGATGCTCATAGGGATTTTTCTTTGAAAAAGTAGTCAATTCCGCACGAGTGGCTAGCGGAAAATGGCTACTAGTGAAGTAACGCACCAGTTGAAGGTTTCTTAGAGAAAAATCCCCAGAAATTCGAAGCCTCCAGAAAATCGACCAGAATTGAGGTTCCGGAGCGATATGAGCTGGCTATTTTGAGCCGGTTCCGGGGAGGAAGCGGTAGTAGACCTCGAGCATCAGCGCTGCCAAGCAGGTGGCCATGTGGGTGTTGACCGGGCCGTGGGAGCCTCCCTGCTGCCAGGATCCGTCCCCATTCTGAGCCTTGATCAGTTTGTCACGGAACATTTCGTTGTAATCATCCCATTCCCTGCCGCCATGGTTCATCATGGCCTGGGCATTGTAGTAGTGATAGTAAAGGTTGGCGCTCGAGTTACCCCATTCGAAGGTTTGGTTCTCGCTGATCCACTTGATGCCTTTTTTCGCTTCCTTGGAGCGCCCTTCATCCCACATCTGGAAAGCGAGAACGCCACCACCGGTCAGGCCGGGGCTTCTGGCGGAGTTGTTACGGTAGCCGATAGTTCCGTCCGAGCCCTGAACTTGCTCAAGCCACCCGAGAGCCTTTTTGATCGTCGTCTTGAACTTAGTTTTCTTCCACAGCCCGGTGTGCTTGCAGGCTTTGAGCGCCTGGATCTGCCAGAAGCCGACGGAGTTGTCCCCGCCGCCGTTCGATTCGAACCTATAGACCCAGCCACCCTGGCCGGTCTGACCCTGCATGATGATGTCGCCCGCTTTCTTCGTGACCTTGTCCAGATCGGGGATATTGATTTTGAAGCTTTTGCAGAAAGTGTAGGACTCAGCAAGGGCGTAGGTGGCGATGCCATGCTCATACACCCATTGGTTAGTTTTTAGATCATTGACGGTCAACCTGCCGTCGTTCTGGAGGCCGTTGTTTACGAGATAGGTGATGCCCTTGAGGACGGTCTCACCGTATTTCTCGGAGAGTGGGGTTTCGCAGTGGCCGAGGTAAACGAGGATCGCGAAACCCGTCATGGCGACGGGGTGGCCCTTGCCCCAGCTGCCATCGGAATTCTGGGTCTCCTGGAGCCAGTCGAGGGATTTCACGACTGCCGCCTCGCCTTCGACCGTGCCGCCGGATTGCTTCAGCCTATTCATCCGGTCTGCCGGCGAGCAGCGGCTGCGCATGGTTACCGGGACATTCCCGAAGCCACCGCCCGCACCTACGCCGTCACCATCGCCCCAGCCGCCGCCGAAGTCTTCACCATCACCAAATTCGGCATTAGGGGTGACCACATTGATATCCGGTACCGGGATCGCGGTGGGATTAGCGCTGTTCGCTGCGATCACTTTCGCCATCGAGTTGCTCGGAGCGGAAGGCTTTCGCTTAACTTTGTTGTTGATCTTCTTTTGGTTTACCTCGGGCTCATCGTTGAGGGAGGCAGAGTAGGTGACGATGGTCGGGTTCTCCTTTGCAATGTTCGGCAGGAGGAAAATCCCCAGAACGAGGAAGATCATCACGATGACGAGAACTGAAATGACGATGGAAGAAATCGTCGAGGAGCGCTTCTGCGCGTCTAGCCTTGCTTTTGCTTCTTCACTGAGTTGTGCGTGGATGCTCATAGGGATTTTTCTTTGAAAAAGTAGTCAATTCCGCACGAGTGGCTAGCGGAAAATGGCTACTAGTGAAGTAACGCACCAGTTGAAGGTTTCTTAGAGAAAAATTCCCAGAAATTCGAAGCCTCCAGAAAATCGACCAGAATTGAGGTTCCGGAGCGGTATGAGCTGGCTATTTTGCACCCGTTCCTGGGAGAAATCGATAATAGACCTCGAGCATGAGGATGTTCAGGCAGTTGCGGTAGTGTTCTACGAACTGCTTGCCGCCGTTTGCCTTCCAGCTCCCGTTCGGGTTCTGCTTACCGATAAGCTGATCCCGGAATATGGCGTTGTAGGTTTCCCATTCTCTGCCACCACGATTCATCATCGCCTGGGACTCGTAGTAATGAGCATAGAGATTGGAATCCTGGCTGTTGTAATCGAACTTACTGTTTTCTAGGATGTACTTTGCCCCTTTTCTGACTGCCGATGAGTTCCCTTTTCCCCACATCTGGAGCCCGAGGACACCGCCACCTGTCATGGTGAAATACCCACCACCGGCGGAGCCATTCTTACCACTGTAGCCGAAGCCCCCATTTTTGTTTTGGAGGGATTTCGAATACTCAAGAGCTGCGTTCTTTGCGCGGTTCATTCCTTTGAGAAAATTCCTAATCCTTTTCAGAAAGCTCTCCAAGTAACACCGCGCAACCATCCTCCAGGAGATCGATTACATGAGCGAAACCTTGGTCACCACCGTAGTAGGGATCGGGAATTCTTGGCGCATCGTTTTCCCTGAGATAATCCACGAAAGCTTTTACCTTCCCGTGAAATTTCCCTTCAGGATCTAAACGGAGGGTATCCGCAAAGTTCTCCTCATCCATTGTGAGCAACAGATCAAAATCCACGAGATCGGCTTTACGCAATGGCCTCGATTTCCCCTGCCCTTCTTCACCACCTTCTCGTCTGCTGCTTCCGTCACATCCCCGCAGAATAGCCCAACTCCTGAAAAACGCGAAAACGAACTTCCACCTCCCGAACATTACAGAAACCGGAGTGGCGGATCGATGACCCGCCCTGAGTCCCCCCTTCCAAACAATTCAAATACCCCCCCCAATAAAAAACGAAGCCTATCCAAAAACGATTCTTCCAAAATTCCGCAACGAGCGAAATGCCGTCGTTTCATGCCTTCCGGGTTTTTAGAAACGAGCAGGACGGTCAAGCAAACGAAAAACCCGACCAATCAACCCGGAGGGGTGAAAGGAACCGCGATTTAGAAATCGCGACTGCAACGGGGACGACGAAAGCTTGGGATGTCGCGATTTCTAAATCGCGGTTCCCTTCCTACTCAATTCCAACCCGCAGATCCCGCATACTCCAGAGCTTTCCTGCAGCGGCCTTTCCGGTTCCTCGCAATCGCCGAGCCCCATCCTTTCTTCTCTCTGAAAATCTATCCCGCGCCTTCGCACTCCCCCGCATTCGACGCGCACCATCTTTCCCTCTTTCGGAAAGCCTTTCCCGCGCACTTACAAAGGCGCCGTTCACAAACTCCCTGCTGTAGATCACCGCCCCATCGGTGAAATACCTCATCTGGCACCGCAACATCTTCGCCACCGATAGTTCTGGAAGAACCGTCTGATAGTCGCCCGACTCCCAGGCTTCAGCGTCGTTTCTGGAAATTCTAGTCTTTCCGCTTACTTTCACCTTCATCTTCAGGTTTTTCTGCTCCAGCGCAATCAGATCTACGGTCAACCGAGCCGGATTGCCCCTACCGGGGTACAAAAAGAAAGGCGAGCCGAAGCTCGCCTTTCTGAAATCGTTTCGCTTATCAGCAATTAGCGTTTGCGGCGAAGAAG
>CAJJBR010000093.1 GCA_905182475.1 Akkermansiaceae bacterium | reverse complement strand
TTCCACAGACTCTTCCACAGACTCTTCCACAGACTCTTCCACGGGAAACAGCGAATTCGAACCCGCACCGCTTGCACCACCTTGCACGACATTCAAAAGATCCTCCACTGAGGCACCTTGCAGCGAAGTTTCGATATCGCCGCCAGGGCTAATGAGATTCGCTTCGGGCACCACGATAGGTGCCGCAACTTCAACCGGATCCTTGGCTTTCACCAAAAGCCTGCGATTCAGTGCATCCTGGGAAAAAGTGCTGCCTGCAAACTCGTTTTCCACGGTCTCGTAGGCTTTTTCCGCCGCTTCGGCATTTCCTTTACCTGCCTCAATATCCCCGAGGGAAATCCATGCATACGGAGCGAGGTGACGGGAATCGGAATCTTCGGTGAGGTCACGGAAAAGCTCGGCGGCCTCATCCGTTTTTCCCTGTGTCCAGAGCTTAGCGGCAAGACTCGCCTCAGCGCTCGGGCGTGCCGGATGATCGCGGTCGCTTTCCACGAAAGCTTTAAGCGTAGAGATTGCATCGTCCTGCTGGCCGTCCTCCCACTGCTTCTCCGCGAGGAGCACCTTCGCGCTGAATGCCGCCTGCGTATCTCCGTGGTTCTTCACCACCGTCTGGAGTTCGGAAAGATCCTCCGCTTTGGTCAGCAGCGCACCGGCAGTCTCTTCGTTGCTTTGATTGATGCCTTTCACGATGACGTAAACAATCGCCAGGATCGTCAGCAGCACCGCCAGAGCGATCAGTTTCATCTGGTGCTTATCAAGGAAAGCCTCCAGCGCTGGAGGTGCTTGGGAAATTTCGCCCAACGGGGCTCCGGTGGTCGCATCGAGTGTGGTGTTTTCATCCATAAATTTATTCCGCCAACTGGCGGACGCCCATGCAAGCCACGCCAGCCACCAAAATCAACCGCATAATCCAAATCTTCTCCGGATTCTGGTATCTGGTTTCTCGACATGTCCTTCCGCGTCCCTCATCAATCTTCCTGCCGCATGTCTGACTCCTTCGTCCACCTCCACCTCCACACCGCCTACTCCCTTCTAGACGGAATGATCCGCACCAAGGAACTCGCAGCCCGTACTGCCGAGCTTGGCATGCCCGCCGTCGCCATGACCGACCACGGCAATCTCTTCGGAGCCATCGACTTCTACCAAGCCTGTAAAAAGCAAGGAATCAAACCAATCCTAGGCTGCGAGATCTATCTAGCCCCCGGTTCTGCCTCAGAGAAAAAGAAAGTCCTCAACCGCAAGAACGCCACCCACCTCACCCTCCTAGCAGAGACCGACGAGGGATGGAAAAACCTCTCCAAGCTCACCTCCATCGGCCACCTCGACGGAATGTATAATGCGAAACCCCGCGTCGACCGGGAAATCCTCCGCGCCCATTCCAAAGGCATCATCTGCCTCTCCGGCTGCATCTCTGGCCCTGTCAACGAATGGCTCCTCAAAGACGAGCCGGGAAAAGCACTCGAAACCCTGACCGAACTCCGCGACATCTTCGGCCAGCAAAACCTCTTCGTCGAACTCCACAACCACGGCCTCGAAAAACAGCTACAAGTCATCCCCCAGCTCATCGATCTAGCCAAGCAACTCGACCTCCCCGTAGTCGCCGCGAACGACGTCCATTTCCTCCACCGCGAAGACCACGAAGCACACGATGTCATGATCTGCATCGGCACCGGTTCCATGGTCATCGACGAGGACCGCATGCGCTACACCCCGGAAGTTCATTTCAAGACACCGGCGGAAATGCGCGAAATTTTCAAAGACATCCCCGAGGCCTGCGATAACACCCTGCGCATCGCCGAGCGCTGCAACGTCGAAATCAAACTCGACGCCACTTCCTCCGAAAAATATCCGCAGTTCCCCACCCCGGACGGCTCCCCCCGTGAGGAATATTTGATGAAAATCTGCCAAGAAGGCGTCCTCAACCACTACGGCGCGGAAAAAGCCAACTCCGCCGAAGTCCAGGAGCGCCTGAAATACGAGGTCGATACCATCAACTCCCTCGGTTTCGCATCCTACTTCCTCATCACCGCAGACTTCATCCAGTGGGCACGCGACAACGACATCCCCGTCGGCCCAGGCCGTGGCTCCGCTGCCGGATCGCTCGCCTCCTACGCAATGGGCATCACCAATATTTGCCCCCTCCACTTCGGCCTCCTCTTCGAACGTTTCCTCAACCCCGAACGTATCTCCCCTCCCGATGTTGATATCGACTTCTGCCAGTCGCGCCGTGTCGAAGTCATTCAATACGTCCGGGAAAAATACGGTGAGAAATCTGTCTCCCACATTATTACCTACGGCACCATGGGCGCGAAATCCGTCATCCGCGATGTGGCCCGGGTAATGGGAGTCTCCTACGGCGAGGCCGACAGGATTTCAAAAATGATCGAAGCCAAGCCCGGCGTAAAACTCCAAGGCGAGTGGGACTCCAAAGAAGAGCTCCGCGAATTCATCGAATCCTCCTCCACCTACAAAGAGCTCTGGACCTACGCACTCCGTCTAGAAGGAATCAACCGCAACGTCGGCGTCCACGCTGCCGGAGTCGTCATCGGCGACCGCCCGCTCGACGAACACGTCCCCCTCACCCGCGGCAACGAAGGCGAAGTTGTTACCCAATACGACATGGGAGCCATCACCGAAGTCGGCCTCCTGAAAATGGATTTCCTCGGACTAAAAAACCTCACCGTCATCCACGACGCCGTCACCCACATCCGCAAGCACACCCCGAATTTTGATATCGAAAAAGTCCCCCTCACCGACCAGCCCACCTTCGACATGCTCAACCGTGGCGAAACCATGGGCGTCTTCCAGTTGGAGTCCGGAGGCATGGTCGAGACCTGCAAGAAGTACGAGATCCGTAGTATCGATGACATCATCGACCTTATCGCCGTCTACCGCCCAGGTGCCATGCAGTTTATCGACCAGATGCTCGACGTAAAGAAAGGCAAGAAAGCCATGTACGAGCACCCCCTGCTCGAGCAGATCTGCGGCAACACCTACGGCGTCATGATCTACCAGGAACAAGTCCAGAACGCCGCCAAAGTCCTCGCCGGATACACCCTCGGCGGCGCCGACCTGCTACGCCGCGCCATGGGTAAAAAAGACGTCAAGAAGATGGAGTTGGAGCGGAAAAAATTCATCGCTGGAGCCAAGCAGCACAACGACATCGGGGAAAAACTCGCCAACACTATCTTCGACAAAATCAACGCCTTCGCCGGATACGGATTCAACAAATCCCACTCCGCCTGCTACGGTCACATTTCTTACTGGACCGCCTACATGAAGGCGAACCACCCCGTCGAGTTCCTCGCCGCACTCCTTTCCAACGAAGTCAACAACACCGACAAGATCACCGTCTTCGTCGCCGAGTGTCACCGAATGGGCATCGAGATCCTCCCTCCGAACCTCAACAAATCACTCCTCCGTTTCACCCCCGAGAAACTCGAATCAGGCGATCTCGCCGTCCGCTACGGCCTCGCCGCCATCAAGAACGTCGGCGAAGCTGCCATGGCCACCGCCATCAAGGAACGCACCGAAAATGGCAACTACACCTCCGTCGAGGATTTCTCATCCCGCCTCGATTCCAAAGTCATCAACAAACGCATCCTGGAAAACCTCGTCAAAGCAGGTGCCCTCGACTGGACTGGCGAAAACCGCGCGTCCATGTTCACACGCCTTGAGCAGGTAGTAGCCTCCGCCTCCTCCGCCCAGCGCGACAAAGCATCCGGCCAATCTTCTCTCTTCGATGCTATGGACTTCGCACCCCCTGCAGCCACCAAGGACGCTCCCGTCGTAAACGCCCTCGAAGAATGGAGCAAAGACGAGCGCCTCAGCCACGAGAAGGAACTCCTCGGCTTCTATGTCACTGGCCACCCCCTCGACAAATACCGGGGCGTCCTCGATAGCGACAAATACCATCGCATCGGCCTCATTGACGAAATCGAGCTCGAGAACCCGCGTGACCGCTACCCCATCGCCGGCATGGTGCGCTCCCTCGAAAGCCGCATGACCAAAGCCGGCAAACCATTCGGCATCCTCACCGTCGAGGACTTCACCGGCTCCTGCGAAGTCATGCTTTGGAGCGAAACTTTTATCCCCGCCCGAGATTCCGGCATCCTCCTCCCCGGCAACATCATCCGCCTCAAAGTCGGAATCCAGATCGACGACCGCACTGGTGGTCGCCGCCTCACCGGAGGCAGCCTTAGCGAACTCAAAACCCGCAAAGCCTCCGCCAACAACAAAGGCCCCATCGAACTCCTCCTCTGGACTCACCGCCACACCGAGAAAGACCTCAAGGAAATCCACTACCACATCACCGGCCACCCCGGTTCCACTCCTATCCTCCTCCACTTCCAAAACTCCGCCGGAAAACGCCTCTCACTCCAGCCCTCCGAGACCTATTCCGTTAAACGCTCCGACGAACTCCTCCAGTCCCTCGACCGCTTTATGGAGTAAGGCACGAGTGGCGCCCTCCAGAGCGCCACTCCAATTCGAAAGGCGGAAATGTGTAGCGTTCTGGAGAACGCCACTCCGGGTTGACCTGCGCCCGTCATCCCCCCACCCTCTCCGCGTGTTGCGACTCCTCCTCTTCGCACTTCTCCTCCTCCCTCTCGTTTCCGTAAAAGCCGAAACCACCGTTGGAAAGTTCCCGCCTCCCGACTGGGTGGCACTTCCCGAATACGAGATCCCCACCACCATGGATTCCTCGCTTGGCTCCGTCCGCTATATCGCCTCGGACTTCTAGAGCACCTCCTTCCCTTGGGTGTTTATGGACCTCAACCTTTTCATCATCTCTAGCGATTCGATTTTCCTCTACCTCAGCAGTATCTCATCAGGTGAGGAAACGACCTCTGAGGAAATGGTCGAGCTCTTCCGCCAGGTTCCAGGCCTAGTAATTTGGACGGCATACATGCTGGTATCCAACCGCGTGAAAGCCACCTTCGTCCGCCGCCGAAAGACAGAGGTAGCCACAACCATGACTCCGCCGCCGCTCCCTGCCGAGGCGTAGTGAGAAGGTGCGAGTTTCTAGTATAGAATCCGAGCGGGAGAGATACCTGTCCCGGTTCTTGTCGCCTTTGATAAAATCCTGCGTGGCCTTCCCCGGCAATCCGCAGTGACTACTTTCTCATCCTATTCCGAAGCCCTTCTTCCGGCATGCTGCAGGCCTCGTTTTTCCCTGCGATCTGATACCGGTTTTTCGCAACAAGATCATAGCTCCAGTCCCTGACCGCCTTCGGAAACATCCCGAAAATCTTGGCTAGCACCGCCCACACGCCGCCAAGGGCGTTCCCCAGCACCACCCAAGCATCCCCTTTGTAGAATTTATCCCCGTCCTCCTCGCGGAGCATCACCAACGTTCCGCCCTCCTTGTCCGCGAATTTTGCCAGACCCATCTCCCCCGCCAACTCCCCCTGCAACGGCGCGTAATCGATCACCTCTTTCTTATCCAGCGCATACACCCGCTGCACTGATTTGCTGCAAAAGCCGCAATCTCCATCGAAAAATAACACCCATGCCATGCTGGGACTCTAGCTTCTCCCAAAAACTCCGCAAGATGGGTCTTCCACCGATGACTGTTCGCTGGTTACTTGGTAGCCATGCAACCTATCATCTTCGATCCCATCTACATGCCCCGCATCTGGGGTGGCCGACAACTTGAGGAAACATACCACCGCCCCCTCCCCGACCCCACGTCCCCTTACGGTGAAGCCTGGGAAGTAGTGGATCGCGAGGATACTCAATCCATCGTCTCCTCCGGCACCTTTTCCGGAAAATCCCTCAACCACCTCTGGAATCACCATCGCGAGGAAATCTTCGGAAAAGATTTCCCGGACTTCGACCGTTTCCCCCTCCTCATTAAGATCCTCGATTGCGCCGACGACCTCTCCATTCAGGTTCACCCCCCTACGGATGTCGCGGAAAAACTCGGAGGCGAACCCAAGACCGAAATGTGGTACATCGCCGACTGCAAACCAGCAGCGAAACTTTACGTCGGACTGAAACAAGGGGTAACCAAAGAGAGCTTCGATCAAGCCATCCAAGAAGGCAGCGTAGCCAACCAGGTTCACGCCATCACCCCGGAGAAAGGCCAGTCCATTTTTATCGAATCCGGACGCCTCCACGCCATCGGTGCCGGTTTCCTCATCCACGAAATCCAGCAAAACTCCGACACCACTTACCGCGTCTTCGATTGGAATCGCACCGATGCCGAAGGCAAACCCCGCGACCTCCACGTAAAGCAATCCCTAGCCTGCATCGACTTCCAAGACACCAAACCGGAAATGGACAACCCCGACGGCAACACCTTAGCCACCTGCCCCTATTTCACCACCACCCTTCACCACCTCAAAGCGGGCGAAACCATAAGCAATCCAAACCACGACCGCTTCTCCCTCATCACCGTCGTCGAAGGCTCTTTGGAAAACCAACACACCACCGGCGACACCATCCTCCTCCCCATTTCCGCCGCTCCACTCGTCGCCACAGAAAATACAACTCTTCTCCAGATCACCATCCCATCGTCCAAGCACCCCAAATGAAGATTTCCTACGCTATGACAAAAGAGTTAGCTGGCACGGGAATTTCCCGTTCGCTCGCCCACCGCTACCCGCTCAGAAGATTGCTCATGCCGATCTGACGGAGCGCCAAAAATCTCTCCACTTCTGGATTCCAAAGACCGCCAGAGAATTTAATCTAAAACAATCAACAACCCCAGCCTTGGCGAACTTATCTTCCTTGGCGGTAAAACTTCTCCTCCAAGACCGAGCATTAAGTGAGTTTTTCAAAAAAAACACCCTACATCTCTAAATGACCTTCCCCTGCCCCCAGCTTTCCGCAACAGTCTCTCTCCATGGCAAAGCAAGCACTCGGTAAAGGACTCGGAGCCCTCATTAAAAAGAATCAGAACCTTCCCGGAGAAGCACCCGCAGGCCAGACCGATGACTCACCGCGAGTTCGCGATATCGCAGTCGACAACGTCATCCCTTCCCCTCTCCAGCCACGCAACCAATTCATCGAAACCCCGATCGACGAGCTCGTCGATTCCATCCGCCAGCACGGTATCATCCAACCGCTGATCGCGCGTCTGGTTAACGGGAAATACGAACTCATCGCCGGAGAGCGCCGCTGGCGTGCCTCCAAGAAACTCGGCCTCGCCACCGTCCCCGTCATCGAGCGTGCCGCTTCTGACCGTGACGTCTTGGAAATGGCTCTCATCGAGAACCTACAGCGCGAGGATCTCAACCCGATTGAAGAAGCAGCCGGCTACGTGCGCCTCGCGAAAGAATTCACCCTAAAACAGGAAGAGATCGCCACCCGCGTCGGCAAATCCCGCGCCTCTGTCGCCAACGCCATGCGCTTGCTCGATCTTCACGAGGACATCCAGATCCACCTCGCCCAACGCCAGATCACCGTCGGCCATGCGAAAGCCATCCTCGCCCTGAAAGATGCGGAAAGCCAAAAGCTCGCCGCCGACCAAATCATTCGCCGCAAGCTCACCGTCCGCGCAGCAGAGAAACTCACCCAGTCCCTCCTCGCCAATCCATCCGGCGAAGACCCGAAAAAGGCAGCACCAAAGGAAATCGATATCCACGTCCGCGAGATCACAAAACGCCTCCAAGAGCACCTAGCCACCCACGTCGCCATCAACCACTCCCTAAAGAAAGGCAAAATCGAGATCGATTACTACGGGAATGATGACCTAGAACGCATTCTGGAGCTTCTGAGACTGCCGAATACAACATTGTAACCAGCATCTTTTTGGAATACCGGGAGTCTTCCTACTTATGAAAGTTTTCGCATTTCGTCCTTCGAATGAATTCATCGGAAAATTTGATATTGAAAGTATTGATGCGCTAGATTCCGGCTTTGCAATATTCGCGAATGAGGTTCAAGTCACCAAATACGACGATATTGAACGCGACAACAGAATCTGAACTATAACGGAAGGACTTGAAGGATTGTCACTTCACGTAGGCCGCCTTTTCAGATCTTCAGTCTCCTACTTACAACACTCGGCCATTTGTTAGGTTCAGCTTTGGATGGCACGATCAATGCGAATCCGCACCTAAGCAAAGACGAAAAAGAACAAGCACTAAGCGATCATCGCAAAATCTAGAAAGAGTTGAGCTCCTCCGGCTACGTTCTTTCTCGCTTAGAACCATTATCTCCAGCACTCCTCACTGATCACTCGGCACTAGCCACTTCTTCCCAATGCCTCCCCGCGAATCTGCCACGCACCTAGCCCACCTCCTCACACAAGCAGGCCACACCGCCTACTTCGCAGGCGGTTGCGTACGTGACAAGCTCCTCGGCCTTTTTCCCAAGGACTACGACATCGCAACCTCTGCCACTCCCAAGGAAGTCCTGAAGATTTTCCCAAAATCCAACGAAGTCGGCGCGCATTTTGGGGTCGTGATCGTGAAGCACGAAGGCCACCACGTCGAGGTCGCTACCTTCCGCACTGACGGCTCCTACAAGGACGGACGCAGACCCGATTTCGTCACTTTCTCGACCCCGGAGGAAGATGCCCACCGCCGCGATTTCACCATCAACGGTCTTTTCGAGAATCCGGAAACCGGAGAAGTTATCGACCACGTCAACGGCCTCCCCGATCTCCAAGCCCGGGTCATCCGCGCTATCGGAACGCCTTCCGACCGCTTCCAGGAAGACGCCCTCCGCCTGCTTCGCGCCATCCGTTTCGCCACCACTCTCGGCTTCCCCATCGAGCCGGTGACCCTTGCCGCGATCAAAGACAACGCTCACCTGTTAGGGAAAATTTCCCTCGAGCGCATCCGCGACGAGTTTTCGAAAACCATCACCTCCCCCAACCGCCGACGCGGACTCGAACTCCTCGTCGATACCGACCTGATCAACCATTTCCTACCGGAAATCCTGCCCATGATAGGCTGCGAGCAACCACCGGAATGGCACCCCGAGGGCGATGTCTATACCCATACCTGCATCATGCTGGAGATGCTGGAGCCGGGTGCACCGCTAGCGCTCTGCCTCGCGACACTCCTCCACGATATCGCGAAGCCACCCACCCAGACCTTCGACGAGGAATCGAACCGCATCCGTTTCAACGGCCACGATGCGATGGGCGCTGAAATGTCCGAAACCATCCTCTCCCGCCTGAAATACCCGAACGCCGTCATCCGCGATGCCGCCCACATGGTTTCCCGCCACATGCAGTTCATGAACGTCCAGCAAATGCGGAAGGCCAAGCTCAAGCGTTTCATGTCGGAGCCAACCTTCCCTCAGGAAATGGAACTCCACCGCGTCGATTGCGCCTCCTCAAACGGCTTTACCGACAACTACATTTTCCTGAACGTTAAGACCGAAGAATTCGCCAGCGAGCCCCTCATCCCCCCTCCCCTCATCACTGGAAAAGACCTAATCAACCGCGGCCTCCAGCCCGGTCCACGATTCAGGAAAATCCTCGACGAAATTCAGACCGAGCAACTCGAAAACCGCCTCGCAACCCGGGAAGATGCTCTGGAGTATCTTGAGAACCTACTGGGTTAGATATTTTTCACCGCAGAGACGCAGAGATCGCAAAGGAGCGCGGAGCCGATTCCTTGAAATTCCTGGATGTTATACATGTTGAATTTTTAGATTTTCTTCCTCCGCGTCCCTCTCCGACCTCCGTGCCTCTGCGGTAGAATTCCTTGCACCTCCGCAAATCCTGCGAAAAATCCCTCATTCGATGTTACGTGTTGGACGTTCGATCTTTCCTGCCCAAAAGTAACCCCAATGACATCCGAAATCCCCACCGCAGTTTCCGATCCGATCAACTCCAAGATCCTTTCGGTTTCCGAAGACCTGATCGCCGGTTTCCAAAGAAAGCCTTTCCACACCATCGCCGAGAAATCCGGAGTTCCGCTTGAAACCGTGATTGAGCGAATCCGCGCGATGCAAGAGACCGGGATCATCCGCCGCGTCCGCCAGACCATGCTCGCCACGAAGCTTGCCCACGGTGCCCTAGTCGCATGGAAAGTCCCAGAAGAGAAACTCAACGCGGCCTTTGATTTTATGGCGAAGGATGATCCTTTCTCCGGCCATGTCGTCATCCGCTCCACCGATTCCGAAGTCTCCGGATCCGATTACCGCCTCTGGACAACCCTGAAAGTCCCTGTCGGCGAGTCTCTCGATTTCCACGCAACCAAGCTACTAGAACTCACCGGAGCAACCGAATACCTGCTCATGCCCGCAAACGGAGTCTTCGCCCTTGGTGTTGGTCACATGCGGCGCAAGTCCATGCTACCCGGAGAAAAAGCCGACGAACCGGCGGTAATGATGACCACCATCCCTGCCGATCTCACTCAAGAAGAGTGGGATATCCTACTCGTCCTCAAAGAGGAACTCACCCTCGATGAAATCTGCGCAAACCCATGGGACAAGCGAGCCGAAGAGGCCGGGGTTTCCCTAGACCGTTTCTGCGAAGTTGCCGAAGCCCTGAATAAAAAGAAAGTCATCGGGCGTTTCTCCACTTTCCTGGAACACGTAAAACCCTCCGATACCGGTGAACGAGTCACGCGTTTCAACGGGCTTTTCCACTGGGCGGTTCCCAAAGGCCGCGAGATCGAGGCGGGTGGCGAAGTCGGCCGCCACTACTGTATGACCCACGCCTACTGGCGCGAGGGCGGCCCGCGCTTCGGCGACGTAAATATCATGGGGGTCATGCACGGCACGGAGAAAACCAAGGTTCTCGCCCACAAGGAAGCCCTCGACAAACACCTCGAAGCCGCCGGAATCCCCGTCTCCTACACGAACGTCTTCTGGGGCGGTCGCTCCGAGATCAAGCCCTCAGAAATCTCTCCGAAGATCTACAAAGAGTGGCACGCGAAACACGACGCGTAGCTGCTGTGTCTCGCAACAGGCTGTGCTCGCCCCGTCTCAGGGCGAGTCGCATTCGAACGCGGACTTTAGTCCGCAGATCTTCTCAGCAACTGCCTGCTGACTAAAATCTGCGCTCCTACCTTACCACAACCCGTATTTCCCGTAGGCCATTGCGTAGAGACCCATCAGGAGATTCGCTACGGAGTGCATGATCACGCAGGCACCGAGGTTTTTGCTCCACACACAGAGTAGATAAGTCAACGAGCCGTAAACAAACGCCCCCGCCCAATCGATGGGAGCGTGGGCAGCCATGAACAGCCCTGTGACGATCAGGAAACTCTTCCAGTGTGCGCGTCCGAAAGGCTGCTTCCAGTAATCACCTTCCCAGTCCATGCAGAAGCGCATGATAAAACCTCTCCAGAAAATTTCCTCAACCAGTGCGACAATTACCGCCGCCCTTAGAAAGCGCATGGAAAGTGAAAACCAGTAGGCTGCGGGATTTTCAAACATCCCCGGATCAAAACCATCCTTCCTCGCCGCGATGCCTAGGTGCTTCATCCAGCCCTCGGTCTCACCGGTCAATCCCCAGGCATCGTAGAGGGTGGTCGGCAGCAGCCAAAACCCAATTCCGACCGCACCGAAAACCACTCCGACAAGGCTCCATTTCAGGTTCCAGTTGAAGGTGAAATATTTCCAGTAATAGGCCAGCAACCCAAGCGTAGCGACGGTCTGCAGCGGATACACCCATTGCGCCACATCCTCTTTCCACCAGGGAGCCGCAGGATGATCCCAGCCGAACAGGCTGTCCGCCAACTGAAGCAGTATCAGAAACACCATGAACACCCCGAAAGGCACCACATGCGCCTTCGTCAGCTTGTCAGGGTTTTTCAGATCGGAATCCAACGGGAGTCTTCCTTGAGGTTTAAAATTTAGAGTTTCGAGACGAAGCGCTCCATGCTGTTCATCGCCGTGCGGAGATCGTCCATTCCAGTTGCATAGCAGCAGCGGAGGAAACCTTCACCGCTTGGCCCGAAGGCACCGCCCGGCACTGCTGCGACGTTTTCGGCCTCGAGCAGTCCCATTGCAAAACCCTTTGAGGAAAGCCCTGTGCTGCGGATGTCCGGGAAGACGTAAAACGCCCCACCCGGGGTGTGGCACTCCAAGCCGATCTCGTTCAACCGCTTCACCAAGAAGTCCCTCCGTTGGTGGTAGCAGTCCTTCATTTCCTCCATCGCATGAGCTCCGTTTTCCAAAGCCTCGATCGCTGCGTTCTGACTCATGATCGGAGCGCAGAGCATGGAGTATTGGTGGATCTTCATCATCGCTTCGATGATGGGCTCCGGCGCACAGGCATAGCCTAAGCGGAAACCCGTCATTGCGAATGCTTTCGAGAAACCGTGCATCAGGATCGTCCGTTCCTTCATCCCTGGCAGCGAGGCGATGGAGACGTGTTTTATCCCATCGTAGCGAAGTTCTGAATAAATCTCATCCGCCAGAACGATCAAATCGTGCTTTACCGCGAGTTTCGCAATTCCTTCCAAATCCTCGTTCGAAGCCACCGCTCCGGTCGGGTTGGTTGGAAAATTCAGCATCAGGATGCGGCTTTTCGACGTGATCACCTTTTCGAGAGCTTCCGGTTTCAGGGAGAAACCATCTTCTTTCGTAGTCTCTACGGGCACCGCTACGCCGTGCGCCATCACGATGCTTGGTGAGTAGGAAACATAGCAGGGCTCGTGGTAGATCACCTCGTCACCCGGATTGAGCAAGGCGCGGAGGGAGATATCGATGGCCTCGGAGACACCTACCGTCACTAGGACTTCCTTCGCAGGATCGTAGTCAATATCGAAGAATCCGCCGACGTATTTAGAAATCGACTTCCGCAAACTCAGGAGCCCGAGGTTTGCGGTGTAAGTGGTTTGGCCTTTTTCGAGGGAGTAAATCGCCGCCTCACGGATGTGCCACGGGGTTACGAAATCGGGCTCTCCGACTCCCAGTGAAATCACGTCGTCCCTTCCGATCACAAGATCAAAAAAGTCCCGAATTCCCGATCTTGGTATTGATGCGACATGCCGGGCGATTTTCGATGAATAATCCATAAAGTGTCCGCCAAAGCGGGGCGCGAATGAAAGCCGCCCAGTCGCCCTACGTCAATCCCATCCTGCAGCCGCCTCTTTCCACTTTCATTTTTTAACAAACCTGTTGTAACATTCGCTGCCCATGTCCACCGAAGCCATTCTTTCCATTTCTAGGCAGTACCTCGAAGTCGACCCGACTACCCCTATCACCATTGTGCCCATCAAGCGCGGGGCTTCCGGGCGCACCATCGCGCGAGTAAAAACCCCGGTGCACGACGATTTCATCGGCATCCACTGGACAGACGAACGCGAGGACAACGACTACTTCGTCTCCAACGCGGAGTTTCTGAAAAAGGCCCGATTCAACGTTCCTGAAATTCTCTACGACCGCTCGAACCACAATGTCGCCCTCGTAGAAGACCTAGGAGATACAGATTTGCTTTCCATGAAGGGCGAGCCATTCAAGAAACGTCTCCCCTACTACCGCTCCGCTCTTGAGCAAGTGGATAGGCTTTTCTACTCCCGCCCAAAAGACCTAGAGTTGATGCCTCCCTTCGATGCCAGTCTCTACCGCTGGGAGCAGAAATATTTCTTTGACCATTTTATCGAGGATTTCCTCAAAGAAAGCCCTGTCCCGCTGGAAAACGACGAGACCTTCGTTGAGTTGGCCGAGCGTCTCGGTTCCTCCCACAAACACCTCGTCCACCGGGATTTCCAATCCCAGAACCTCCTGATCAAAGACAAAAAAGTCTACATGATCGACTTCCAAGGACTTCGCCGCGGCCGTCAGGAATACGATATCGCTTCGCTCATTTTCGATCCCTACATGGATCACTCGAAGGACGAGCGCCAACAATTGCTCGATCTCTGGGAAGACATCGCTGACGAGCGCCCGGAAACATCCCTCTTCCACAAATGCGCCGCACAGCGCCTCATGCAAGCCCTCGGTGCCTTCGGAAACATCCTCGATAGCAAGGGCGACGAATGGTATCGTCAGCACATTCCAGTTGCCGTGAAGTCATTACTCTATGTCATCAAGGACACGGAAATCGAAGATGCACTCGCACCTATTTTGGAAAAGCATTTCCCACAATAGATCGGGCTCTACTCAATTAGGTAGCGCATCGGAATCATGTTCGAGTAGTCGAATCCTTGCTTCTTGAAGAACTCCTGGGACTCCGCGCTAATTTTGTCAGTAAGAAGGGTGATGCGGAGGAATTTCTTCTGCTTCGCAAAATCGATCACATGATCCACCAGCATCGAACCAAATCCCTGACCGCGATGGTGGGGGTGAATAACTACATCCTCCATTAACATGACGAAACCACCCCTTGCGGTGGAGATCGTTAAGAGCATGTTCACCATGCCGAAGATCTGATCATTATTCCGAACTACGGCGATTCTACCCCGGCTCGGTTGCTCAAGAATCAGGCGAAGGCCGCGCTCCTGAACTTCCCTGTCAGGCTTAAAATCACCGGACGACATCGCGAAAAGGTCCATCACCAGTTCAGTCAATGCAGGAAGATCCTCCAGCGTCGCCATCTCCACCCTCGGCTCGTTCGAAACTGGGTGCCCCCCCTCGTGCAACAGTTCTTCTGACGTATTCATCAAATTCATATGATCCCAGTTTGGTTCGATCTGCCCGAAAATACAGATTATTCATCAGATATTACTCAGAACTAGTCTCCTTTGGGTTTGATCCTATCGCCAGTTCGCCGTATTTTACCGATATGGCGAAAAAAAGCGGAGCGGAACGAGTGGTCGTAAAAGTATTTACCTACGGTATCCAACCGAAGATCTGGCGCACGTTTTCCATCTCTATCAAGGTGAATTTCCTTGAGCTAAGCGATGCGATCCAGGCAGCCATGGGTTGGGAAAACAAGCACCCGCACGAATTCCGTCACGGAAAAGGCAAACGCCTCGTCGATGTGATCGGCCCAGTTGGACTTGAGGATCAGACCCTCGGTGACTTCCAGGACGAGCTAAAACTCAGCGTAGCCGGCTACATGGGGAGGAAACGCCTGCCGCTTCGGATGCTTTACCGCTATGACTTCGCCGATGAATGGATCCACGAGATCGTATTCGATAAGCGCGCGGAAGGAGAAGGCGCTCCCGAAATGATTGATGGTGGCCGCGCCTGTCCTCCCGAGGATTTTGGCGGAGCATTCCAATACATGCAGGCAAAAGCTGGGGAAATCGAGTGGGCGCATCCCGGGTATGATCCCGACGCGTTCGATCCGAAGTCCGTGGATTTCGAAGCGAAGAAGACCCGCAAGCGGAAATGAGCGACTTGGAGCCAGTGTTCCGGTCGGGGAGATGAATCCGCCCTAGAGCCAGACCTGATGAAATTCCGGTAGGACCTTGTTGCCAAAAGGCTGAGGAGCTGTCGCGTCTCCGCGACATGAGTATAAGCGGTGTCTCAGCCCTCAGTTGAAAGCGGCGGAGACGCCCCTACTCCTTAATTCAGACGTATTCCCGCCTCTGTCTGAGTAACGAGCCGTTTCCTGAGCAGTGCGCCAAGTGTTTGCTTGAATGTCCGTTTCGAGACTCCAAGCTCTTCATTGATTTCTTCCGCAGAGCTTTTATCGCTGATGGCCCAGAAGCCTCCGCGTGCGACTAATTCTCCCATGATCTGTTTTTCCAGATCGTCCACTCTTTCGCGGCCGGGAGGATGGAGACTCAGGTCGATTTTCCCGTCGGCACGAACTCCGGTGATCCAGCCTTTGAGTTTCTCGCCTTGGGAAAGATCTTGGAAAACTTCGTTGGCGAAGATCAAGCCGGTGTGAGCGTTGTTGATGATGGACTTATAGCCCATATCGGTTTTCGCGAAAATCGTAAGATCCACTTCGTCACCGGTGGCATATTCCGCCGGGGTGAGATCAAAGTGCCGGGCAATTCTCGTCGTGGCGACAAGACGACGGCTTTTTTCATCGACCATCACGTAAACGAGATAGTTTTTCCCGACATCCATACGGACTTTCTGCTCCCGGAACGGAACCAGCAGATCTTTTGGCAATCCCCAGTCGAGGAACGAACCGACCCCGGTAAGGGCGACGCATTTCAGTTTCCCGAACTCCCCCGGCATCAAGCGGGGCTGCTTCAATGTTGCAACCAGCCTGTCCTCGGAATCGAGATAAATGAAGACATCCACTTCACTTTCCAAAACCCATTCGGTCGGCATCTCGCGGCGAGGCAGGAGGATTTCTCCAAGGTTCTCCGCATCGAGAAAGAGACCGACGGGTTTCTCGCGGAGGATTCGTAAGGATGCTCTTGTGCCGATATTGATCATAATTTTTAAACCGCGAATGAACGCGAATGAGAAGAGCTTACCGCAAAGGCGCAAAAATCGCAAAGCTGGGGTTATGGGAGATTCTGTCCATGGCCTTGAAATATTCCGTCATGCTGGCTTCGCGTCCCTTTGCTGCCTTTGCTGCCTTTGCTGCCTTTGCTGCCTTTGCTG
>CAJJBR010000092.1 GCA_905182475.1 Akkermansiaceae bacterium | reverse complement strand
CCGGACGGGCATGGTCCACTCCCGTCGTGATGGGTGACCAAGTCTGGGTGACGAACGCGAACGAGGACGGAACGAAAATGTCGGTGGTCTGCCTCGACAAGGCCAGCGGCCGCAAGATTCACGATCTGCTACTCTTCGAAAACGCGGAACCCGAGCCGCTTGGCAACCGGGTGAACGGCTATGGCTCCTGCTCGCCGGCGATCGACGCGGAACGCGTTTACATCCATTTCGGAAGTTACGGCACAGCCGCGCTCGACCGCACCACGGGGGCGATCGTCTGGCAACGCCGCGACCTTCCGTGCCGCCATTTCCGTGGCCCGGGCTCGTCGGTGGCGCTCTACAAGAACACCCTGATTCTCACGATGGACGGCGTGGACGTCCAATACCTCGTCGCTCTCGACCGGAAGACGGGCAAAACGGTGTGGAGGACGGATCGGACCACCGACTTCGGCGATGTCGAGGCCGGAGGAAAGATCCGGGGCGACGGGGATTTTCGCAAGGCTTACTCCACGCCCGCGTTCGTAACCGTCGGGGGGCGTGTCCAATTGATCAGCCCCGGCGCAAAGGCCTGCTACGGCTACGACGCGGACTCCGGCAAGGAACTCTGGAAGATCACTTATAAAGGATACTCCAACGCCGCGAGTCCGGTATTCATCGATTACAAGATGGCCATCATCAACACCGGCCTGGGCAAGGCTCATCTCCTCGGTGTCCGCCTCGATGACCAACTGACCGGCAACGTCACCCGCTCTCACGTCGAGTGGGACGTCATCAAGCGCATCCCCACGCTCTCGTCGCCGGTGGTGGTGGACGGTAAAATCTACGTAACTTCCGAACTGGGCGTCCTGAGCCGGATCGACCCGGCCAGCGGAAAAATCGAGGAATCCATTCCACTCAAAGGGAACTTCACAGCATCCGCTGTCCATGCCGACGGCCATCTCTACTGTCTCAGTGAGGACGGCGAAGCCATGGTCGTCCGCCTGGGTGTGCCGATGGAAATCGTGGCGACGAACAAGCTCGATGACGGCTTCATGGCGTCACCGGCCCTCGACGGAGACTCGCTTTACCTGCGAACCAAGTCCCACGTCTACCGGATCGGCGGGATGCCGTGAGGATTGCTAGTGTTCTGAGAACCTTAATCTGACGGATGGGCGAAAAGAACTTGGGGCCGTGGCCCGTGAAGTGGCAGTTTACAACTGCCGACGCACGCATCAAACCACACAAGCTTTACCCGACTGTTTAGATCTGTTCGACCACTAGCTCTTGATCGCAGCAAGGATATTGTGAGACTTCCTGCTCACGACCCCTTTCACATTCTCGATCCAATCGGTGGATTTTTCACCGGCGTCCCCGACATTCTCTTTTGCTAGGTTCCGGATTTTTTTAAAATCCTGGATCAACCCGTCTCTCGCAACCTCCAGTTTTTCTTCACTCTTTTCTTCCGCTAGCTCGAGGCGGATCCGAGCGATGGTACCGGCTACCTTCAGATGAATCCAACTGCAGTGGATCTTGTCACGGAGGACTCTGATCTCAGCCTCGCCCAGCCTCTCGATACGTCCCACGGCATGCTTAATCCGACCGTAGCCGTGTTCGATTGCCTCTTCAATTTCCACCACCTTATCGGCTGTATCCATTTCCCCAAGGGCAAGCTGGACTTGCAACTCGTCGATAGCGACTCGCAGGATACGTAAATCACGCTGACCTTCACTGTCCAGATGTGGTTCCACCTCTTCAAGCTTGGAAGACGCGTGGTCTGTTTCTTCGCAGAGCTTTTTGATGCTGTCTGCATCGCTCATCAGGATTCCTTTCTCTACCGTGTCGAGGTAATAGCTGATCGTTACTATTTCAGTCATGATTTGATTTTTCATGCCTGTAGAAATACGATTTACACCGAATTCCTGCTTCGCATAGATTGCCCAGATTTGTGCCCTGATTGGCTGGATGACTTAGGTGCTTCATTCATCTTTGCGTCGATCTTTCTCCTGGCTACTGTTTCCCTCGTTCTTCCTCACTTGCTCGTGGCGGAGTTGTCTCAGCTTGCGAAAGCTGATCAGCTTCTTGTTGCTCTCATCCCAGAGACGGAACGTGATTGATTTCAGACTACCGAAGAGTGTGAGCGGCTTAACCTCCGCAAACATCGGGTCAGAGCGGTGGCAAGGATCAGTCAGTGCTCGGCAAGAACTGCGGGGCGGAAGATGGGAATATCGGTTCCAATCAGGACAGAAACAAACCGGATAATCCAATGAGAGTAGAAATGAATGAATCCTTCAAGGAGACCATCGCGCGCCCTGACATGATTGCGGGATGGCCGGGCATGGGAAACGTTGGCCTGAGAGCGGTAAGCTACATGCGGTCGGACATGGGGGCGAAGGAGTTTGCCCGGATCGACATGAGCGATGAACTCATGCCCGAAGCGGTAAGTGTGAAAGATGGTCTCGTCCTGCGCCCGAATCTTCCCGAGACACGCCTGTTTTACGCTGCGGAGCCGTCGGTGATTTTCGTTGAGGGCGATGAGCAGCTTCGCGGACATGCAGCGCTTGCGCTTATGCGCGGCGTGCTTGATCTCGCCCGCGAATACGGAGTGCGGACGATCTACACAGCGGCAGCCTTCGCCATGCCGGTCAGTTGCACCCACGATCCCGTGATCTATGGGGTGGCGAATGAAATCCTGCTGAGGGATCGGCTCAGCCCCATGGGCGTGACCTTGTTGCAGGAGGGTCAGGTATCAGGAATGAACGGTGTCCTTCTAGGCTTAGCAAATGACTACCAGATCCCGGCGGCCTGCCTGATGGCGAGCATGCCCCAATACGCCCTCCGGCTCCCCAATCCCAAATCGTCCCACGAAATTATCCGTTTTTTTGAGCGGGAGCTGGGTTGTGCGGTGAACATGACTGGCCTGAACATGGCGGTGAGTGAGATGGAGGCCATCCTGGGGGACATCGAAAGGCGCATTCTTGAGGTCATGTCAAAATTGGGCGAGGAGCAGATGCCGGGCATCCCGCAGGACACAACGGTTCTGGAGAGCAAAAGGAACAAGACCCCCGAGGGTGCGATGCTCAGGATTGAGCAACTCTTCGGGGAACTAGCCAAGCACAAGTCGAAGGAAAAGGCAGCCAAGCTCAAGGGGGAACTCGACCGCTGGAATCTCTATGACCTTTACGAGGATCGCTTCCTGGATCTCTTCAAGGACGGAGGGAACGAAGAGGAATAAATTTCTTTGGGCAGATGAAACGCAAGATGAACCCCTTCCGGTTATTCCCTTTTCTCACGATAATACTGAGTCCATTCAGCGGCGTGATCTCCGTGAAAATGAATAGCGTTGCGGGCGTGGTTCAGGGGATCACGTTCGCTGCGGACGATGGGAAGATCTACGTCCCGCTGGATGAAGCCGAGCAACGGATCAACTTCCGAATCGCGTCCCCGGACAAACGCAAGACCTCGCGAAAGCTGACCGATGGAACCCCGCTCATCTCATTGGCGGAACTTGTGGACGGTGGGATAAAGGTGGCACGAGCGGAAGACGGCAAAAGCGCCAGCGTGAGTCATTTCATCCACGGTTTTGATATGGTTGTCGGGGCGAAACTCGCGCAGGCCGACGTTCCATTCGCCTCGATTCCCCATCTCAGTAGCCCGCGCGTCGCCGAGATGTGAGTTGTGTGCCCAGACTACCATTTTTCCGCCGCCGGGTCAGAGCCTCACGGAGGGAGTAGAAATCGTGCGTGCCGGGCGAGCATGACGGGTCAGGGATTCAATATGTCAGAATCCGCGACTGCGAAATATCTTCCAAGGCATCGCCTACCATTTCGTTGTCTCCGCCCTTCACGCAAATGTCACCTAGCGAAACGATGCCGGTAAGCTTCTTGTCGCGGTTCAGGACGATCAGGCGGCGAACCTGTTTTTCGGCCATCAGATCCGCAGCTTTGCGAACATCCTGGTCATCAAAGCAATAGATGACGGTAGGGGTCATCACGTCTTCCACGGGGCTGATGGCGGCGTCCAGTCCTCCGGCGACAGCGCGGATGACGATGTCGCGGTCGGTGAGTATTCCTTTGAGGCGCTGTCCGTCCCCGATGGGAATGAAGCCCGCATCCAGCTCGCGCATCTTGCAGGCTGCGTCTTCCACGGAGGTTTCAGGGCTGATCCACTCAGGATCATGCGTCATGATTTCAGCTATTTTCATATTTTTCGTGTGTTTGTTGTTATGGTTCGGTTCAAAAAAGGGGGGATACGTTCGGGATTCTATGCACCGAGCAGGGATCTGACCTGCTCGTCGCTTGTTTCTGAAAAGTCTTCGTACCATCGGCCTACCGATCTGAAATATTCCGGTTCAAGCACAATGAATACCTCATCGGCTTTTTCGCGAAGACGCTCGGCCGTAACAGAAGCTGCAACAGGTGCGGCTACCACGATCCGTCCCACGCGTTGGCTGCGAAGGAGACTGATCGCCGCCATCATGGTCGAACCGGTAGCGATACCGTCGTCCACAAGGATCACCCTGCGGCCTGAAAGATCATGGGCGGGACGATCCGCGCGATAGAGCTCCTCCCTACGGCGCAGTTCTGAAATCTCGCGCCCGACCACGGCTTCCACCTGATCCTCGCCCAGGCCAAGCCTGGCGATCAGATCCCGGTCAAGAACCTTGATTCCGCCGCTGGCGATCGCCCCCATCGCCACTTCCTCGGCTCCAGGCACGCCGATCTTTCTGATAACGAGAACATCAAAGGGAAGTCCCCACGCTCTGGCGATTTCAGCGGCCACGGGCACGCCTCCGCGAGGCAATGCCAATATGACGGGATCGCTGTCTTTTATGGACTCAGGCATGATACTCGCCAGTTTCCGCCCGGCGTCCGCGCGGTCATGGAATGTATGGGTTTTCAACATAGCAGTGGATCGAGGTGAAGTTTGAACCAGGACGCCGCGAGTTCGGCCACCTCATCCAGTTTTCCCGGTTCCTCGAACAGATGTGATGCGCCTTCGACGATTGAAATCCGCTTCTCACACCCAAGGCAGTCGTAAGTTTCCTCGTTGCAGCGGATGACAGGGAAATCCAGCCCGCCGGCGATCAGGAGGGTGGCAGCCTGCACATTCTCCACCTTGGTTCCGGCGAGATCAGTTCTCCCGCCGCGTGAGACAATCGCCCCGATGGCGGGATCGTCGGTGGCGGCGGCCAGAGCTGCTGCGGCGCCTGTGCTCGATCCGAAGTAGCCCATCCTCATGCCGTCAAGCGAGGGTTCCTCCCGAACCCAGCGGGTCGCATCACGCAGCCGGTTTGTCAAAAACGGAACATTGAATCGCAGCTCGCCGGTATGTGCTTCCGCCTCCGTCTCTTCGGGTGCCAGCAGGTCGAACAGCAAGGTTCCCAGCCCGAGGACATTGATCTGCTCCGCGACGAAACGGTTCCGGCTGCTGCGTCGGCTGCTCCCGCTGCCATGTGCGAACACGACGATACCCTGCGCTCCGTAAGGCACAGTGAGATCCCCTCCGAGTTGAGCCTCCTCACAAGGAATCAGGACTTTGCGAAATCGGGAAGCCATGGCCGCCGGGCTGGTGGTTGGGTTCATTGGTGGGGAAATATACATGGGTTAGACTTCCCTTGAGTTCGCCCCGTCCTTGAACAGCCGATGGCTTAGCCATGTTGCGACTACCAACAGGCCGATCCACAACCAGGCCGGGACTGGCGTGATGTCATCCAGTCTGATTTGCCCAAGGGCAAAGATCCCAATGCTTCCCACAGTGATGGCAGTGAGCATGACTTTGAGAACCGTCATGTCCCTGAGCCGGAAAAAATTGACGATGACGTTGTAGTCGGTCACGCGACCTTTGTTCAGCAGGGTTCCGATACCGGCTCCGACGAGGTATGGGTTCCAAGCGGTTTTTGTTAGGCCATAGGAAAACTTGCTTGTTGATGATGGCGAATTTGTTTGCATGGATTCCTGGTGTTTTCTCAAGTGATTGTGTCCTCGGAGCGGTGGACAGGTCACTGATCGAGCAGTGGCGGCATTGCTTATACACCTCTTCGACAAAGTCATCCAAGTGACGCACTTTGGCTTTCTTGCCGGAGACTTCCCAGCCATCGATGTAGATCGCCTTGATGAACATCGGCAGTTGGCTGATGAACTGCACGGACTCCTCGGCGGTGGATTGATCACGCAGGACATGGAGGGTGGCGCGCAGGATGACTCCTGCGGCGGAGATGTCTTTTTCGTCTCCAAGCTCTGCGGCAATCTTCTTGACGAAGTCCTGACCGCTGCGGGCGTATTTTTCAAAATTCATATTCATAGCTATAGGAACCTTGGATCACATGGACACCGGATGCTGCGCGGATTTTGCGGAAGACTACCCTGCAGTTGCGAGCGGTTCTTACGCGGGAATCTGGGCTGCTCCCCGGCATGGGATGCATACTCATTTTAGGCAACTCCCCCCTTGTTTCGTCGCTTCAAAATGAAGAGCGTAGCAGCAAGGAGCGCAACAATTACCACTAGCGCGAGCAGGAGCAGTTCAGGTCGTGTTTGATCCACCCAGGCACCGTAAAGGAGTCCTGCCAGCGTGCTGAACAGTGCGATCAAGCCGACATAAGTCATGGCCTTGCGCCACCCGATGATGGAAACGGTGATGAGGATCGCGCCTTGGACCGTCACCCCTTCCTCACCTTTCGAGGCATCGAAAGGAACCAGGCGGCGGAGATGAGAGCACCTCGAATCCGGAGATGAGCTCGATCAGCTCCTCGTCGATAACTTTTTGGCGCTGACGGTTGAAGTCGAACCGGAGCCCCTGCTGCCGTTCCTCGATATTTTTCTCGGCGAGCTGCATGGCGCTCAGGCGGGCGGCATGTTCTTCCGCACAGGATTCGGCGCATGCTTGGAAGAGCGAGGTGAAGGGATGCTCATGAATCAGGGAGGTGGCGTCCTGTGGACATGGCTTTCATGGTTCGGATCACAGTGCGAAGATCGCCGGTATTCTTGATCCTGCGGCGCAGGTTGATGAGAGTATCTCCCATGGCGCTAGAAGTTACTGAGGGCTTTTTGCTTTCCCGGAGAACGCTCTCCAGATCCTCATTGGTGATGAAATCCGAAGCGAGAAGAATGGTATGGATAGCCGGAACGGAATTGTCGAACTGACAGTCCACAACGCTTCCCCGAACCGATGCGACCCTTCCGTGAGCCTGGGGTTTATCCGGACAGATCATGACAGGTTCAGCATATGATTACGAAGGAAAATGGCTTCGCGCGGTTTGCCGGATTCTATGTAACGATTGCGTGTCAGTACATTCCTGCTCAAAGGAAATTTCGGATACAGAACGAAGTATACGTATAGGGAATTACTTTAGAAGCCGGCAAGAATGCCTCCCAATATACGAGGAGTAATTATTCCCTACTATAGTCGTCGCTATTGAAAAAATCTCGAAACAACTGAAACGATGAACGCTGCACTAGAAAACCGTCCCTCCGCCCCCCAAAGGATGACGTCCGAAGAGTCCCCGAAATCGATGATCGCGAGACTCCGGAACTCGGAGATCTTCCGGAGTTATCGGAAGATATTTCAAAAATCGACCGGGCTGCCTTTGGATCTTCGCACTGTCAATTCCCGTTTGCAAAATGGGGATCAAGACGAGGCGGGAGGGAACCGGTTTTGCCAGATACTGAATGGTGGAACGCAGAAATGCAGCCAATGCGTTGAGACGCAAGGCTGTCTCTCCTCCAACGGGAAACAGGGCATACAATCGGTCCGCTGCTTCGCGAATATGTTGGAGACCGTGGTTCCGGTAACGCTAGGTGGCCAGGTGATTGCGCAGCTAGCTACGGGTCAGATTTCCCATGAGAAGCTGACGAGGGAAAACTTCGACAAGTTCATAGGAACCCTTGGAGAAGATACGTTGGAGAATGTGAACTTGGAACGGGCATACTTGGAAACTTCGGTGGTCAGCGAGGAAAAATACCGCGCGATGGTGACATTGCTGGCGGCATTTTCATTACAGCTCAGCGAGCTAGCCGATCAGATCGTTCTTGAATTGCGCCACGAGAAGAGCGATCCCATTGCCTGCGCAAAGGACTACATAGATGAAAATCTCTGTGAAACCATCATTCTGGACGAAGTGGCTTCCGAGATCCATATGAGCCGCTTTTATCTTTGCCGTAGATTTAAGGAGTCCACTGGCATGACCCTGACCGAGTATGTGTCCAACCGCAGGGTGGAAATGGCGAAGGAAATGCTGGAGAACACATCGCTGCGTGTGGCGGACATCGCCTTCGAGGTCGGATTCCAATCCCTTTCTCAGTTCAATCGAACGTTCCATAGGGTTGCCCAGAATACTCCAACCCAATTCAGAACAGTGGTCAACGCAGCCTAGGCGCTCCCTTTTGGCTGAGAGGTTGCTGCAGCAATCGCCACACAGTTTCGGACAATATCAGATAAAAAAAATCAGCCATCCAATCCAATCTGAGAGCGCTATGAGACCACTGAACAAAATTCTCGTAGGCGTCGATTTTTCCGAAGCCTCCAAAGCAGCACTGATCGAAGCCGACTACATAGCCCTTTGGGAAGGAGGCGAACTGCACGTCGTGCATGTGATCGCGATTGATGAAGCTGACTCCATCTTGAAGATGGCGGCACCCGGTGAAGAGGTATTCGAGGGTATGCTTGAAAAGTTGAAAACCTTCACGGAAGAGGCGACCAACCTCTGCGAGAAAAGGGTTTATCACGTATGTTTCGGGAATCCATTCGAGCAGATGATGGCGCTGCTTGAAACCACAAGCTCCAATCTTCTGGTGGTAGGATCCCACGGCGGCAGTGACAAATCCAACCATGTGGGCGCGATCGCGAGCAAGTGTGCGCGCCGCTCGGAGGTGCCCGTGCTGCTGGTGAGGAGGCCGCACGATGTCGGCTACAAGAAGCTGGTGGTTTGTGTGAATTTTTCCGGTGCGTTAAAGGCAGCGGTGGAATACGCGGCCGAAATCGCATGCAATGAAAACGCCAAGCTCCATATCCTCCACGTTTGGTGCGATCCATGGGGGGCTTACGCGTTCCCTGTCGAGGGACTGAATTACTTCATGATCGAGAGGCAACTGGAGGAGGCAAAAACCGCTGCCCAGAAAAAAATTAAAAAAATGAGAGCCGCTCTCATGCACGAATACTTCGCGGCGAATATCTCGACCTCCGTGGTGGAGGCTCCTTCGGTGATCAAAGGAATCATAGATTTCATCAACGAGAATAAGGACATGGACCTGGTCGTGGTTGGCAACCGCGGACAATCGAAGCTCTCAGAATTTTTCATTGGAACAACGACCGAGAGACTCATCCAGAAAAGTCCGTGTTCCGTGCTCACGGTCGGAGCTCCTGACGAGAAATAGCTAGCGGATGGAAAGCTGGTTCCGGAGTTCGCGAAGCTCGCGCTCTGTTCTTGCCAGTTGATCGGTGAGTGAGCAGACGAGCCGGATGTTCCTCAGGACCGGACGGCCTTGCTTTCTCATGTGTTGGATCTCACAGAGGCGATCGATGCCGTCCGGATCGATGCGGGGAACACCGTTGCTATCAGGCTTCGAGCTTACGATCCTGGCGCGTAGAAAGATCTCGATCATCTCAGGGTGCATCCCACTGAGCCGGGCGGCCTCGTCCAGTTCCGCGAGATCTGTATTTCGGTTACTACAAATGATTTGATAGCGAGTTTTCATGTCAGTTATTGTCGGAGGAGGTAGATGGCTTGGTCTTGGCAGCGAGCATGTATTTCAAGCGAGCCTTTTCTTCGGATGGTTCGAGGCCGGCGTTCCATGCCATGCCGGGGACGATGACGTGCCAGTCATCAGAGGTGATTTCATCCGGCAGGAGGTGAGTATGCCATTCCCCGCATTTCCGCATGTATACACCGTGACCTGTCTGGAGTGTGTCGAGCGATGTCTTGCTGCGGACAACCATCTGATCGTCCGAAATCGGGGCGCTTTCGCTGACTCCGGGTTTGCGATTTTGGATAACAGAACACGCGCTCGTCAATGCAAGGACGAGAATGACGCAACGAGTATTGTATTTCATGAATGTTGTTTTTGATTGGTTCGAGAGGCTGTGAATTTATCTAAATTGAGCTTCCGGTAGATTGCGGCGTATTGCTCGCACATGGTGTGGTTTCTGAAATGAGTGGACGCGTCGCGCATGATCCGGCTGATGGTCGATTCCCGGACTTCCTCGGGAAGGCGGTGAAATTCCATTGCCTGATCGATCGCCCAGCGCAGGCCGCCGCTATCGAAGTGGTCGAAAAGGAAGCCGTTTCCGGAAGCTTGATCGTCGGAGAGTTGGTGGACGGTGTCGTGCAGCCCACCGGTATTGTGGGCGATGGGAAGCGAGCCATAGCGGGCGCCGATCATCTGTGGAAGTCCACAGGGTTCGTAGGACGAGGGCATGAAAACAAAATCTGAACCGGCGTAGGCGAGCCTGGCGAGATCTTCATCGAAGTCCATGACCGCAACGTGATCACGGAGACCGTGCCGGGCGACAATATCGTGGAAGTGACATTGAAAAGGACCATCCCCTACCATGACGAGCTGGAGGCCGTCTGCGCTATAGTCCTCCGTGAGGCGATAGAGGATTTCGGTGAGGAGCTGGCAGCCTTTCTGAACCGGATCCAGTCTGGATGGCCAGAAGAAGACCGGCGCATTTTCGTTCACGGACAACCCCAGCCGTTCCTGCAGCTTGCGCTTGTTCCCGCCCTTTCCATGCCGGTGGTTCGCATGATCATATTTCGTGGCAAGAGAATCATCCTCTGCCGGATTATAAGATCCATCGGGAGCATTGAGAATACCCGAGGCATACCCGGAATCGATCTTCACGCGGAGATCCCATTGGATGGATGGTGGCAGCCTCCCGTGCCTGTTGTGGATGATTTCCTCCAGAAAAGTCGGGCTCACCGTGCTGACGAAGTCCGCGTTCTGTATCGCGGAAGAAAGCAGATCGATAGGATTATTATGATAGCAGTCTCCAAATGAGCTGGGATAATTTTCGTAATAGAGAAGATCCCAGAATTCGCTGGCGTCGATTCCCTTGCTTTCGATCTCGGCCAGGGTGGTGCGTTCCCGGTGGATGTTGTGGATGGTGAACAGGGTTTTGATGCCGAGCTTTTTGCAAGCGGCGGGGATCAGTCCGGTCATCCAGTCATTGCAATGGACGATGTCGGGGCGGACTTGCGGAATGATGTGATTGATGACTTCGCGCTGGAAGGCGATCGCTGCTCCGCGCAGTTCATCAGGACTTCCATGGTAGGCTCCGGTACGCCGGTAGAAGGCACAGTCCTCGGCGAGATGAATCCTGGATCTTGGGGCGGCGCAATTCACGGAAGCATTGTCATCCCCTTCCCCGTTCCGGAAAATGTTTCGGTAATTTGGGATAGCAAGATGTACATCGAAACGATCCTGAACGAATTTCTCAAGCAAAGTGGCGGAGATGTCCGCGAGGCCTCCGGACTTCACGCGGAGTCGTTCGGCGCCCGGGCACATGAGCGGGGAAACCCGCGAGATTTCCGGTGTGATGTGGAGTATCCTGGGTTTCGGAGGCAGGTCTTCTGGGTTTTGCAGGAAAGGAATTACCGGGACTACCGGTGATAGATCTTCCAAATCCCGAAGCCTAGTGCGAGCGATCATTGTTTTCCTGCTCCGGTTTGGTTTGTGGAGATCCGTTCTTCGATTTTTGAATCCGGAACCATCGGATCCGGTTTTCCGAACTTTGCCGCCGCCATGGCAAGCAGGAGAAATAGCAGGATGGTCAGAAGCACAATCCAGATGATTACGCGGTGACGCGACAGGAGAGAATTTGGAGCCATGGGATTCATAACGGTTGCTTTATAGCGCAGTGGAGGGACGAGTTCTCAGCAGTCCTTGTCAGTGAGTGCGCATCATTTGCCCGAAAGGTTGTGATCGAGTATGTTGTTCTCGTTTTCCGCAAGTATTCAGGCGATGAAATTTGCAAAACCTGCTTTTCAAACTACGAGCAAGCCGACAGGAATTGCCTATTTTTCCATGGAGATCGCCTTGGAACCGGAGATCCCGACGTATGCGGGTGGCAATTCGAGGAGGAAGACCCTTGGGACATCGCAAAATCAGTGAAGGAGCTTTCGCCAAGGGTCACCGTACGGATTGATGGAAGAGATGTGCACATCCGCTGCTGGCTCTACGAAATAAAAGGAGTCTCCGGCGAGGTCATTCCGGTTCACCTGTTGGACACGGATCTGGAGGAGAACAGCGAATGGGACAGGCGGCTGATAGACCGGATCTACCTAGGAGATCACTACATGCGACTGTGCCAGGAGGTCGTTCTTGGTCAAGCGGGAGCGGGCGACGAGAGGGCGCTTTACGACAAACAGCAAAAAGAAATTATCCCGATGTATCGCGATGACAGGAGCAAATTCATCGGGATCATGCGGCATTCGATCGCCCTGAACGGGTCGTTTTTTAACACCCAAAGAATGCTACTGCAATATCTAGCACGGGCATATTTCTCTTAACGCGGTAGTGGGGATAAAGAAATCTCTTAGGCCACTAGGGAGTCGGTATAGTGGTTCCTGAAGCTGCGGAGTATGGACGTTTCAGCCCCTATTCACCAGCATTTAGGTCAACGGTAACCCTCGGCAAATGAAGAAGGAATCACCCCAAACGATATTTCTCGAAAAGCTGAATAACTCCAGCCTGTTCCTGACCTATCAGGATGCTTTCGAGCTGGCCACCGGCTACCGGTTGTCGCTATGCAAAAAGCTGCCTAAGGCGGAACCGGGGGATCTGTCTGTTTCCGTGCCGGTGGGGAGGACATTCCCGTTGGATTTGCTGGCCAGACCCTTGGATGGTTCCGGGTGCATCGGCGAGCATCTCAAGGTTTGCACGCGGGGTCTCTTGGAAGCTTTTGCACGGCAACTGGGTGAGGAGTCGAACCGGGCAATGCTGGAGTCGGGATCTGCCGCAACAGGCGCCGTGGTCAGGGCGAAGGATTTCATCCATGGGAATATCGGAACGAAAATCCAGCTCGATGACATGGCTTCCGCCGCAGGAACCAGCTCTTTTCAGCTGTGTAGGATCTTCAAAAGGGACACCGGCATCACGATGACGGAGTTTATCAGCAGGAAAAGGGTGCAACGTGCGAAAAGGCTCCTCCGTGACCCTTACCGGCAGATCGCTGAAATTGCGGATCACGTCGGCTTCACTTCACTCTCCCAATTCAGTAGGAATTTTTCAAGGTACGCTGGGGAGTCGCCAACGGAGTTCCGCCAGCGCCTGAAAGAATTAGAGCATTGTGATCTGGCGGCGTCCTGAAAATGATGAAGGTCACTGGAATTGAAGGCTTGGTGCGTATTCTCATTCAAGCTCCCGATTGCGGGTATAATTCAGGATGTCGTGGCTTGAGGTTTTCATGCTTTGAATATTCACGACGATCAGTAAGGTAGTCTATTAATTTACTTGGGGGTATAATGATCGATCACACTGTAATTCCACTGGCTGAGGGCGACGGAAGTCATACGCTTCCGACTTTGAAAAGTCTTTGGGAAATAGATCAGGATAGCCCGACTCGCAAGCTGGAAGGAGCTTTTCACCCCAGACAATGATGGATTCAAATCGGAAGGTTCTCATTGTCGATAATGACGAGGATATAGGTAACCTTATCAAAAGGAGGCTAGAAATTCAGTGGATTGACGCGGCTATCGTGAAGACAGGCGGCGAGGCTCTTAACTGGCTGGCAGCGAACGATACCGATTTGATTTTGTTGGATCTGAACTTACCAGATATCACGGGTAAGGAGCTCCTATCACTGCTTGAGAAGCGGGAACAATCAATTCCATTCATTGTGGTGAGCGGGATAAGCGATGTGAGGCTGACGGTGGAAATGATGAAGCTCGGGGCATTGGATGTCCTTCTCAAGGATTCTGTTCTCCCGGAGTTGATCGGCCCAATCGTAATGCACGGACTTGAAACCCTGGACGCGCTCCGTAAATACGGGGAAAGCCAGACCCGGATCAGGTATATCACTGAGACAATCGATGATGTTTTCTGGATGATGAACGAGACTGGGAAGCGGGTAATTTTCGTTAGTCCTGCCTTTGAATCCATTTGGGGAATCTCAGCCAAGGAACTCTACGAACACTCCGACGGCTGGCACGAAGCGATTATTGAGGAAGACCGTTCGAAGATTATACGGAGCTTCGAAAAGATCAGGAAAGGAGCCGAGCGGGAATTTGACGAAGTCTATCGCATACGCGACAAATTTGGTAGGATACGATGGATTCGGGATCGGGGGTATGCGAACTATGGGAAAGGAAAGGCGATTCTCAATTTCACGGGTGTTGCCACCGAAATCACTGAACAAAAGGAACTGGAGCGGCAGATTCTTGAGATCGCGGAAGAGGAACGCATGCGTATCGGTCAGGACTTGCACGACGACCTCTGCCAGAGGCTGGCCGCCATCGGATTGAAATGCGGAATGATCCACGGGGTTTTGGAAAACGAAAATCACATGCAGGCGGAGTCGATGAAGTCCGTCATTCGGGAACTTCGGGAGGCCTCATCCCTGACACGGTCGATTGCCAAGGGGCTGGCACCGGTGAGTCTGGAAGCAGAAGGATTGATGGTGGAGCTTAAGTATTTTACCGAGATAACTGCGGAACGCTTCCAGCTAACCTGCCAGTTCGATTGCCCCGAACTGATCGAAGTCAGCAACGCTACGATCGCCTCGAACATTTTCCGGATTGCCCAGGAACTGGTGAACAACGCGGCAAAGCACGCACGTCCGAGTCGTATTCTCGTGGGGCTGTATTACGAGATAGGAGGCTTGCGCTTGGAAGTGACGAGCGACGGGAAACCATTCTACCACCCGAAGCGGCGACGTGATGGGATGGGACTGCATCTCATCCAATTCCGTGCGGACGCAATCGGAGCCGCTTTGGAGTATTTCCCGGGTGATTCTCCAGATGGCGGGACACGAGTGGCCTGCGTCGTGCCACTTAGAAAGAGGAAAGAAGAAGTTGAACAATCAGCGGCAAGATGACAGGCGAGAATGAAATCATAAAAGTCGCGGTTGTCGATGATCATACGATGATGAGAGAGGGGCTGGCGCAGTTGGTGAGATCCCAACCCGGCTATGACTGCTGCTGGCTCGCGGGTGATGTCGCCCAAGCCATGGAGTGCTTGGAAGCGGAAAGGCCAGATCTCCTACTGACTGATATGACACTGCCGGGGCGCAACGGGTTGGAACTGATCAAGGATGCGCTGAGCATCGCTCCGGGGCTGCCAATCCTGATAGTATCGATGCATGACGAGACCCTCTATGCCCAGCGTGTGCTGAGGGCGGGTGGCAAGGGCTATATCATGAAAGACGAGCCAACCAAGACACTGGTCGAGGCCATAGAAGTGGTCGCGGACGGAGGTGTCTGGGTTAGCCCGGAGATGTCGACCAAGATCATCCAGGCATTTTCCGGGAAGCCAGCGAATGATGCGGTTGACGGCTTGCATTACCTAACAGATCGTGAGTTCGAGGTATTTCAGCTCATCGGCGAAGGTAGATCAAAATCGGAAATCGCGGATTCGCTGCACATCAGCCCGAAGACTGTGGACGTGCACAAATCACACATCCGGGAGAAACTGGAATTGAAGGATGCTGCGGCCGTCCTCCGCTACGCGATACGGTGGGTGGAGATGAGGATCGGTTCACCGGGATTGTGATGGCATGCGGCGATTTTCGTAGATCGGATTCGAGCCGGTCTTGGCACCTAAGGCAGAGCGTCGCCAAGGGTATCAACTTCAGTCGGATAGCGGAAATTTCGATTTCACAATCACGGCTATGAGGCAACAGGTACATTGGGCACCCACCGCACCCACCGCACCCACCGCACCCACCGCACCCACCGCACCCACCGCACCCGCCAATCTCGACAAGCTGACGGGTGAGAAACTCTGGCAGACTGCGGACATCACCGACAACGCGGCTTATTCGTCGATCGTGACCTCCGCCCATGGGGGCTCACAAGCGATTCCGTTTCCAAAGTTGCGCAGCTCACTCTTCACCGAAACAGAACAGGTGTTTTTCGCTCCGCACGTAAAGGCGCCCGTCCACACAGACCGGTGAGGCGATCACGCCCTCCTCCAGCGGATGCGTCTTCACGTCTGCCAATCCCACATCCTTGATCTGTCCGCTGATCACCATGCCGTCTTCACGCACGCAAAAAAACCGGTCACCCACAACAATCGGCGACGCGTAGTAAACCTGAGCTGCCTTCGGAAGCTTTGTTTCCCAGAGATGCTTTCCGGATTTCGCGTCCAGACAGGTTAGCCGGCCGCGTTTCGGCCCACCATCCTTGAGGACATAGACCTTGCCGTCGCTGAAGACCGGGCTCACCGCATCCGATCCGACCTCGTCGTCCCTCCAAACCCAATGACTCTCCGACACGTCGCCGCGGCCATCCAGACGGATTACAGCCAAGGAGTCGCCGCGGTTGAAAGGCACGACCGCGAGTTTGTCCTCCACCACCGCCGACGCGATCACCCTCTGCTTGCCGGCACGCTTCGGATTGAAGCCGCCGCACTCCCACAACAGTTTCCCGTTTGCCGCGTCATGCGCTGTTAGATGATCCGCCCCCCAGTTGACAATCATCTCCAGTCCGTCCGCCTTGACGACGCTCGGTGTGCTGTAGGCATCCCCAGACTCCTCCCCTGTCTGATACTTCCTCGGAGTCTTCCAGACCTCTTTGCCCGTCTTCGGGTCGAGCGATACCAGATAGGATTCGCCATCGGTCTGCATCACCGCGATCACCACCCGTCCCGCGGCGAAGACCGGAGATGTCCCCTGATCCCACCAGAGACCGTCCTTGCCGTAGCGCTTCTGAAGATTGATTTGCCACAACGGATTACCTTCGAGATCCACGCAGGCGACCGTTCCGGATTTAAAATAGCCGACGACGATCTCACCGTTGGTAACTGGAGAGGAGTTCGCCGAGCTTCCGACCCGCTGGCCCCGCCCCGGAGTCAGCGGACCGAAAGTTTTCCGCCACAGCTCCTTGCCCGCAGAGTCGAACCCCAGAATGCCGTCCTGGTCGCCAACCGGACTGGTGACGTACACCCGATTTTCCCAAACGATCGGTGTCGAGCATCCACGACCTGGAAGCTCGGCCTTCCATAAAAGTTTCTCCGCAAGGTCAAGCGGCGGCAACTTCCCCGGGGCTGCGCCGTTGCCGCGTGGGCCGCGCCATGCCGGCCAATTCTCCGCCGTCAAGGCTCCCGTTAGAACGGCGACGGCCAACAAACCCCATCCCAGAACATTCAATTTCATCACGTCAACATACGTCACGGAGAACCCGATGTAACAAGAAAAAGCCAGTAATTCTTAGTGAGCCGAGATGGCAGATTGGCGGCTCGAATCATCCAACTCCTCATTTGACATCCAGGCAAACCGCCTCGCCCTTGTTGCTGCGGGCGAAGATTTTTCCGTTTGCGAAGGCCACGGGCGCCCAACTGACGGATGAAAGCGCCTTCACGCGGCCATGCTCCACCCAACCAGTTTTGCCAGGCACACCGCAAATGATCTCTCCAGTTTCAGCGAGGATCACCAACTCATCGCCCACCATCAGCGTACTGCCGCGGGTTCCAGGCATGCTCTCGCGCCAACGCACTTTACCGCTTCTCATGTCCATTCGGATCAATTCGGCATCGATATTTTTGTCACCGAACACACCCAGGATATCTCCGTCCAGCAGGATGCTATTCTGGAAAATCATTCGCTGATCCTCTTCCTTGTGGAGAATTTTCGGCTTGGGACCCGACACGTCCAGCACCACGTAGCCCATACCATAGCCGGAGGCCAGGAACATCATGCCGTCATGATACTGCGGGTTGCTCGCATTGATGTCGTAAGACGTCCGCCACCCGAAATCAAAGACCGGCTTGCCTTTCTCCTCCACACTGTAAACCACCAAGTTGCGACCATGAAACGCGGCCACCACCTCGCGTCCCTTGTAATTGAAAAAAACCGGAGCCGCGTAGCCCGCCTTGGTACGATCACCCGACTTCCAGCCTACTTCGCCCGTACGTTTGTCGAGGGCGAACAATCCGCCGTCTTTCGAACAAGGCAAACAATAGAGTTCGTTGCCCTTCACGATCGGAGACGCCGAATAGCCCCAACTCGGTGCCTTGCCCCCGAAATCCGACTGGAAATGCTTGTGCCATTTCGGCTTCCCGTCGGCCATTGACAGGCAGAAAAGATTCCCCGTCCGGCTTAATGTGTAGACCACATCGCCGTCGATCGTCGGCGTGGCGTTCGGGCCACCGTCATAGAGTTTCGGATTGAGCTTCTCCGGATATTTGTGTGTCCACAACTCCTTGCCGGTCTCCGCATCAAGGCACCACACAATGTCCGTGCCATTCTTGTTACCCATCACCACGGCCTTGTCGCCGGCGATCGCGAAACTGGTGCAGCCTTTGCCGAGATCCTTGCGCCAGAGTTCCTTGGGCTTGTTCGCCTTCCAGTCGGTGCGGATTTTTCCTTCCACCTTCCCCGATCCATCGGGGCCGAGGTAACGCGGCCAATCCTGGGCGAGGGCGAATCCGGGAAGCAATGCGAGTAGTAGCAGAGGAAATTTCATAATTGCGAAATCATTAGGTCAAATCTGTCGGTGCGCAAGGAGCCATGATCATTTTTCGCGGATCGAACGTCGGCCGCCCAGACATCGGCGAAGTTGCGTGCCGGTGATCATTCCAATTTCAATGGGAAATATCGAGGTTTTCATAGATTTTGTTGTAAGAAAGGCGGTTGAATTGCATTACTCCAATGACGATGAACTGCTGAAAACGAGAGGAGTTTCCCGGAACTTACTTTCCGGTGCGGATGCTTCTCAGTTTCGCTCGATACACAAATACCAAAAATTATCCTAATTTACCAATGACCTTACCCATACGTACCGCCTCCTTCGCCCTTGCCTTGAGCGCCACCCTTCATGCCCAAGACCCATTTCTACTCGCTCCGACCATCGTGGAGGCGGAACGAATCGATGACGAACCATCGGCCGTCAGCGTGATCT
This sequence comes from Akkermansiaceae bacterium, assembly GCA_905182475.1. GTDB lineage: Bacteria > Verrucomicrobiota > Verrucomicrobiia > Verrucomicrobiales > Akkermansiaceae > Luteolibacter. The sequence goes on along the minus strand of CAJJBR010000092.1, from coordinate 490 downwards.
CCCGTCAATCTCTCGATCTATTCCAAGCCCGGTCATTTTCCGATCTCTCGGGAATTGTTCCCGGCTTCAATGTGGTTTCCGCCGATTCGCGAGGCTTCGGCCAGGTCGTCGCAATGCGGGGATCGACCAACACGCTTTTCTTCGGCCCGCCCGCGCTCGGACTCACCATCGATGATGTGCCGCTCGGCGATGCCTACAGCTATCCGTCCGAGTTGTTGCACCTTTCCGAAGCCCGGGTGTATCGCGGCCCGCAAGGCCCAAATTTCGGCCGCAACGGCCCCGCCGGAATGGTTGAAATGTTCACCCCGCGGCCGGGCGACAAAATTTCGACCAGCATCACCGCCGAATACGGTTCCTACGATCATGTCGGACTGGGACTGAACACCTCCGGCCCGCTCGGCGGCAATCTTTCCTACACGCTACAGCTTTTTCATGATCAGCGAGATGGATTCATCAGAAACGCCACCCTCGGCACCAAAACCGACGACCG
>CAJJBR010000091.1 GCA_905182475.1 Akkermansiaceae bacterium | reverse complement strand
GTTTCCCATCCGTCATGCCTTTGGCGGAAAACAAATCTCCCGTATCCTCGAACCGTTGGATCCTCTCCTACCTGCTTAAAGAGAAAAAGGTATTCATCCCTTCTCTCATCGCGCTGTTCGTCACCGCCGGCCTCGCGCTGGCGTTCCCGTATTTCCTTAAAGAACTCGTCGGCGTCCCCGTCGATAGCCTGCAGAACTCCGTCCCCCCGGCGGAGATCATGGAGAAAATCAACCGCACCATCCTCTTCCTCCTCGGGGCGCTCTTACTCCAGGCCTTCATCGGCTTCTTCCGTGTCCAGGGCTTCATCCGCTCCGGCGAAGCCGCCCTGAACCGGCTCCGCAAAGACCTTTTCACCCACCTCCTGCGCCTGCCCATCCCCTACTTCCAGGAGCAGCGCGCCGGCTCGCTCTCCAACCGCGTCTCCGCAGACCTCGCCCTCGTCCGCGAAACCCTCATCTCCACCGTCCCGCAGGCCGTCCGCCAGACAGTCATCCTCATTGGCGGGCTCGTCTTCATCTTCATTCACTCGTGGAAACTCTCTCTGGTCATGCTCGGGTGCATCCCCGTCGTCGTCCTACTCATCGCTATTTTCGGCAGAAAAGTCCGAAACCACTCCAAATCCGCCCAAGAATCCCTCGCCGACGCCTCAACCGTCATCGAGGAATCCGTCCAAAACATCGCCGACGTCAAAGCATTCACCAACGAGACCTTCGAGCAAGAGCGCTACCAGACCTCCCTCCAGGCCTTCCTCGCCGTCACTTTTCGCGGGGCGAAAGCACGCGGAGCTTTCCTCTCCTTCATCATCCTCGCCCTCTTCGGCACCATCGCCTTCGTCGTCTGGTATGGCGCACGCATGTATTCCCTGGGTGGGATCACATGGGAAAATTTCTTCGCCTTTATCCTGTTCTCCATCTTCGTCGGTGCCTCCCTCGGCTCCTTTCCAGAAATCATCTCCCAGTTCCAGCAAACCGCCGGAGCCACCGAGCGACTCCGAGAGATCCTCGACATGCCCACCGAGCGCAACACCGGCACCTCCGACCAAAAACTCAGCGGCCAGATTTCCATCCAAGACCTCTCCTTCACCTACCCCTCCCGCCCGGAAATCCCCGTCCTCACCGGTATTTCCATCGCCCTCCCCGCCGGCCAACGCACCGCCATCGTCGGCTCCTCCGGCGCAGGGAAATCCACCCTCTTCTCCCTCCTCTTAGGCTTCAACGACCCCAGCTCCGGGAAACTCATCTTCGATGGCACCGACGCCCAAGAAATCTCCTTGGCCAGCCTCCGCTCCCAGATCGCAATCGTCCCCCAGGAAGTCATGCTCTTCGGCGGCACCATTTTCGAAAACATCGCCTACGGAAAACCGGATGCTACCACAGCCGAGATCGAAGCCGCCGCCGCCCAGGCAAACGCCCACGACTTCATCGCCGAGCTCCCGGATTCCTACCAGACACTCGTCGGCCCCCGCGGAACCAAACTCTCCGGCGGCCAGCGCCAACGCATCGCCATCGCCCGTGCCATCCTCGCCGATCCCAAGATCCTCCTCCTCGACGAAGCTACCTCCGCCCTCGACAGCGAATCCGAGCGCCTCGTCAACCAAGCCCTCGAGCGCCTCATGGCCGGGCGCACCTCCCTCGTCATCGCCCACCGCCTCTCCACCGTCCGCCACGCGGATGAAATCCTTGTCATCTCCAAAGGCAAACTTATCGAGCAAGGCACCCATGACGAACTCTACGCCGCCAACGGCACCTACAAATTCTTGGCGGAGACCCAGCTGAGCTGATCCCCCCCGCGACGATAGTTTCTGGGTAGTGGAAATATGAATTGGATCGAAATAGTGGCAGTAGTGCAACTGGCCGCGACGATGGCCATGTTAGGAGTCATCTGGGTTGTGCAACTCTGCGTCTATCCGCGGTTTGCAGACCTTGATTCGGAAAAATTTGTCCAAGCACACCTATTCTATTGCGCCGGAATTGGATTGGTCGTGGCACCACTAATGTTGACCGAGCTACTTACTGCCATCTTCCTTGCCTGGACAGGAAATGGCGGATGGATGCAGTGGGCCGTTCTCGCTCTGTCTCTGGGCACATTCCTTTCCACCGCGTTTATTCAGGCACCTTGTCACTGTCGCCTCATGCAAGGCTTTGACGACGCGAGATGTAGATCGCTCACATCCGGCAATTGGATACGCACCTGTCTATGGTCGGTCAAAGCGCTTCTAGTGTTTATACTTGCAGTGGCTCCATTCTGTTACTGATACTGAGGGAAGGCGACGCTCTACCTATCAGCAACCACCTGCTCGCAGAAACCCGGCATTGCTAAGCCCCCCCCCCGCTTGGCCCGTGTCCACCGCTCCGCTTTCCTCTACTTCCATGGGAAACAGGAAACAACCCGTGGAAACCGCAGCCGGGAGGAAACTGCCATGAGCACCTCACTCGCGCCCAAAAAGCGCATACTCCTCAGCGGCTTCACCGTCGCCGCCGGGGTCGCGCAGGAAAATGCTTTCCATGCGTGGACAATTCCAGTGCCGGGTTGATCTTGAAAAATCCCGCGAAAGCCGTTTCCCATGATCCTTGTGGACACAGGAGTTTGGAACCTCGTGGATTGCCTGATCGCCGCCTGCGCGATCCAGAATGATAGCGATCGCCTCCAAGATGACAGGGACTACCGACACATCGCCACAGTGAGCCGGCTCCGGCTGCGTTTGTGAAAAAATGCCTCCCTTCCGCACAGTAGCGACACCGGAAGATATTAGCAGAACATCACACCATCTCAAACAGCCCGCTCCGCCCCGCCTTCCCATCAAAAGTCAACGTCGTCCGACACCCGTTTTCCCGGTTGATCGCGGCCAGGTAGTAATCCGAAAAATCCGCCTGATGATCCCGGTACAAATGCAGCGCTTCCCAGGCCTCATCGGGATATTGAATGGTCAACTCCCTCACTTGGATCAGCCTCTCAATCGCGGCGACGATCTGCTTCCTATCATAGCGAAAGGCGCTTGATAGAACCCAGACCACCTCGACGAGGACGATGCAATTAATCCAACCGGGATCATCTTCAGAACAATGCTTTGCGATCGCTTCAAGGGCGCGTTGCACCTGCGCTGGATCGTCCCGCGTGAGGAGCCGGACGACCACGTTCGTATCCAGACCGATCATGGCTCGTTCAGCGAGACTGCGTGTTGCTCAATCGCCAGGTTCATATCCTCGACTGAAACCGTTTTCTTGGGAGGGGGCAAAACCCCGGCGAGGTCAGCCACAGAATAGATTTTTGGAACCAGAGAAACTCTCCCGTCAGATTCTAGGAAATACTGAAGCTTGTCCCCAGGCTTCACGTTAAGTGTCCGCTGAACCTCGACTGGGATTGTGGTCTGACCTTTACTAGATATTGTCGATGCTGGCATGATACCCTCCTTACTTTTTGTAAATTACCAAGGAAAAAACGAATAACAAGGAATTTTACTATCCTGTCTGAAAACATCACAACTACGGATTGAGCACCGGCACCTCAGGCGGAAAATGTTTCGTATTTCTCGTGACGACGGTTAGGCCATGGAAAATAGCGGTGGCGGCGATGGCGGAGTCCATCACTCCGAGGTTGCTTCCTTTCGCCTCGTGCTTGGCGTAGAGCTTACTCCCGAGGTCGTAACCACCAGCCCGCAGCGGACTAAGTAAACAAGAAATACGCCGCCACGGCGAACATGCCGAACCAGCAAGACCAGACCTGTGTCTGATTGAGCGATCTCGCGCCGGGTGTTTCCGCAGGATCGTCCGGGTGGAGACCAAAGAGCCTTTCGAACCGCAACAGAAGCCACGCGCCGAACCCAAGCCAGAAGACAAGGAAAAGGACGAGCAGGATTTTTACAGCGATGGTGAACACGCCGGATTCGGTAACGTGAAGGGTGGCACAAATCAAGTGTGGCTTTTTACTCCTTGGCGGGGCGGGGTGCAGGAGGGTTCAATCACTCCCATGCTCACCCTCGCACTCACCGGCGGTATCGCCACGGGAAAATCCTCCGCCGTCCGATACTTCCAACACTTTATTCCGGACATCGTCGTCTTCGATTGCGATCTTGCAGTGCGGCAGCTTTTGGAAATGGAAGAGGTGGTTTCCGAGGTCGTCGGACTTTTCGGGAATGCCATCATTGATCCGGAGACGGGTGCCATCGTTCGGGAAAAACTACGGGCGGAAGTTTTCGCGAACCCGGAGAAACGCAAGCTTCTGGAGGGAGTGCTACACCCTAGAGTGCGACAGGAATGTCTTGCCCTATGCGATGAGGCTGCTACAGAAGGGGCGCGGTGCTTCCTCGCTGACGTGCCGCTGCTTTTCGAAAACGGTTTCGATTTCGGCCAGACACAGTCGATCACCGTCTCCACCTCCCGCGCCACCCAAGTCGCTAGACTGAAGGCTCGCAACGGCTGGGACGACGCCCTGATCGAGTCCGTTCTCGCCGCCCAACTCCCTCTCGAAGAGAAATGCTCCCGCGCGGACATCGTCTTCTGGAACGACGGCGAACCCGACACACTCAAGGCGCAGATCCAGCGATTCTGCCAAATATTCCCATCCATCCCCATGCCCGATACCGAAGAACCAACTTCCGAAGCCACGGAAACCCATACCGCCGTTGCCGAAACTGAAGCCGAAGCTCCTGCTAAAAATGAAGCCCGCCCGCGTAGGGAGCAGCCCGAGCCGTTTCCCGTCCCGGAAGATATCGACCTCAACGAGTTCCGCCGCCTACCTCTTTTCGAGCTTCAGAAAATCGCTGCGGAAATTCCCCGGAAAATCCAAGGCGGCATCCAGAAGACCCAGCTCATTTACGAGATCATCTGCTTCTACGTCGCCAACGGCACCAACGTCACCTGCGAGGGCGTGGTCGAGTTTGGAAAAGAGCATTTCGCCATGGTGCGTGATCCGGAACGCTCATTCCGCCAATCCCCGGACGACATCCACCTCGGCGGCCCGGCGCTGGCGAATGCGAACCTCCGCAACGGCCAGCTTGTAAAACTCAGAGTCCGCCAGCCCGTCCAGCGCGACAAATACCTCACCACCGATGAGATCCTAGAAATCGAAGGCAAGCCCGCCGCTGATTGGACCGAGCCAAAGGAATTCGAGAAACTCACCCCGATGTTCCCGGACTCCCGCATCCACCTAGAAGGCGAAGGCGAGGAATTCCTCGGTGTCCGCGTGATCGACCTGATCGCCCCTCTCGGAAAAGGCCAGCGCGGCCTCATCGTCGCCCCCCCGCGCGGCGGCAAAACAATCCTGCTCAAGCAGATCGCAAAATCCATCAAGGCGAACAACCCGGAGATCGAACTCGTCATCCTCCTGCTCGACGAGCGCCCGGAAGAAGTCACCGATTTCGAGGAAACCGTGGAAGCTCCCGTTTATGCATCCACCTTCGATGAAACGCCCAAGCGCCATGCCCAAGTTGCGGATCTCGTGATCGCCCGCGCCCAGCGTATGGTCGAGCAAGGGAAACACGTCGTCCTCCTCCTTGACTCCCTCACCCGCCTCGCCCGCGGCCACAACTCTGCCATGCAGGGCGGCCCCATCGGATCCGGTGGTGTTTCACCAGCAGCTCTCCAGAAGTCCCGCAAATTCTTCGGCACCGCCCGCAACATCGAAGACGGCGGCTCTCTTACCATTTTGGCGACAGCCCTCGTGGAAACCGAATCCCGCCTCGATGACGTGGTTTTCGAGGAATTCAAAGGCACCGGCAACATGGAGGTCCGGCTCGACCGCGAGCTCGCCGAGCGCCGCGTCTTCCCCGCCATCCACATCCCAGAATCCGGCACCCGAAACGACGACCGCCTCTACCACCCAGACGAGTTCGTGAAAGTCATCGACGTCCGCCGCCAACTCGCCGGCCTACCAATCGGCGATGCGATCACGACCCTCCTCGCGAATCTCAAGCCGACGAAAACTAATACAGAGTTTCTCCTGCGCGGCCTCCGTTAGACGTAACGTAGCTGGCGCATCTTGCACCAGTCCGTTCAATCGGCCATCTTGGCCGATTGAAACTACGGAAGACAGGGGGCTAAAATCCCCCTAAACAGCCTGGCGCAAGATGCGCCAGCTACGAAATTCTCACTACCGACGTCCGCTCGGAAAACCCCATCGTCTCCGCGGCCACCGGCACGATCCACCCCATAGATTTTATCGTCGCTGGATACGACGCGCTGTGAATGGCCGAAGAATTTGATCGAAAGCCTGATTCCTGCGCGTATGTTTTCGCAATGAAAACAATCCTGCGCACTTGCGCCGCACTCCTGCTCCTCTCCCTCCCCGTCTCCGCTGCGGAGAAACTTAGAGCTCTCATCGTCGATGGTCAGAACAACCATGCCGTCTGGCCGAAGGCGACGGTGATGATGAAGCAATATCTCGAGGGCAGCGGCCTGTTCGAGGTGGACGTGAAGCGGACGAAATTCATCTCGAACTTCAAGCGCGAGGAAAAATGGCTACCCCTTGCCGGAGCCGGCGAATCCGAAGGCACCCCCAAGCCCGAGCCCGATCCTGATTTCGCGCCTGATTTCACGAAATACGACATCGTGGTCAGCAACTTCGGATACGGCGCAGCCGATTGGCCGGAGCAAACCAAGTCCAGCTTCGAGGCATACATGAAGGAAGGCGGCGGCCTCGTCGTCGTCCACGCAGCGGACAACAGCTGGGCGAACTGGCCGGAATTCAACAAAATGATCGGCCTCGGCGGATGGGGCGGGCGCAATGAAAAATCCGGCCCCTACGTCTATTACAATGCCGATGGCGAAATCGTCCGCGACGACAGCAAAGGCAACTGCGGAAGCCACGGCCCGCAGAGCGCATTCCTGATCACCATGCGTGACCAGACCCACCCGATCACGAAAGGGCTCCCCGATTTCTGGATGCACGCGAAAGACGAGTGCTACTCCCTCCTGCGCGGGCCTGCGCAGAACATGACCATTCTCGCCACCGCCGCCGACACGCCGAAACTCAAGGAAGCGGGTCGCAACGAGCCGATGCTGATGACCATCGATTACGAAAAAGGCCGCGTGTTCCACACCACACTTGGCCACGACACCGAGGCGCTCGAATGCGCAGGTTTCATCGTCACTCTCCTCCGCGGATCCGAATGGGCAGCCACCGGAAAAGTCACCCAGCAGATTCCCAAGGATTTCCCAGCAGCCGAGGCGACATCGTCACGCGGCTTCGAGCTGAAAAAGTGACCCCGGAACCCGCCAAATCCATCCTCCCATGAGAAAAACCCTACTGATCGCCTTTTTAGGCACGACATCCCTACTCCAGGCGGATTGGACAAAGCTCTGGCCTAGTGCCGCTCCCGGTGCACCCCAACCGCCAACCGGAACCGAGACCACCAACGATCGCGGCCACAAGGGGATGATCGAAGTGCCCCAATACTGGGTACATCTCCCGCCGGAAGGGAAAGCCAACGGCGCCGCTGCGGTGATTTTCCCCGGTGGCGGATACCGCATCCTGGCGATGGAACACGAAGGCCATGCCTACGCGAAATGGCTCAACGAACGTGGAATTGCCGGGATCGTGGTGAAATACCGCGTCGGCACAGGCCTCGGCTACCAATACCCCGTCCCCTTCCTCGATGCCCGCCGTGCCATCCGTACCGTCCGTGCCAACGCCACGAAATGGAATATCAAGCCGGATCGTATCGGCGTGATGGGCTCCTCCGCAGGCGGCCATCTCGCCAGCCTCTGTGCCACCCGCTTCGAAGACACGTTCCCGGAAGAGACTGCTGACACCACCGACAAGCTCTCCGCACGTCCGGATTTTGCCATCCTCTGCTACCCGGTGATCACCATGAGCGCCACCGGTCACTCCGGATCACGGAAGAATCTTGCTGGGGAGAATGCCCCTCCGGAGCTTCTTAAAAAACTTTCCACAGAAAAGGCGATCACCAAAGACACCCCGCCCGTCTTCCTTCTCACCACATCAGACGACGGCGTGGATTGCCGGAACAGCCTGCTTTTCGCCACCGCCTGCAAGGAAAACAAAGTTCCCGTCTCGCTGCACATGTTCGAAAAAGGCGGCCACGGCTACGGCTTGAAGGGCAAGGGACCACTGGCAGTGTGGCCAGATCTGCTAGACGCATGGCTAGCCGAACGCTGGAAGGACTAACAAAGGAGAAACATCCCTCACGAGTGGCATTCAGAACCAGCACTGATGACCAAACACCTCTGAATGCCCTTGTCCGATGCGAAGCGGCTTGCCAACGGCGGCTCACCTGCCTTTCCTAGTCGACATTTATGAACGCCCCGGAGCAGATCGTCTGCAAACCCACTCCCTGGTTCACCCTACGCGCTGGCGCCATGCTGGCGATGTTTGGCGTATTTTCCGTCCTTTTCTACATCGACGGCACTACCGGCTATCGGAAAAAGAACCTCACCTACTACACGCACGCCAGTTTCCAGCAGGCCAGCGACACTTTCGCCAAGATGAACTCCGAGGGAAAACTCACCCCGGGCGAGTGGAAGGAATTTTCAGAGGAACAGACGGTCAGTCTTCCGAAAGACAAGTCCGTCATGCCAGTGGACACGGAGATCCCTTTGCCCTGGCCGGCCATCCTATCGGATTTCGAGAAAATGAAACCCCTCCAGCCGCACCTTCTGTGGCAGGAGTATTCTGCGGAAAAGGAACTCAACAACGACCCGCCGGAGCATCCCTTCGATGCAGGGAAAATCGGCGAGCAGATCATCGTTTTCTACATCTGTCTCGGCCTCACGATCATCGCTCTATTTTTCCTGATCCGCACTATGCTTCGCTCCATACGCGCAGATAGCGAGGCTCTGACCACCGTCAAGGAACAACGCATCCCCTACACGGACATGAAGACGCTCGACCTCAGAAAATGGGACACCAAAGGCCTCGCCCTCGTGGAATACGACGGAGCCTCTGGAAGTGGCAAAACCCGGATCGATGGCCTGACCTACGGCGGCTTCAAAAAGGAAAACGACGAACCCGCAGAGCAACTCATGCAGAAAATCCGCGCGAATTTTTCCGGAGAAATCATCGAATACACCACGCTCGAGGAAAAAGTCGAATCCGACACCACCGAAGAAACTCCCGCCAAACCGAAAAATTAGGCTCGATTTCACTTCCAAAGGGTTTTCGTGGTTGCCAACCTAGCCTCGCAACCGCTAACCGTCTTTTAACACCAACTCACAACAACACCAGACATGTCAGACAAATCAATCGAAGAACGCGTAAAGGATATCATCGTGGATCAACTCGGCGTCAGCGCCGACCAAGTCACATCTGAAGCAAAATTTGTCGAAGATCTCGGCGCCGATTCTCTTGACACCGTCGAGCTCGTCATGGCTCTCGAAGAAGAATTCGACGTGGAAGTCCCTGACGACGAAGCCGAGAAGCTTCAGGCCGTCAAGGACGTCGTTACCTTCATCACCAGCAAAAAAGGCTAATTGGCGTTTCGCTGATTATACCGATTTCAAAAGGGCGGGCACCGGAAGGTTCCCGCCCTTTTCTTTGCATTCCGAACCGATCCAGTGAATACTTCTGAAGCAATCAGCTTTTTAGAATTTCAGCTTTTCCCCATCGATGCCTTCCCAAGACGATATCCAATACGCCATGGAGACTACGAAAGTACTCCACGAGCCGGATCACCGCATCCAAACTTTTGGGGAAACCAGTTTCGAATTCCAGCTCATCAGTGAGCCTATGGATCAGGTCGGGAAAGTCCGCATCCGCACCGGCGAAGTAGAGGCCATGAAGCCACGAATCCTCCGCCCGGAGCCCTACCGCGATGTAGAGCTCGAAGGCTTCGATGAAAACGCCCGCGCACGCTTCGATGCCATGGTGGAAAAATTCAAGGAACAAGGGCGCGACCTCGCCTTCCTCCAATACGGATTCCGCTTCAAACGCGGCGCAGTGAACGAGGAACTCATCCATGACTCCATCGATGCCGTCCGCGACCGTGTGATGGAGGATATCAAGCGCACCGGAAACCCCGCACGAGCCATCATCGAGGGAGTCGACGACACCTGGGAAATCTCCATCCTCAAATTTTCCTTCGAAATGATCCTCCGCTCCCACGAAATCAACGCCTTCGACTTCAAACGCAAAGGCCTCATCTGAGGCGTAGCCCTCTTAATTGGAGTTTAAAGTTTAGAATTTAGAGTTTTAAATCTGCCGCGTGAACTTCTGGATCATCATCAAGATCATCGCCGGCCTGGCCGTCGCCGGCGTCGTCACCTTCACTGGGATGCTGGCTTACCACATCGCGGTAGAGCCACTCGGCGGCATCTTTGAAAAAATCATCCCGGAGGCAGGAACCGTCCTGCAGGTGCAGAAGGAAGAGGATTTCGCGAAACTTCTCGATGCGGCGGAAATGCCAGACTTCGAACCGGGCGACCGCGCGTTTTCGCAGGCGCATGAACTCATCGCCCTCGGCAAGATCCCCGAAGGCCGGGAGAAACTGATGGCCATCGTCAATGTCTTCCCCACCTCCAACGCTGCCCCGAAAGCACGCCGCATCGTCGGGGAAATGAACCTCGATGAGATCCTTGCTAGCGATTTCACCGATGGGAAATCAAACTACGAAGTGAAGCGCGGCGATTCCTATTTCGCCATCGCGGGTCGAAACGATACCTCCTTGGACATCATTATGTACCTCAACGGCATGATGGAGCTGAAAAACCTGCAACCCGGAGACGAACTCCAGCTCATGCCGCTCAACTACCGCGTAGTCATCGATGCGCAGCGGAAGTCTGTTTCCCTTTGGGACGGGGCGATGTTCATCTGCGAATACAATATCGTCCACATGGACGGAGTCCCCCTCAACAGCGGCAAAACCGTGATCGCATCTCGTCGTGCCACAATCAATGGCAACAGTGTCAGCCCGACTGCAAAAAACTACCGCGCCACATCGAAATCCATCCTCATTAAAAGCCCGCCCGTCCAACTTTTCCCATACGAAGCCGATGACGAGACCCCTCCACACGGAATCTTTCTACGCGAGCCTGATATCGAAGAACTGTTCCTCCTCACCCGGAGCGGCAATGAAATAGAGATCCGCAACCCGAAAAAATGACTGCGGTTTTCTCATTCCCCTTCGCAGCGATTCAACATACCCTCTCCCGTAACCAATCTCTTCCTTGGAGTTTGAGTTTTGAAATTTGAAATTTGAAATTTTCTACTAATGCAACTGCTGGAATTCGAAAAACCCGCTGCCGAGCTCGAGAAGGAAATCGAGAAACTCCGCGCGAAGGCCTCCGCCCAAAATCTCGACTTGTCCGATGAAATCGCGACGATGGAGCGCAAACTCGCCGAAACCCGTTCCGGCATCTACCAAAACCTTTCCCCGTGGCAGCGTGTCCAGATCGCACGCCACACCCAGCGCCCGTTTATGCTCGATTACGTCTCACTTGCATTTACCGACTTCACGGAACTCCACGGAGATCGCCACATCGGCGATGACGCCTCCATGCCCGGCGGATTCGCAATGCTCCGTGATAGGAAATGCGTAGTCCTAGGCCACCAGAAAGGCCGCGATACCAAGGAAAACCTCAAGCGCAACTTCGGCTCCGCCCACCCAGAAGGCTACCGGAAATCCCTGCGACTCATGAAGCTCGCAGAGAAATTCAAGATGCCCGTCATCGCTCTCATCGACACCCCCGGAGCCTTCCCCGGCATCGGTGCAGAAGAGCGCAATATCGCTGAAGCCATCGCCTTCAACCTCCGTGAAATGATGCTCCTGAAAACCCCAATCATCTCCGTCGTCATCGGCGAGGGCGGATCTGGCGGAGCACTAGGTATCGGCGTCGCCGACCGCGTCGTAATGATGGAAAACGCCTACTACTCCGTCATCTCCCCAGAAGGCTGCGCCGCCATCCTCTGGAAGCACCGCAAGCACGCCCCGGAGGCCGCCGAGGCCATGAAGCTCGTCGCCCCCGACCTGCTCAAACTCAAACTCATCGATGATGTTATCCCCGAACCGACCGGAGGTGCCCACCACGACCACGAGGCGACCGCAAAATCCTTCCGCGAAGTCCTCTCAAAGCATTTGGATCACCTCTGCTCCCTAAAGACTGACAAACTCCTCAACGAGCGCTACGAGAAATTCCGCAAGTTCGGCGAGTGGAACTCCGAGGCTTAAAAAAGCTTCCCACAAAAACTTTCTGGAATTATCGGACAACTGCGCTACTCTACCTGTTGTGTTCCTTAAACAGATCGTCGCAGTCTTCATGGCATTGGCAATCGCCAATCCCGCGTGCTGCTGCGCACTCAAAGGACATTCGCAGAACGGATCCGAAAATTCCTCCTCCTGCTGTGCGCCTTCCCCGAACCCCGGCAAGGACTCGAAGGAACAAGACAAACCCTGCGGCTGCTCGTTCGCGAAGGAAAAGGCAACACTAGAACATGAGGCGATCCTCCCCGATCTCATCCCTTCCCAGCCACTGCCCCCGGTTTTCGCAAAGAACGACTACGACCACCTTCCCAAGCTCTCCCAGGCCACGGCCTTTCTCAAGGAATGGCCGCCCGGCTCCTTGCCGACGCCTTCCACCGCCACCCGTCTGGCGGCGAAGTGTTCTTATCTGATTTGATTCCTTGGAAATGGTGCGCACCCGCGTGCCACCACCACCGCGGCCCGAAGTTTCCGGGCCGGCTCTCCCAAGACATCGCGCTCACTCGGAGCCGTGTCGATTTTTCCAAACTAATCAAACATTCAAGAACCATGACTCTCATTTCAAAAACAACACTCATCCTCCTCTCGCCCCTCGCCTTCGTGTCCTGCAACAAGGAAACAGCCGAGGTCGATTCGAACGCTCCCACCATCAGCGATGCCGCGGTGAAACCTTATCCACTCGATGTCTGCCTCGTTTCCGGCGAGAAAATCGGCTCCATGGGTGACCCCATTGTCATCAACCACGAAGGTCAGGAAATCAAATTCTGCTGCGACAAATGCGTACCGAAATTCGAAAAGGATCCTGAAAAATACCTCGGAAAACTCGAAGTTCCTGCCGAGTAGGAAACCATCAACCCCGGGAACCGGCGCACTCTCCGTGCGTCGGTTCCATCCTCTGTGATGAAAGTTTCCCGCCTCAGCAGGGCACTGGCCGCGTCGTTTTTCCCCATCTTCCTCGCATCGTGCGCGGACATGGCGGGCGGCGCCGCCGGTGACACCTCTGACATACCAGCCGAAATCCTTCGGCCGAAAAAATACTCAGTCGGCTCCGGCACGCCAGACAATCTCGCCGCCCTCGCCGCCAAGCACAACCCGGCCATCGCTGCCCTCCGCCACCGCGCCGAGCGCATGGAGGCGCAGGCACCCCAAGCGGCTTCCCTTCCCGATCCCATGGCCAGCGTCTCCGCAGGATCCATGGCCGAGACCGCCGCCGGACAGATGCAAGGCATGCTCGGCGTATCTCAGAAATTCCCACACGCCGGAAAACGTGATGCCGCAAGCCGCGCCGCTCGCCATGAGGCTGCCGCCATTCGTGCCGAAGCGGATGCCCTCGCCCTCAAAGTTTCCGAGCAGGTGAAAAGTGCGTGGTGGGACTACTACCTCGCAGAAAAAACTATCTCCTACACCAAAGAAAACCGTGAACTCCTCTCTTCGATCAAGGAAATCGTCGTCGCTCACATCGAGACGGATTCTGCCTCCCAGGCCGATCAACTCCGCACCGAAAACGAAATCACTCTCCTCGATCGCAATCTGGCTGACCTCCGAAAACTCCGCTCCTCCGCCATCGCCCGCATTAATTTCCTGCTGAATCGCCCCGTCGGATCTTCCCTCCCGCCGCCCCGCGAACCTTCCCTCCCCGCCACATCCAGTCTCGAAAACCTCATCGCCCGCGCCCAGGTGAACCACCCGGATATCGCCGCCGCACAACAGCGAGTCGATGCGTTCAACCAGCGTCTCCGCAAAGCCAAGCTCGAGCGTTACCCCGACCCCACGGTAGGGATCACCTACGCGCCGGTGTCCGGATCGGGCCTGGCCGGAAGTGCCAACGGCCGCGACCAAGTATTCGCTACGCTCGGCTTCAATATCCCGCTCTGGCGCGAGCCCCGCAAAGCCATGGTTCGCGAGGCCACGGCCGGCATCGCCGAAACCAAAGCCCTGCTCGAATCCTCCCGCGCCGATCTCCGCTACCGCGTCGAGGATGCCTATTTCCGCGCCAAAACCGCCCGCGAAGTCACAACCCTGTTCAAAGACCGCCTCATCCCGTCAGCAAAACAGGCGAGCGAGGTTACACTCACCGGCTACTCCGCAGGGAAAAGCTCCTTCACCGATGTCCTCGAAACTCAGCGTGAAGTTCTCACCTACCAACTCCAACTGATCAAAAGCCGCGCCGAGCTCGGCAAGGCCATCGCCACCCTCGAAGCCGCCGCCGCGTTATGAAAAAAATTCTCAAATTCTTCCTCCGGACACCCCGCAAGGCTCTCACCATCCTCATTCCCATCGCCCTGTTTCTTGCCGGGTGGTGGTTCGGTCTTCCCTCAGAGCGAATAGACACCACATCCGGGAGCGCCGCACCGGACACGGTCTGGACCTGCTCCATGCATCCTCAGATCCGCCAGCCCGCGCCGGGTCAATGCCCGATTTGCTCCATGGACCTCATCCCCCTCGAAGGCGGCGATACCGGCGCGCTCCGCCAAGTCAGTATCAGCCCGGAAGCATCCGCCCTGCTCGATATCCGAGTTTCCCCGGTGCTCGCCCTTTCGGAAAACGAAACCCACGAAATCTCGGTGTTCGGCCGCATCGCCCACGACGAACGCCTCACCTCGTCGATCACAAGCCGCATCGCCGGGCGCATCGAGGAACTCTTCATCGACTACACCGGCACGCGCGTCGATAAAGGCAAGCCCCTCGCCGAACTCTACTCACCGGAAATTTTCATCGCCCAGAAGGAACTCATCGCTGCCCGCAACGCAATGAACGATGGCACACCCGCCATTCGCAACACACGCCGCAGCCTCTACGAAGCAGCAATCCGTAAACTCGAACTCCTCGAAATTTCTCCGGAGGAAATGGCACTGATCCAAACCACTGAAACTCCCTCCGACCGCATCACAATCCGCTCTCCACAGGAGGGTCGTGTAATTGAAAAAATGGTCGTGGAAGGCAGCTACGTAAAAACCGGCGACCCTCTTTTCAGGATTTCCGACCACTCCACCGTCTGGCTTAATCTCGAAGTCTATGAGGATCAGCTCCCCTTCATCCGCGAGGGCCTCATCGTCACCTTCACCGTCGAGGCTATACCCGGAGAGGTATTTTCAGGAAAAGTCGCCTACGTCGACCACCTCATCGATCCGTTGAAACGAGTTGCCCAGATTCGAGTAGATGTCCCGAACCCAGAGGAGAAAATCAAGCCCGGTATGTTCGCCAGCGCAAATGTCCTCGCTCCCGCCATCCCGCCCGGTAACGAGAAAAAAAATCACCTCGTCACCGTCCCGAATTCCGCCTTGCTCCGGACAGGCGAGCGCGCCGTGGTCTATGTCCGCGTTCCCGGCAACGACCCGGTTTTCGAAGGTCGTGAAATTCTGTTAGGCGCGGAACTAGGTTCCCGACACATCGTCGAGGCCGGCCTCGACGCGGGCGAACTAGTCGTCACCAACGGCGCATTCAAGCTCGACTCAGAACTACAGCTAAAAGCCCGCCCCTCGATGATGAACCCGAACGCCGGCCTTGAGGAAAAGCCCGCACACAATGCTCCCGAAGATCTCTCCGGCCAATGGCAACCCGTCCTCCGCGCACTCGCACGCATGGAACTTTCCGAAGATCCAGAGGCAATCTCCAATGAAATTTCCACCATGCGGACTGCCGTCGCAAAAGTCTCTACCGACACCTTCCAACCCGATCTCGACAATCTCTGGAACGAATTTTCAAACCGACTCGCGGTGGATCTCGGCAGAGCTTCCAATCAACTCCCCGTCAACCCCTCCGCAGCGAAATCCATTGCTAGACGGGCGATTGAAGACGCCGGCCGCTACCTAGGTCTTCCATCCGGAGGAAAAACCGTCCCACCGCACGATCCCGCAGCAGCCAAGAGGCTTGAGCCACTGATCCAATCCTACCTACCGATCGCAAAAGCTCTCGCATCAGACGACCCAGTCAAGGCGTCCGAAGCCGCCGGTGCTTTTCTGAAAATCGCCGACACGCCGTCCTTGGAAAAATTCGCGAGGCAAATCTCCGAGACCACCGAGCTGAAACCCCAGCGCGCCGCCTTCGAATCCCTGAGCAACGAACTCATTTCCCAAGTCCGCGCAAACGGCCTCGACCGTGTAGGCAACGCATACGTCATCCACTGCCCAATGGTCGGCGGCGACAAAGGAGCCGACTGGCTCTCCAACGTCCCGCAAGTCATCAACCCCTACTATGGCGACTCCATGCTCGATTGCGGCTCAATCACCGACACCCTCTCCCTCACCCCTGAAACCGAGGAATAGCAACCGTCTTCCACTGATCACTGATCACTCGGCACTAGCCACTTCCCGATGAACCGTCTCATCCATTTCTGCCTTCACCAGAAGCTCATCGTCTTCCTCCTCCTCGCCTTCTTCATCGGCTGGGGAGTCAGGGTCGCGCCCTTTGACTGGGATACAGGAAACTACCCGCGCGATCCCGTCGCCGTGGATGCGATCCCGGATCTTGGCGACAACCAACAAATCGTATTCACCGAATGGCAGGGACGCTCCCCACAGGATGTCGAAGACCAGATCACCTACCCACTAACCGTTTCCCTGCTCGGAGTCCCCGGGGTAAAGGAAGTCCGCTCCTTCTCCATGTTCGGAACCTCCTACGTCTATCTCATCTTCGAGGAGGACGTGGAGTTCTACTGGAGTCGCAGCAGGATTCTGGAAAAACTCAACTCCCTCCCCTCGAACCTCCTCCCCGCCGATGCCACACCCACCCTAGGCCCCGATGCCACCGGTCTTGGTCAGGTCTTCTGGTATGTGCTCGAAGGGCGCGATCCCGACGGAAAACCAATGGGAGGATGGGATCTCGATGAGCTACGCTCCATCCAAGATTGGCAGGTCCGCTACTCGTTGCTTTCCGCAGATAGCGTCGCCGAGGTCGCCTCCATCGGCGGCTTCCAAAAACAATACCAGGTCGATGTCGATCCTGAGAAACTCCGAGCACAGAAGGTAACCCTCGCACAGGTTGTCGATGCCGTCCGCAAGTCGAACCAGGAAATTGGCGCCCGCAACCTCGCTGTCAACGGTGTGGAATATTTCCTCCGCGGAACAGGCTACATTGAGAACGTTGACGACATCAACAAGGCAGTCGTCACCGTTCGCGAAAACACCCCTATCCTCGTCGAGCACGTAGCGGAGGTCACCCTCGGCCCAGCACTCCGACGCGGCGCGCTCGATGTCAATGGCGCGGACGCTGTCGGTGGGGTGGTCGTTGCCCGATACGGAGCAAACCCTCTCGAAGCCATTCGCAACACAAAACAGCGCATCGACGAACTGGAAAACGCGCTACCGATCAAAGCGGTCATCGATTGGGAAAAAACCGACCGGCAGAAAGTTGCTAATTTCGCGGAGCGCCAGGGAATCGAAAATCCTCTGGATCCCGCATCCGACGACGACTGGCTGAGTTTTACAAAAACCAACGACCGCCGCGCATGGCCAGAATGGCTGACGACTTCCAAGGTGACTGTCGTCCCGTTTTACGACCGCTCCGGCCTGATCAACGAGACGCTCAACACCTTGGACGAAGCACTCTACCAGCAAGTGCTCGTCACCATCATCGTGATCGTTGTGATGGTGCTTCACCTACGAACCAGCATTCTCATTTCCGCAATGCTGCCGCTGGCGGTGCTGATCACTTTCATCAGCATGAAACTCGCCGGGGTGGATGCGAACATCGTCGCGCTCTCCGGCATCGCCATCGCCATAGGCACGGTGGTGGACGTGGGAATCGTCCTCACGGAAAACATCCTGAAACACCTGGATGAAAGTAGTGGTGACCTTCGGTCGCCAGTGGATGGAGAAGAGGGGCGACCGAAGGTCACCACTACGGCCGCCGTGATTTACCGCGCCGTCACCGAGGTCTCCGGTGCGGTCACCACTTCGGTAGCGACAACCGTGGTCAGCTTCCTCCCCGTCTTCACCATGACCGGCGAGGCCGGGCGGCTTTTCCGGCCATTGGCATTCACGAAATCCTTCGCCCTCATCGCATCGATCATCGTCGCTCTGACCATCATCCCGCCCGTCGCCCACCTTCTTTTCGGTGTGCTCCCGCAGTGGGTGAAAACCCGCCGAACCCTTTCCTCCGCACTACTCGCCATCGGGGGGATTTTCGCCTTCGTATTCTCTCTCTGGCTGGGTCTCGGCCTCATCGCCCTCGCATTCGGTATCCTCGCACCGCTTTTCGTCTCGGGAAAATCACTTCGCATCGGCATCGTCACGGTGAATTTCATCGTCGCCTTCCTCATCGCCTGCCTGCTCGCCGTCGACTGGATGCCACTCGGGCTCGACCGCTCGAATATATCCAACCTCGCCTTTGTCATCATCGCCGTCGGCGGCTTGCTAGGGCTCTTCCGGCTTTTCGAAATGACCTACGGAAGCATCCTCCGCTGGTGCCTGAACCACAAGGCACTGTTCCTTTCCGCCCCGCTGCTGCTGCTTATCTCCGCCCTCTGCATCTGGCTCGGTTTCCCAAGAGTCTTCGCCTTCATCCCGAACACTTTAGGAAATGCCATAACCGAAACCCGCCTATGGACGGATGCCTCGGAGAAATTCCCCGGCCTCGGACGAGAATTCCGCCCCGCGCTCGACGAAGGCTCGTTCCTCTACATGCCAACTGTCGCACCGCACGCCTCCATCGAGGAGGCACGCGAAGCCCTCCGGATCACTGACGCCGCAATCCACGCCATTCCCGAAGTCAGGCAAGTCGTCGGAAAAATTGGCCGAGCGGAAACCCCTCTCGATCCCGCGCCCATCTCCATGATCGAGACCGTGGTGAACTACGTCTCCGAATATAAATCCGATTCGAAAGGTCGTGTATTGAAATACCGCATCGATGATGAAGGAAATTTCACCTACGAAAAATCCGGCAATCTCATCGAAGACAAGAACGGTAAACCTTTCCGCCAATGGCGCCCGCACATCAAATCACCCGCGGACATCTGGGCAGAAATTAGCCAAGCGACCCGCATCCCCGGCATCACCGGCGCACCGAAACTGCAACCCATCGAGACCCGTCTCGTCATGCTCCGCACCGGTATGCGCGCGCCCATGGGCTTGAAAATCAAAGGTAAATCGCTGGAAGAAATTGAAAGCTTCGGCCTCGAGGTCGAGCGCCATTTGCGCAGCGGAGAAATCCCCGGACTCTCCCCCGGCACGGTGAACGCCGACCGAATCGTCGGTAAACCCTACCTCGAGATCGTCCCCGATCGCAAAGCCGCCTCCCGCTACGGCCTGAATATCGCCGATGTTCACGATACCATCCAAACGGCCATCGGCGGGCGAATGGTCACCACCACCATTGAGGGCCGCGAGCGCTTCATGGTGCAGGTGCGCTTCACCCGCGAAGACCGCGATACCCTGGAAGCGCTGCAAAAAGTCCTCGTCGATTCCACGGAAGGCGCCCAGGTGCCACTCTCCCAGCTCGCGGAGATCCGCTACGTGCGCGGCCCGCAGGTAATCAAGGCGGAGGACACCTTTCTCACCGGATACGTCACCTTCGGCTCCGAGCCAGGCACCGCAGAGGTCGATGTCGTCGAGGCCGCGAGCGACTACCTCGCGAAAATGGAAGCGGAGGGAAAGCTCAACCGCCCGGAAGGCTTGCGCTACGATTTCGCTGGAAACTACGAGGCCGCCCTAGAATTCGACCGCACCCTGATGATCATGCTGCCGCTCTGTCTTGGTATTATTTTCGTCCTGCTCTATTTCGATAACAAATCCGTCTCTACTACCCTCATCGTATTCACCGGGGTCGCCGTCGCCTGGTCGGGAGGCTTCCTTATGCTCTGGCTCTACGGCCGTCCCGGATTCCTCGATTTCGAGATTTTCGGCCACAATCTCGGAGAACTTTTCAACACGGGGCCGGTGAATCTCTCGACCGCAGTATGGGTCGGCTTCCTCGCGCTCTTCGGCATCGCGACCGATGACGGAGTGGTCATCTCCACCTATCTTCGCCAGAAATTCGCCGAGCTAAAACCCACCAGCATTTCCGAAATCCGTCAGGCCACACTCGAGGCCGGACTCCGCCGCGTGCGCCCCTGCCTGATGACCACCGCGACGACAATGCTCGCGCTCCTCCCCGTCCTCACCAGCACCGGTCGCGGCTCCGATCTCATGGTTCCCATGGCTGTCCCAATTTTTGGCGGGATGTTCATCGCGCTAATGACCATGTTCGTCGTGCCCGTGCTTTTCTGCATGACGAAAGAAATCCGATCTATAAAACCTGTCACCATATGAAACACGAAGAGAAGATCCATTCCTGCTGCAGCCACGGCGGCGACAAAAAGGTAGAGCCATCCCTAGCCAAACCCGGCCAGTGGACATGCCCGATGGATCCTGAGGTCATCTCGGATGTTCCGGTAGACTGCCCGAAATGCGGGATGGCTCTGGAGGTAGTCGGCGCTTTCGATTCCAGCGAACACGAAAAGGCGGAAATCCGACTGCTGACCCGGAAATTCACCATCGGCCTCATTCTCACTCTCCCCGTGCTATTCATAGCGATGGGCGGGATGATCCCGGGCCTCAACCTCCATGCCCTCATCCCGAGGCATATTTCGAAATGGATCGAACTCGCCCTCGCGACTCCCGTGGTCTTCTGGGTCGGCGGATCCTTCTTCGTGAAAGGATGGCGATCCATCACCGCCCGCAGCATGAACATGTTCACCCTGATCATGCTCGGCGTTGGCGCGGCCTGGCTGTTCAGCACCGTGGCGGTTCTTTTCCCGGGGATCTTCCCTGCATCATTCCGGACGAACGGTGAGGTCGGGCTCTATTTTGAAGCCGCCGCCGTCATCACCGTGCTTGTCCTTTTCGGACAAATCCTGGAGGCGCGCGCTCGTTCGAAGACGGGTCGTGCGATCCAGTCGCTTCTCGGCCTGGCCGCGAAAACCGCCCACCGCGTCACCGATGGCACGGAAGAGGAGGTCGCCATCGAGGACATCCGGAAAGGAGATATCCTCCGCGTCCGTCCCGGCGAGAAAATCCCCATCGACGGGACGGTCTCGGAGGGAAGCAGCAACATCGACGAATCCATGATCACCGGAGAGCCACTTCCCGTTTCAAGAGGCGCTGGGGAATCGGTGATCGGAGCAACGGTGAACCAGACCGGTTCGTTCCTGATGAAGGCGGAAAAAATCGGGGACGACACCCTGCTCGCCCAGATCATCAACATGGTTTCCGAGGCGCAGCGCAGCCGTGCACCCATCCAGAAACTGGCGGACACGATCGCCTCCTATTTCGTCCCCGCGGTTCTCGGTATCGCCGTGATGACATTCATCGTCTGGGCGATTTGGGGACCCGATCCAGCGATGGCCTACGCCCTCGTCAACGCCGTGGCCGTGCTCATCATCGCCTGCCCCTGCGCGCTCGGACTCGCCACACCGATGTCGATCATGGTCGGCGTCGGGCAGGCGGCGGAGAAAGGGATCCTGATCAAGAATGCGGAGGCCATAGAGACCGCGGAAAAGGTCGACACACTGATCACCGACAAGACCGGCACGCTCACCGCCGGAAAACCCGAGGTCACCGACAGGATCGCAGCCGAAGGCATCGTGATCGAGGATTTACTAGCAGCCGCAGCCGCGCTTGAGAAAAGCTCGGAGCATCCCCTTGCCCGCGCGATCACCAACGCCGCGAAGGAGGCGGGAGTTAAAATCCCTGAAGCCGGAGACTTCCAATCCACCACCGGCGGCGGCGTCAGCGGAACCATACGCGGGGAGACTGTCCGCGTCGGGAAGAAAGGTTTCCTCGAAAACTCGGGAATCGCATTTCCCGACGATCTCCTTGCGGCTGCCGAACAACTGGAAGCGGACGCGAAAACCACCGTCTGGATCTCCATCGGAAATTCCGCAAAAGGTGTTCTAGGAATCTCAGATCCGATCAAGGAATCCAGCGCCGCCGCGATCCGCGAACTGCACCGCAACGGCATCCGTATCATCATGGCCACGGGCGACAACATCCGCACCGCGGAAGCCGTCGGCAAAGCACTGGGCATCGACGAAGTCCGGGCAGGACTCAGCCCGGAAGACAAGATCAAGCTCGTGCGCGAACTCAAAGCCGAGGGCGCGATTGTCGCGATGGCGGGAGACGGTATCAACGACGCCCCGGCTCTCGCAGAAGCGCAAGTCGGCATCGCCATGGGAACCGGCACCGATGTCGCCATCGAAAGCGCGGCGATCACCCTCGTCCGTGGCGATCTCGACGGCATTTCCAACGCCATGGCACTCAGCCGGAAAGTCATGTCCAACATCCGCCAGAACCTGTTCTTCGCCTTCGCCTACAACGCCCTCGGCATCCCCATCGCCGCCGGCGTCCTCTACCCGTTCACCGGAACCCTCCTCAACCCGATGATCGCCGGTGCCGCGATGAGCGTCAGCTCCCTTTCCGTCATCCTCAACGCTCTGCGACTCAGAAAAACCATCTGAACTGCGAAGAACACTTCGCCGTGATCTCGGATACCATTGAAAATAGTGAGCAGCACCGCCGAGTGGCTCCACTTTCCGGCCCGCCTCAGTTTTGGGACTACGCCCAGCGAAGCCGAAGCCCATCGCTATTTTTGGTATTGTGAAAATATTGTAATGAAACACCCGCCCAAAAAAAATGGGGTCGTCACGTGTTGTAGCGCTTGAACGTAGCGC
>CAJJBR010000090.1 GCA_905182475.1 Akkermansiaceae bacterium | reverse complement strand
AGGAGATCCCCTCGAAGAAGGCGGCATGGCTACTGCGACACAGCAGCCGGAACTAAACGGGGCAGGGTCAGAAGAGGAGCCGTCAACATTTTTCGCTAATGGGGTCAGCCCTCGCATCTTAACATTTTTTCCAACTCTTCCAGCCTCTTCCAGCCTCTTCTTCAACTCACGGTTCTTTGGAACCTCTCCGATCAGACGACTCACCGATCCCGGATGCCCCATTACCAGCTTTTCCGAAACCCATTTCAATCCCACCGTCGTCCTTCGTCTCTGCAGCGCGGCCAGCAGAAGCGTCCTCTCATCACCCTTCCGCAATTTCTCCAGTCCCGATCTCCTCGTGGGCAGTTCCAAGACCTTCCCCATTTCCCTCACCGCATAAGGAGTCTGTCCCTTTGCGATATGTTCGACAGGCCAAAAGGGGTATTTCCTTGCTCGTAAGCCGTTGTGCCCGGAGCGTGGTTCGTGAGAATCAAATCCGCCACATTTCATATCAGCGCCCGCGACATCGAGAAAGCACCGGAATGGGATCGCCCGGAGTTCGCGTTCATCGGCCGATCAAACGTCGGGAAATCCTCGATGATTAACATGCTTTCTAATAAGAATGGTCTCGCCAAAGTTTCCGCCACGCCGGGGAAGACGCAGCTGCTGAACTTCTTCGTAATGAACGAAACCTGGAGCCTAGTGGATCTCCCGGGATATGGATTCGCAAAGGTGGCGAAGAGCGAAAAGATCAATTTCAACGAATCCGTCGGCGACTATCTCAATTCACGGGAAAACCTCCGTCGTGTGTTTACGCTTATCGATTCGCGTTTGCCTCCGCAGCGCATCGACATCGATTTCATCAATTGGCTGGGAGAAACTGGCGTGCCCTTTGCCTTGGTTTTCACCAAGGCAGACAAGCAATCCGCCGGCAAGACGCAGGCTTCTGTCGATACCTTCCTCGCTGCAATGCCAGAACACCTGAAAGGCGTTCCGCCGGTGATTATCAGTTCGTCAAAAGACCGCACGGGACGGGTCGCGATCCTGAAGCTGATCGAACAGGGGCTCGACTGACGAGCCCGTTCAATCGGCGCCCAGTCTGGAAGAGCATGGCCTTCGCTTAAATGCTAGGAATTTGCTCTGGCGGTTGATCGTTGCCTTTTAACCGAAAGGTCTTCTCGGGCAAAAAATGTTGTAATGAAGCACCTGCTCCCAACCAATATGCTCTGGAGGAGTGGAGATTTCTAGGCATTCAAAACTTTTTCCCCCTCAAGATCATCGGCGTCATCAACGATGTCTCGCCGGCATTTCCAAAGATCACGATGCTCACGAGATCCCCTGTTTTCGATTTAGCAGTTCCTACGCCAATGCGATACCAGTCGCCGAGGATGTATCCTTTCTGCTGCTCGCTCTTCATCCAGTGGGATGGATAGATGGCTCCAGTTTCCGGCTCGCGATCCCTCAGAGATCCCACGAGAACTGTAGCCCCTCCATATCCCGCCCTTTTGCGGAGAGCCGTGGCGTCCGGCTTGCTACCTGCATTGGCAACAAGGCGGGCACTTTCGCTTGCAGCGAGAGCATCAAGCTTCGATGAGCGCTTGATCGCTTTTTTGCCAGCATCGGAACGGACCTTATTAATCTCGTTATAGAGCGAGGTTTCAGCTCCTGTGAGAGGCTGAGCTGGGAATAACTCCTTGCTTGGTGAACCTCCACAGGAGACCAAGAGACATGAGGCCAGGAGCAGAAGCGGAAACAAGATATATCTTTTCATGAAAAATACATTATCCAATTTCATCTAAGTCGTCAACATCTCTCCGATCAGACGACTCATCGCTCCCGGATACCCCGTTACCAGCTTTTCCGAAACCCATTTCAATCCCACCGACGTCCTTCGTCTCAGCAGCGCGGCTAGCAGAACCTTCCTCTCATCACCCTTCCGCAATGCCGCTTCAGCTTCCTCACTGATCTTGCCACCGTCCTCCCTCGCCCGAGCCTCCAGCTAGGAAACACATGCCCTCTCCGCTTTCGCCTCAAGTTCCAGCCTTGGGAATGATCCAGCAGCTATGCTGCCCTGGCTGATGGAGCGCCGGAGGAGGCGCGACCTAGACTCATGCTAGGAGCGGAGCGAGGACAATAGACGCCAACGAACCACTTCATCCCCACGACAAGATTCGGCTGCGGTGTTTCCAACAGTAGATGATAATGGTTGCTCATCTGCACACAGGCGTGGACTCGCCAACCGTGCTTCTCGCAAACCTGCCCGAGCCACTCCAGCCAAGCCTCCCTATCCTCGACGCCCTCAAAGACATCCTTCCCGCCCTCTCCCCGGCTCATCACGTGGCATATCGCACCGGATGCCTGATATTGCAGCGGCCTCGCCATTCCCTCCAAGCTGAACCAACCAGTCGTCGCCATCAACGCCGCATTTCAAGGACCGCCCCCTTTCAGACCCATTTCAGACGGTTGATAGTTGGCCGACTCACCGAAAGGTCTTCTCGGGAAAAATGTTGTGATAAAGCATCTGCCCACAACCATGTATTAAGCAGAAATGTTACATAGCGGTGACTGAACCGAATGGTTATAAGATTTATCACATGAATCCTTTCTAATGGGCTTGATCTCGCTCGCGTCATGAGTCGGGCTTACCGAGACCTACTCGGCAGATATTGAACTCTATTGCTTTTCATTGATTTTTCGAAGTGACAGGATAGAGAATCGTGGTTAAGAATTTTTATTATCCGCCCGATTTTCCATTGCTTTGCCATTCTTCTCGTCGCACAGGTGACCTGCCATGCCGAGACCCGCACTTGGACGGATGTCAACAGTCGTAGGATCGAGGCCGAGTTGGTTTCCTACGACGCCGAGAACGAAATGATCCGGATCCGGAAATCCGACGGCAAGACCCACTCGATCTCTGTCGAAAAACTGAGTGAGGCAGACCGTGAATGGCTAAAGGAACAGGATGCGGAGGGTGGTGACGAAGGCACCGCGGACGAACCCGGAAACGGTTCAGCGAAAGCGGGGAGTACCGTGGAGATGCTTTCCGACGGAAGTCCCCAGATGACTTACCATGTTTATTACCCGTCCTCATACAAGGATGGGAGCCAACCGCCTCTGTTGTTCCTCTTCAACAGCGGAGGTGATAGCAAGCCGTTGCTCAATCACGTGAGAAAAGGCTGTGATTCCTTGGGGTGGATCGCCATTGGCTGTGACTGGAAGAAAGGTCAGGGTATGCACGACGAGACCTTTCCGAGTACGCTTAAGCATATCGAGAAGAACATCTCTTATGATCAGAATGCCATGTATCTTGTAAATAGGGTCAGGTGTCGCTTTTCAACATTCTCTCAAGTTTCCCAAGCTCCTTCATGCGTTTGGTGTCTTTCCGAAATTCACCGACCAAGCGGCTCACCGATCCGGGATGTCCCATTTCCAGCCGTTTGGCGAGCCATCCGTTGCCAACCGAAGTCCGTTCTCTCAGCAATGCCGCGACGAGCACCTTGTTTCCGTCGCCCTTCCTGATTTTCGCCAGGCCCTTCCGGTCCGGGGGTAGAGCCAAGGTCGCAAGCGCACGCACCGCCAGTCTCTCGGCCTCCGCCTCGTCGTGGAAACGTTCGACTGCGTCCCGTCCCCTCTTTCCAGGACTCTTCCTTACCACCATCGCCAGAAGCTTGTCCGCGAACGTCGGCTCGCCAAGATACCAGCCCCGCTTCAACGCCTTCATCGCGGCCTCATCCACCTTCCCGCCGTCATTCGCCGCGCGCTTCTCCAGCCATGCAACATATGCCCTTCTCCCCCTGCCATCCTTCGATAGCTCGAATGCTCCCAGCAACCGGTCTGTGACCAGCCAGTCGGGTCCCTTGCCCCTCGCGTAGTCCGGGAGACTGCTCCACTTGTAGGAGCTGAGTGATCCGCGCTTCCCACCCGCAAGCTTTGCCCTGGCCGGATTGAGATGGATGTAGTCCGCCGCGATGCGGAAGTAATACGGGCTCTCCGTCGCCGCACTCACCGGAATCGATTTGTAACGCCCTTGGAAAACATGTCCTCTCCGTGACCTCCGCGCGTTCCATCCCTGGCTGAAAGTGCCGAGTAAATACTTCATTCCCGTCACAAGATTCGGTTCCGGTGTCTCTAGCAGCAGGTGAATACGCCCGAAGGCTTGTAGGGCGGATGGACAGGCGAAGGCCGTGGGCGTAGCCCTGAATTGCCGGGCGGGGCAATTCAGTCAAAATGATTCTTCATCAGCACCCAAGCGTGAACTCGCCACCCGTGGCTCGCGCAAACCTGTCCGAGCCTGAAAAGAAACGCCTTCCCGTCCGCATCCTCTTCGAAAATCGCCTTGCCGCCATCGCCCCGTGCCATGACGTGATAGACCGCCTCCGGATACTGATGTCGCAATGCTCTCGGCATGAGCCAAACCTCTCCGATCTAATCCATGGAATCAAAAAGAATGCGAAATGCGGCTCCTGAACCCAATTATTTTTTCGCCTTTGCGTCCATCTTCGCATTGACGATGCCTTTGACCGTTTCCTGCACCTTCTTGATGGATGGGTTCATCTTCTTTTGACACACAAGCATCTTCTCTATGGCGGCGTCCAAGTCGATATCCGGCGAGGGCGCTTTGTCCTTCTCTTTCATGCCGTCGGTGATGACGAGCATCTGCTCGAATAGGGCGAAGCGTGCCGGAGCCTGCTTACGAAGGAAGTTCAGGTAACCCGTCTTGCTGATTATGGGACAGTCGAGCTTGTTCTTGGTGGAGAGCCGGTCTTTTTCAGCCGTGTTGTCATAGGCGTAGGCGATTGCGTAGACACTCGCGAAACACGCCTGGTCTTCGTGAATCGGGCCGTCGCCATAGCCTGACACGCGAACGTCGTCGATCATGCGAGCAGTTCCCCAGTGACTTCGGAGATTCGCGTCTCGCCGGTTCGTAAGCTGGTCAATCGCATGGCCGCACTCGTGGGCAAATGTCTTTTCTCTGAGGTGTTCCCGTTTCCCGCCCATCGCAATGCGGTTCGGTATGCCATAGGCCACGCCGCCCTTATACAGCGCCAGGCCAAACTCGCCCTCCTCGGAAATGGCCGTCAGTCCGCCTCGCATGGGCGTCGGCAGAGACTCGATCAGACGTTTCGCGTCGTCGAGCCCCAGGTCCATTTCGACGTCTTCGATCGAAACCTTGAACTTCGTATCGCCGATAATGCCTTCGTACGTCTTGACCGGGGTTTCGACGAGCTTCCTTAGACCGTGGTTGAACAACTTGGTCACCCCGGGGGTAGGCTCGGAGGTGATTTTGGCCTTGTCGCCATTGATGTTGCCGAAACCGGCCCGCAACTCGCCGCCGAGGGGGTAGAATTCGATGGCGAGGTACAGGCGTTTCGTGCCGGTTTTTTGGAGTATATGCTGCCAAAGCTTGGAACGCTCGGGCGAAACCTGCTGAATCTGCCCATGCTGGCCGCGACCCATGAGATGATCGATGGTGTGGGCGTAAAGGCCGGCGAATTCCACGATGTCGGCCTTTGGATTCTTGGCACGGCCGACTGTTTTCGAAACGGAAATGCCGTCCGCCTTGGCCGCTTTGGCCCAACGGTCGAACAAGTCAGCCTCGGTTTTTTGCAGATGGCTGACCAACAGCAGTCCCGCCGCGCGTGCGAGCAACTCGGGCGTCGTGCCGGCGGGCAGGGTCATCGAGTCGCCGGTGCACCTTGTCGATTTGACCGAAGCGTAGAACGCCAGCCCCTCTTTGTCGGCCTTGGCGGCGTCGGCGGCGTCGGCTGCCTTCTGAATGGCCTCCTTTATCACGAGGCGACGCTCCTTCAGCGCGTCGTCGTCAACCTCATTGCCTGAAGCGATGATCAGCGCGCGACGATAACGCACCGGCATCTTCTCCGCCAGCGCGATCGCGTCCTTGATCGTTATCTTCGCGCCGTCTTCGATGGTCACAAGGAAGTTTGAAATGCCGAGTGAGACATTCCACTGCTTGCCCGGTTTGCCACCTTGCTTCATCTTAACAGCCTTGGGCCCGTCGGTAATCACGCCTCGCTGAAAGTTCAGCTGGCCGAGCTCAACGGTAATCGGCTCGAAAATGTCTGCCAGTGTTTGTTCTTGCCCGTAGGCTCGTTGCGAGGTCGCCGATCCCAGCACCATGACGATGGCCAACGCAAGTACAACGGAGACGGAGAGGAATTTGTTTTCACGCGCCATTGGCCTCAATCCGGGACGGTTCAAGTTGCCTGCGCCCCCGAGGCAATCCTGGGTGGCGTGGGGCGTGTTCTTGCGGAGTTCATGTATCTTCATTTTATATCAACCTCTTAGTGTTCTCTGAAATAGTGTATTGTTTGGGATTTGCCATTCGGGCGAGCCAGGGATTATTTCAAACTCCAACAGGAGTCCTGTCATAGATTAGCTCACCGGCAAGTCAAAGCGATTAGGCTAGAGAAAAGGGGGCAGGCGACTCGTTTCAACATTGAGGTTCACGGTTCGGCGAATCTCTTCTCGAGGCACCGGGCCAAGGCCTTGAGCTTTCTGTCTGTACGCATGCGCTCTCGCGCTTCGCCCATAGACTGGTTGCCCAAACTTCTTATTGCTAGGAATTTTCTTTTGGGCCTGAACGGTTCAGGGCGTCATTGGAGGGATCTGAGAGGGGTGAAAGGGGGTTATACCTCAAAGGCAAACCGACCCTTCCCGCCCCCAAGACTGGCGAGCAATTGACTAAATAGCGCGCTCGCGGTTGGATCAACCGCGATTACTTCCCTCTTCCAGTACGCAGTGTTCGAAAGCGATGCCCCCACCCCCATCGAAGAAAACCAATTCAATCGCCCTCACCATCCAGCACCATCGGCGCGGACTTCTCTGAAGTAAGTGCAGCTCGCTGACCACTCCCCTGCTTCTCGTCATTCCCGAGTTCGGCCACCGCTTGCTTCACGAGTTGCTTCATCTGTTTGACGACCTCGAGATTCTGCGCCGAGACATCGGTGGTCTCTTGAAGATCGGTCGCGAGATTCACGAGTTTCCCGGGGCGGGCTTTGCCGAGCACCTTGGCCGTTGTCCAATTCGTATGGGTTTCAGTGAGATCGAGGTGCAGCTTCCAATCCCCCATGCGCACCGCTTGGAGCTGGCGTCTGCGATAGTAGAACAACGCTTCGTAAGGAGTTTTGGCCCCCTCTTCTGCAAACAAAAGCGGTGCGATGTCGTGACCATCGATCTTGTTTTTGGACAACTCAGCTCCGGCGAGAGTGCTGAAGGTGGGAAGCAGATCCATGGTCGTGGACAGCTCCGAGCAAACCGTCCCAGCGGGAACCTTGCCAGGCCAACGGACCAGAAACGGCACCCGCATCCCGCCTTCCATAGTGCTCCCCTTCCGCCCCGACAATGGCGCATTGGATCCTCCATTGCGGCCGTTTGAGCCGTTGTCGGAGGTGAAGATCACCACGGTATTGTCAGCCAGGTTCAGCCGATCAAGGCACTTGAGGATCTCTCCGGTGGACCAATCGATCTCTTCTACGCTGTCCCCATAGCGACCATTCGCGCTCTTCCCGAGAAACTTGGGAGACGCAAAGATCGGGACGTGCGGAAAGGTATGCGGAAGGTAGAGGAAAAACGGCTTCTCCTTGTTCCCCTCGATGAACGCCAGCGCTTCTTTTGTATACTTCTGTGTCAACGTCGACTGGTCCACCGGCGCTTCAATCACCTCCCCCTGCTTCACCAAAGGCAGTGGCGGATCCCCCCGTCCCTTGGACTGCATGTCGTTGGAGTAGGGAATGCCGTAGTACGTATCGAAGCCGTGCGCGGTCGGCAGATGTTCCGGTTGGTCCCCCAAATGCCACTTGCCGATACAGGCGGTCGCGTAGCCTTTGCTCTGCAGCGCTTCCGCCACGGTCAGCTCATCAGGATTCATCCCCCGACGGCTCCGTGGGATCAGCACCCAATGGCCAGTGCTGTCCTCATGCATCCCGACGCGCCGCGCATAGCAACCGGTCATGAGACTGGAGCGCGATGGCGTGCAAACCGGACTCGAGGAGTAAAAGTCGGTAAACTTCCGTCCGTCCTTGGCAAGCGAATCGATGTGCGGGGTGCGGTTCTTGGTTGAGCCGTAACACCCGAGATCTCCGTAACCGAGATCGTCACAGAAGATGACGATGAAGTTTGGGGACGCGGCGGAGAGGACGCCGGTGAAGGCGACGAAGAGAAATAAGGTCAGGGATGATTTCACGAGCAGAGAAGAGAATCTGACAGAATTCACAAAATGCACAGAATTTTGTGAGAGCCCGGATTAGGCCTCGTTTTGAGCCTTTTCGGGCGTCGCCAGGAATCTTCGAGGACCCGAATGCGACCATCAGGAAGACCGAGACGTGTGCGGAAGCCGTCCTGGAGGGTGGAGGTGGCGGTGTGAAACAGGAGGGTGAGGAGGTGACGGAAGCAATTATATGAGATTTATCAAAGGTTCGACGTAACTATCCAAGGAGGGAAAATGCTAGGAATTTGCTTTTTCACCTAGAACGTGAAATACCCTGAAAGGGCGAACCGAGCAAGGGTAAAAGGGGGTTGACCTTGTGTGATGAGTCTCATTTTGTTCATTGAATATCAGCTTACTTTCGGTGCTCGAACCAAGAGGGGTAGGCGGAGCTCACCGGTTGTCGAGGCTTGCCGTTTCCGGATGCTGAGTAGAACACTCCAAAATCCCTTGAACTTCCCTTGGGAGCGCTCTTTTCCCATGCAGGGTTGGAATGCATGATTTGAGCCCGGGTCTCGTTGAGGTGCGTTTTCAGCAATGCCATGAGACTCGCACCTCTTTGGTTTTCGGAATGAAAAAGGTTCTGCTTTTCGTAAGGGTCTCTTCTCAGATTGTACAGTTCATAGGTATCGGGTTCAATGAAGTGGATCAGCTTCCAATCATCCTTCATCACTGCCGAAGATGGCATGCTCCGGTGAGGGAAATGCCAAAAGAGGGGGCGATCAGGAAGAGGCTTCCCCTTGAAAGCAGGCAGGAGACTCATTCCATCCTGATGAACCTTGGGTTGAGCATCGAGACTCGCGAGTTCCAGAAATGTCGGAAAGAAGTCTGAGCTAAGGACTGGAGCTTCGGAAATAACACCAGGCTTGATCCTGTTGGGCCACCGAACAATGAGAGGGACAAGAATGCCGCCTTCGTAGAGTTGGCCTTTGCCCCCACGATAGGGTTTGTTGTTGGTTATCTTTCGTAGCCCTCCGTTGTCTGAAGTGAAGATGACGACCGTATTCTCTTCCAACCCCAATGATTCGAGGGTCGCGAGAAGTTTGCCGATGGAGTCATCGAGATGAGACACCATGCCAGCGTAAGTTGGATTGTTATGGACGGTGCCCGGTTTCAACTTTTCGAACCGGGCCTTGTAGGCTGGAGGGCAATTCAAGGGCACATGGGGGGTGTGGTGCATCAGAGTGAGCATGAAGGGCTTTTGTTGATGCTTTTTGATAAAGGCGATGCTTTCAGCCGTGAGGCGCTCAACCCCTTTGTCTTTTCCATTCACATCGAAGGCCTCATCGAATCCGTAATCCCGATGTTTTCCTTGATTATAGAATTCGTGCTCATTGCCCAGATGCCATTTCCCGATAAGGGCTGTGGCATAACCCTCACTGCGTAAGGCCTGAGCGAATGTTGGCAGAGAACTCGGCAGTTCCTTGAGATGATCCGGCGGAACCATTTTGGGATTCTGATACAGCCGGTCCCAGGGAAGGGCATCGGTGAGCTGCACCCGATGGGGGTATTTCCCGGTCAGGATGGAGGCGCGGGTCGGTGAACAGACCGAAGCCGAGGCGTAGGCTCGGTTGAACCTGATGCCATCCGCCGCCAGCTGATCGAGGTGCGGGGTTTGATGGAAATCACTGCCATAGGAATCGAGATCGCGTATTCCCAAGTCATCGGCTACGATGAACACGATACTGACCGGCTTCTCCTCGGCCTGGCTGAATCCGGAAAGCAGCAGGCAGAGCATTAGGGTAAGTTTGATCCTGATCATTTCGATTCCCCTTCGATCGTCAGTTTACTGGGCGGGGTGGTCCAATCGTTGATTTCAGGGCAGGTGAAGCCGCCCTTCCAGCCGAAGAGAACGGTAGCTGTTCCTGTCGGCTTGTCCCAGGCAACCGTGACACTCCCATCGGAGTTGTTCTCCAATTGAACCCAATCCGACCCATTGAGGACCAGAGCATGAGTCTGGCGGGGCTTGTTGTCCTGGTCGACGAGCTGGAATCGTTCGCTCCCGGACTCAACAACCCGCAATTCATTCTTCGCCAGGCTCAAGCTCAATGGGCGCCCGGGCGCCTTCTTGGAATTGGATCGTGGTTTTCGTGGGTTGCCCTTGAACTGTGGATTACGAAGCGGAGTGAGAGCCTTGGTTTCGGTAAGATGGGCTTCAATCAGTTGGTCGAGCGCCCTGACCTTGTCTGGCAGATGAGCGGCCAGATTGATGGCTTCATAGGGGTCGCGCTTGAGATCGAACAGCTCATAGGCATGGGAATCAGCACCCATCCCTGCGTGGAAGAAGCGGATCAGCTTGTAGTCACCGACCCTGACAGCACTTGAGGGCGCGCACATCACTCCAAAGAGGTGTGGAAAATCAGTAAAGACGGGTTGGTGTTCCATCTCTTTGCCACGCAGCAATGAGAGGATGCTTTGGCCATCGATCGGCGTACCGGGCTTCGGATTCAATCCCGCCGCTTCAAGCACGGTGGGATAGATGTCGATGGACTGCACGGGGGTATCATTCACCGAACCCGCCTCGATCTTGCCCGGCCACCGCACAATCCAAGGTTCACGGAAACCTCCTTCATAGGTATTGGCCTTGCCACCGCGAAGCGGCCGATTCGAGGTCCAGGTATTCTCACCCACCATTTTGTGAGTCACACCACCGTTGTCGGAGGTCATGATGATCAAGGTATTCTCCTTGATGCTCTTGTTCCCCGGTTTATCGAGCCAGTCCAGCAGGATGCCGATGCTGTTGTCCATGCTCTCAAGCATGGTGGCCATCTCAGGGCAACGCTGGCCTGCCTTGGGATCCCGCAGCTTCCGGTATTTGGGCAGTAGATCCTTCTTGGCAACGACTGGGCCATGCACCGCGTAGTGCCATAGATTCAAATAGAACGGTTTGCCAGACCCCTTGACCGAGTG
Organism: Akkermansiaceae bacterium; assembly: GCA_905182475.1. Lineage (GTDB taxonomy): Bacteria > Verrucomicrobiota > Verrucomicrobiia > Verrucomicrobiales > Akkermansiaceae > Luteolibacter. The sequence goes on along the minus strand of CAJJBR010000090.1, from coordinate 4,404 downwards.
GATCCAATGGATCGACTCTTCGGCCAGACGCTCGTTGAGGTATTCGCCTTCGGGGCCGGCCTTCAAATTGCGAATACTGCGTCTGTTTCCCTTCCCGGCATAAGGTGAATAATAATCAGGAGGGCCGGCCAGGTGAGCTCCACCGATCACAAAATCAAAGCCTTGGTGCTCTGCATAATGCTTTGAAGTTTTGGCCAGATGCCACTTCCCGATATGCGCCGTCGCATAGCCCGCATCCTTCAAGGCTTCAGCAAGGGTGTAGACTTCGAGGGGCATGTGGTTCTTGCTCTGCACCTCCCCGCAATAATCTTTGCCCATGGGCATGAGCGCCTTCGGCTCATCCACGCTCTTTGGCGTCACGGCCAAGGTCATTCTCAGTCTTGCCGGATACTGACCCGACATGATGCTGGCTCGGGTCGGCGAGCAGAGAGGGCTGGCTGCATAAGCATCGCTAAAGAGCATGCCGCCCTTGGCCAATCTCGACAGGTTTGGGGTCTGATAGTAGGTTGAACCATAGGTGGAGCTGTCCATCCAACCCATGTCATCCACCAGGATCATGATGATATTGGGTTTCCTTTCCGTGTCCTCCGCCATGACTTGGGGCAGAACGGAAACAAGTAGCAGAAGAAGGATTTTACCAAGTCTGGCTTTCATCGGGCATTTTCTCATCATTGATCCATTAGTGACAATTTATTGAACAAGCATCAATGCACGGACGGCCTCCATCGGCAACTCCGCCGGCAGATTCACGCGCTTGATCTTGCCGGTGGATGGATCGAGAAGGCTCACGGCTCCCTCACCTACCACCTTCGCCGTGATGCCCTTCTGCTGACGGTTGACCAAGAGGTAGATGCGTTTTCCATCGCGATGAAAGCGACCGATGGCGAGCTGGTTCGTGCCGGGCGAGAAGGTGAGATCGTACTTTGAAGAGAAAGACGCGGGAATGGCCTTGGTGAGTTGGGTGCTTGGCGTGGCCTTGGCCTCCTTAAGCCAGCCATGAATGGGCGCATCGTGTTTAACGTGCTCTGCCCCCCGAGGGACCTGGTCGACCCACAGGATCTTGCCTCCGCCCCGCTCGAACTGCACCAGCGTCTTGGCCACTGCCATCGGAATGAAGTCCATCTGAGGCATCACCAGGGTGTGATACACGCCGTCACCAACCTTCATGAGCCCCTTGCCATCCCCGGCCACCTGCGCTTGGGCCACTCCCTCCGGGTGAACGATCATGTATTCGATGTCTCCCTTGAGCAGCGCCTTCTCTGTGTTGTCCCACGCCTGCTGACGCTTCTGATGCAGCTTGTTAATATTTCCCCAACGTTGATTGGACGCTAGCAGATCGGCCTGAAACATGGCGATCGGGTAGTAGAGTGCCACGCCGGCATCGCGTTTGGCTCCACGCAACACTTGGGTCAAGCGGCCGACATACTCATTGAGGAAACGATACTCTTCCTGAGTGTAACCCTTCGCTCCTTTGCCAGGTTTTCGCGGCAGATAGGAGGTGAAGACGTTCACCCCGTGAAAACTCGCCATGTTCACCGAGTTGAGCAGCAGTGGCAGTTCCGGCGACAGCCGGCTCCTGCCATAACCACCAATCATGGGATCCAGCAGCATGAGGGTTTCATCGCGCTCTTTCCAAGCGCTCACCGAGCTAAAGAAGCGGCTCTGCTGGTAGCGGAAATTTTGGAACTGGTTTGGGTTAGGGATCGGAATGTCCAGAGCCGGCACATCGAACTCGGAGACAAACTTCAACAGGTCACCGTATCCTTGGGCATGTTGGGCGAGGTAGTCGTTGAGCAGGTAGTGCCCACTCGATTTGATGCCCCGCTGGTTGCACCAGGCCTTGATCTGGCGCGCGAAGCTATCGGTGAGAAGCTCCGCCACGGCCTGACGGTAATGGATCCGCGCCCGGCGCGCCTCGTCGCTCTTGCCCTCGAAGAGGCAGGGCAGAATGGAGAGCATGTCATAGCCATGCATCTTGGTGAACAGGGCCGGCAACCCTGCACTCCAAGGGGCACAGGCATAGGGCGCATTGCTGCTCCATGCCGTCTGCATGAGATTGGGCTCATTGCAATAGAAGCCTTCCACCTTGCCGCGGGGATTCTGGATATTGGCAAGGATGGGCTCGTGCATGTTGGCAATGAAGCGACCCATGGCCTCGCGATTCATCAGGTCCGGATAGCGGCCGGTGTGACCGAACTGCGGCATGGTCGATTGGGCCTGCACATTTTCACTGCGGGTGTAGCGCGCGAACACACGCAACTCCCAGGCGCCGTCCAAACCCAAACCCGTCACCTTCTTCTGCTGAGAGCTCACCCGCTTGCCGGCCTTGAGATCGATCACCCCATTCTTCACCGGGTAGATCATGGCGCAGAAGATGTCGTGGAGGTTCTTGGGGAGCGTCCAAGCGACGGGCTGCGTGCCCGTGCCTTTCTGGCTGAGCATGACCAATGACCGGACTTCAAACTCCGGGTTCTCGGCAACCACGCGTCCGCCCGCCATGCCACTGGGATAGCCCCAGTCATCGGCCAGCCACACCGGGCTACCCCTCCTGTGCGCGGCATCCACCAAAGGGCCGATCTGCTTCGCGCCTTTGCCCCCCTGTTTGTAGAGGTTCTTGTAGAAGAATCCCATGTAGCCACCGATGCCCCATTGTGGGTGGTCCTTGAGGGCCGCGCGCGTCAGCTGGTACTGCACCAGACGAAACTCATTGGGCGGATTCTCAAAGCTCTTGGCCGTGACCCCGGACGGCAGTTCTGCCGCCACCGACAATGGAAGCACCACCAAGGAGATCAGACAAAGAGCAGAGGGCAGTCGATTCATGCAGATCACTTGCCCTTGTATACGGCATTGTAGGGATCGATTTTCTTGCCCACCTTGATAGCGATCTCATTCAGGGGGATGTCGGGAAGGCCTTCCACTGTCTGGGGTTCCATCTTGGAAAAGTCACAAGCGTAGAGGGTCTGCAGCCAGACGAGGGCATTCAATCGGGTAATCAAATCCCCTCCGTGTCCGGTCTCATCGTTCACCAACTGATCTTAATGCTAGGAATTTGCTTTTTCACCTAGAACGTGAAATACCCTGAAAGGGCGAACCGAGCAAGGGTAAAAGGGGGTTGCGGGGGAAAAGGGGAGGTTTTTCGGCAAAAGCTGAATGCTAAAAAGCTGAAATGCTAAAATCCGAGTAGAAGCATCTCTCGGATCGGGCATTAGCTCGGATTTCTAGGTATCGTGAGCACAACTCCCCCGCCCTGTCGCAGCATGGTTTCTGCGCAGGGGGTCATGGATGGTTGATTTGACCTATTGGCCATCGAGCACCAGAACCCGGCCGTCATCGAGAGCCACTTCCTTGGGCTGCCATGTCGGGCTCTGATCCACATCCTCGAACTCGTGTGCCTGAGGCTGTCTAGGCTGGTTGAACCAAGTCAGATTGGGCTCCTCGTCGGGAATGCTATCGTCGCACGTGGGCGGCGAATCATGATCACAGGATCCGGAGGAGGATCTTGCTGGCTGCATGGCCAGAGCGGAGCGGCGGCAATCCACTCCTTGATGGCCGTCCATGGCGGCTCGATGCGACGCAGAGTCTCGATGTCAAAGGGTGGTGGCGGCGGACGAGGCAAATGCACGACACCTTCCCATAGTCCGTGAAGGCGCAGGAAGAATTGATTCAGGGCCGCCCCACGGCCCTTCGCCCCTGCGGGGCACGTCACCCGCTGAGCGGGTTCCTGTCCAAAACACCTACAAGCCTTCGGCGTTTTTCAATTTCCTCGCGACGCAGCATGGGTCGCATGACTTTCATAATACCGGCACAGCAAGGGCACTTGAGCGGATCCCCACCCCAGACCTGGAGAATGAGATCATGCCACAAGGGACGCATCAGTCGAGCGCTGCGCTTGGGCGACGGCTCGACGAGAAGGAGTTCTCCCTGCCTCAGCTCGTCCTCTATTGCAACAGGACTTTCCTGATTGGCTGCCGGCGGACAGGCTTGGTGGATAGCAGGGGAAGATTGCCTAGGCCTGCCTCGTGTCTTGTTGGAATAGACGCCATAGTATCGGACGGTTTGCTGGCCTTTGGGCGGTAGATGAAGGAGTGCGGCGGCGATGAAATCGGGAGCCTTGAAAATCTCGAAGTTGCGCTTGGTGTTGTGATGGCGCTTGGAGCGGTAGATGACGGTCTTGCTTGTGGCGTTCCAGGTCATCTTCTGTAGCGAGAAGGGATGACGCAGCAGGTATTCGGCGAGGCGCTTACGGCCGTCGTAAATAGGGTCAGGTGTCGCTTTTCAACATTCTCTCAAGTTTCCCAAGCTCCCTCATGCGTTTGGTGTCTTTCCGAAATTCACCGACCAAGCGGCTCACCGATCCGGGATGTCCCATTTCCAGCCGTTTGGCGAGCCATCCGTTGCCAACCG
>CAJJBR010000089.1 GCA_905182475.1 Akkermansiaceae bacterium | reverse complement strand
AGAAAGGAACCGCGATTTAGAAATCGCGACAACCCTGGCGAAATACCGGAAATGCCCGCTCCCGTTGCAGACGTGGTTTCTAAACCACGGTTCCTCTCGCCTGCGGCGGAGGAATCAATGGCTCGCGTGATGGATCGCGAGGAGCTTGATCAGGAGATCCTCGATGAACTCTAGGGGAATCTGGTTCGGGCCATCGGAGAGGGCGTTGGCTGGATCGGAATGGACTTCCATGAACAGGCCTTCGAGGCCGGTCGCTACCGCCGCACGTGCGAGGACGGGAGCCAGCTCACCATCTCCGCCGGTTGCTCCACCGAGGCCGCCGGGGCGTTGGACGGAATGGGTGGCATCAAAAATTACCGGGATACCTTCTTTGCGCATCAGGTATAGCGAGCGCATATCCACCACGAGGTTGTTGTAGCCAAATGTCGTGCCGCGCTCGGTGATAAGAAATCGCTCGCAGCCGAAAGAGCGCATCTTGTCGGCGATATTGATGGTATCGAGTGGTGCGAGGAACTGGCCTTTTTTCACGTTCACCACTCGTCCAGTTTTAGCGGCAGCTTCGAGGAGATCCGTCTGGCGGCAGAGGAAGGCGGGGATTTGGAGGAGGTCGATGTTTTCCGCTGCGATCTCCGCCTGCTCTGCGGTGTGGATGTCCGTGGTTACGGGGATTTTCAGTTCTTTAGAAATTTCCCCGAGGATGCGGCAGCCTTCCACGATGCCCGGCCCGCGGAAAGATCCGACGGAAGTGCGGTTCGCCTTGTCGAAGGAGGCCTTGAATACAAAAGGAATGCCCGTGCGGTCGGCGATTTCTTTTAGTGATCGAGCCATTTCCCAAGCAAAGCTTTCACTCTCAAGTGCGCAGGGGCCGAGGATGAAAAACGGGGTCGGGCCGCCGACAGGGACGTTGGAAATTTGGAAAGGAGAGAAGGTTTTCATGAGTCTGAGGAATCGGAGTTATCGAGAGTGGTTTTGTAAAGTGGGACGAGATTCTTGAGGGCCAATTCGAGGAGCTTTTCTTCGGTATCGGTTAGGTTGCCGGCGGTCTTGGCCTTGAGCATGCCCAAGGAGTCGATCACGGATTTCGCTGCGCGTAGACTTACGGATTTGTCGCCGGTCTGTGGGCTTGGGATCTGACCGAGGAAAAGCCCGGCGTTTTGCGCCTGGAGCATTACGAAATCGTGGAAGCGAGGATCGGCTTCGGGAGAGGTTGGCATGGGCTGAGATTTATGGACTGCTGGAAAGGATGCAAGACCACAAAAACAGCATGACCGATTCTTCCGAAGCATGACTTCCTTTGTGCCTTCGCGGTTTTGCTCGAAAACCAACGTATACGGGTGCTCGCGCAAAGCCGCAGAGACGCAAAGCTGAGGCTGCGAAATGGTTGCCCCCCGAAAAATTTTGTGGCGGGATGGAGCTTGACGTTCTTTCACGCGAATTCCTACCATCCTGTGAGTGATGGAATCGCGGTGATTCCCTCACTCTCCTGAAAATTTAAAGAAAATACTCTCCGTGGACCTCCAAGAAATCCGAAAAATCGTGGAACTGATGAACGAGCATGGGCTCACCCATTTCGATCTAACCAAAAAGGATTTTCATCTAAAGCTCAAGAAGGGGGCGGATCTCGATGACCTTGGGGCATTGCTTGCAAAAATGCCGCAGGCACCTGCTCAGTCCTACGCTCCAGCGCCTGCACCAGTCGCAGTCGCAGCGCCTGCACCAGGAGCAGCACCAGCCGCCGCAGCACCTGCCGAGGAAGGAACCGAAATCACCTCGCCTATGGTCGGCACCTACTACAGCAAGCCCGCACCGGATTCCCCGAACTTTGTCGCAGTCGGCACCGCTGTTTCCGAAGGCCAGACGCTCTGCATCATCGAGGCGATGAAGGTCATGAACGAGATTAAGGCGGAGAAATCCGGCACGATCTGCGCGCTCGTTGCCGAGGATTCGAACCCGGTTCAATACGGTGACGTTCTCTTCCGCATTAAATAATTTTATCCGAAACCCAAGCGAACATGTTCAAACGAGTTTTGGTAGCCAACCGCGGCGAGATCGCGCTGAGAATTATCCGCGCCTGCCGCGAGCTGGGTGTTGAGTCCGTCGCCGTGTATTCAGAGGCGGATGTCGATTCCATGCACGTGCAGCTCGCCGACGAGGCAGTCTGCATCGGCCCAGGTCCCAGCAAAGACAGCTATCTCAAGCCCGACCGCATCATCGCCGCTGCCGAAATCACTGGCGCCGACGCAATCCATCCGGGCTACGGTTTCCTCTCGGAAAATGCCCGTTTCGCGGACATCTGTGAGTCTTCCGGCATCGTTTTCATCGGCCCTTCGGCGGAAGTCATTCGCACGATGGGTGACAAGGCCACGGCCCGCGCAACGGCTGTAGCCAACGGCGTGCCCATCACTCCTGGCTCCGATCTCATGGCAGATGCCGATGAGGCTTTTGCGAAAGCGAAAGAGATAGGCCTTCCCGTCATGATCAAGGCGACAGCCGGCGGCGGCGGACGCGGAATGCGCCCCTGCTTTAAGGAGGAGGAGTTCAAATCCCTTTTCCAAGCCGCTTCCAACGAGGCCATCGCTTGTTTTGGAAACGGCGATTGCTACCTTGAGAAACTCGTCCTCAATCCGCACCACATCGAGTTCCAGATCATCGCGGATTCCCACGGTCATTTCATCCATCTCGGCGAGCGCGATTGCTCCATGCAGCGCCGCAACCAGAAGATCATCGAGGAATGCCCTTCCCCCCTCATTTCCGAGGAAATGCGCCAGCGCATGGGCGAGGCATCCGTCTCCCTCATCAAGGCAATCAATTACCAGAACGCAGGAACCATCGAATACCTTGTTGATGAGGCGGCCGAGAATTTCTACTTCATGGAAATGAACACCCGCATTCAGGTGGAGCACCCGGTCACTGAGGAAGTGATGGGTTGCGAACTTATCAAGGAGCAGATCCGAGTTGCTGCCGGAGAGTCGCTTTCCAGCCACGTATTGGAGTCAAATCCTCGCGGCCACTCCATCGAGTGCCGAATCAATGCGGAGGATCCCTACAATAATTTCATGCCCAGCCCCGGAACGATCTCGCTTTGGTATGCGCCGGGCGGGAAAGGCGTCCGCGTCGATACCCACGTGTATTCCGGCTACTCGGTGCCGCCGTATTACGATTCTATGATCGCGAAACTCATCGTCACTGGTGCCACTAGGGAGATCGCCATCGCGCGGATGAAACGTGCCCTCGGCGAGTTCATGATCCAGGGCATCAAGACCACCATCCCATTCCAGCAGGAAATCCTCAATCATCCTGACTTCGCCGCAGGGAAATATGATATCGGTTGGGTTGCCCGTTTCCTCGAAGAGAAAGGACTGTGAGTTCCGAAGCGCGTAGAAACCGCCTGGCTCACGCTCGCCTCTACGGCATCGTGGATTTTGGATACGTCTCCCGGGAAATGGTAGGCTCGGTCACCCGCGACCTCATTGCGGGTGGGGCAGACGTGATCCAGCTTCGCGCAAAAGGAATCGATGAAAATACCGCTTCATCCGCCGCGAAGGAAATGATCCCGATCTGCAAGTCGGCCGGAATTCCCTTTGTCCTGAACGATTATCCGGTGATGGCTGTCAGGCTTGGGGCGGATGCCGTCCACATCGGCCAAGACGATGGCGAGATTGCTGAGGTCAGAAAAACCGTCGGCGAAGAAATGCTCATCGGCAGGTCGACCCATTCCCTTTTCCAAGCCCAGCAGGCACTCGAAGAGGGTGCCGACTACATCGGTTTCGGCCCGCTCTTCCCGACCCCTACCAAAGCGGGACGTCCCGCCATCGGTCTGGAGGAAGTTTCAAAAATGGAGGAATCGGTGGGGAAATATCTGCCTGCATTTTGCATAGGCGGAATCAAGCCAGAGAACCTCTCTATGGTTCTCGAAAGCGGAGCACGGCGATGCGTGATCGTCTCTCACCTTCTCCTTGCGGATGACATCGCGTCAGCAACCGCCGAAATACGGGGCAGTCTTTGACAAGCAGGGGCTGCATTCTGCCGCCCAACAACCCGAGCCATTTCCCAACGCACCGTGTAGCAGAATGCAGCCCTTCCTTGTCGTGCCGAAAAGATTGCCCAGCGCCGGGCGACGAACTAGTCTGCCTCCGAGCAACATTCCTTCACTTCCATGCCACACACTCTAAAAGACCGCATCGGCTTCACGGCTCAAGGCCCGGCAACTTCCACTTCCGACGAAGAGAATCGCCTCCGCGAGTTCGTCAATCTCAAGCTCGCCGCACGTGGTTATCCCATTGTGGGGAAAGAAGATGACTTCCCTTTCCTTGATCTTGGAAGATCCTTGATCGCCAGTTTTCAGGAAAAGACCCGTCTCCTTTCCGACTACCTCTGCCCAGCAGATGCGTCCATCGATGCCTACCTGCGCGCCTACCTCGGAGAGGAAATCGTCAGTGAGGTTTTCCCCGATAAACAGCACCTCCTCCCGGCAGGTGCATTGGTCACGGAGCGTCACGGCATTTCCCGCATGCTTTCCCTGCCGCCGGACAAGGACGAGTTCAAATCCTCCATCCTCAGTTCCTACCGCGTCAACCAAGGCGTCTGCCACAATCCTGCCTCCGACCGCCGCACCACCGAGGGCGTGTTCCATGTTGCCGATGGCGGCTTACCCGTTCCCGCGGATAAAAAAGAAGTGCCGAAAGCCACCTTCGCCCGCCTCCTCCGCGCCGCGCTCAATCCGCCGGGCGAGATCATGACCCTGCCCTTCACCGGCACCAGCGAGACGCCCGCACAGGTTTTCGTTTCCCTTCTCCTTCGTCCCATCGTTACTCCCGAGGTTCCCGGATATTCCCCGGAAAAATCCATGGAGATCCGCTTCTTCGCGCCGGGAAACCTCGTCTCCAACCTTGATTTTGTCGAAAGCATTTTTGGCAACGCAGGTGATCCGTATCTCCCGGACAACGACGCCCGCCTCGATACCGAGCACTGGTCCGGCCACAGCGGCTGCGTGATCCTTGCGCCGCATCTTGTCTCCCTCACGAAAAAGGAACTCGGCCTGCCGAAAATTGCCGCTGCCACCGAGCGCCAGAAAAAGGACGGAATGTGCTGGTCCTCCCCGGATGAAAAATACAACGATGGGGGTGCCTTCAAAATTACCTGCCGTGACAAGCGCGGAGTGGTCGTCACCCTCATCGCGGACAACTACTACGGTTACTGTAAGAAGGAGGTGAAAACCCAGCTCTCCTACGCTGCTAATCTTTTTGGTAATGCCGAGGAAGAGCACGCCGGCGGAGCAATCGCCTTCCCGTCTTTCGATCTCGGCGAGGATTTCTCGCTCAGCGAATTCTCCAGCCCGGTTGACCACCGCTTTGTCGGGGTGATCGAACGCTACGGTGATCTTTTCCACCTCCAGTCCGAAGGCTACGGGATCGACAAGCAGTATACCAATATCCTCTACGTCCCGCAGGACGTGCACATCGACCTTCATAGCCAGTCGGTTGAGTGGACCAACGAAGCTGGTTCACAGAAAATTTCGCTCCAGCCGGGTGTCACCTACGTACTTCCTTCCGGCTACAAAGTCGAGATGGTCAAACCCTCCGCAGGACAGCGCTGGCGCCTGATCGGAACCAATGCCGAGGGTACATTCTGCCACAAGCCCTGCACGGTTTCCGGCGGTGGGAAATCCGAGATTTCTAAGTCACTCTCCGATGCGATGATCTCTGGCCCAGTCCTCGTCGATGATCTAAAAAAGGATCTCGAGGCAGCAGAGGAAATCATCAATCACGACTTTTCCGAGCGATACAAAGTCCGTGCCGATCCCGGCAAATTCGGTCGCTCGCTTTTGAGCGAAGATCGCTCTCTAGGCTCCGTGCTCCGCCTGCTCACGCCGAATCCTGCCTATACCGAGGAATACAACACATGGCTATGCACCATCGACCGCGCCGCTCGAGATCTCGTTTTCATCATCAAGCGTTTCTATAAATCCGACTGGGGTGAGGATTGGAAAAGCCGTTTCACCGTGGATCTCATCAACGGTCAACCCGGCCATGAGCTTTCCTACCGCCGCGGCCGACTCGTCTCGCAATACCTCCGCGTCGGCTTCAGCGAGGACGGCACATGGCGCACTTTCGGCATCCGCAAGGACTTCGCTCCCGCGAAAAAAATCCAAACGGAGGACGATATTTCCGCCTCGATGGTAGTTCCACGCGAGGCAGTTGCGGGTCTCCATCCGGATCTAAAAAACCCTTCGCTTAAATTTGTCAAAAACTGCGAATACCGACTCTTCCAGCGTCCGGATGATGCGATTCATCGCGGCTACGATAAGAAGACCGAGAGTGATTTCTCGCAAAAGGGCACTTTCTTTTCCAACTACGAACCCATTGCCCGCGAGGATGCCGGAGCGATGGTCAAAGACGCGATTCGTTTCGAGCAGTTCACCAAGCCCATGCGGAAAATGCTCCGCGAGTTCGTCCGCAAGGATGCCCCGGAATACGTCATCAGCTCCCACCTGCCACGCATTGTCGATGGCAAGCCGACCAAGAACCCACGCTACCTTCAGAACCGCCCCGACTTGGAAGACCCACGCTCGGTCTATCTCGCGGAGCTTGGCGCCCGTTTCATCCGCCGCCTCCCCATCGATGGTCCCGTGCCGATGCCGGTGAATTCCGTCCTCGCAGGCCGCCGCAACAATCCGCCCGACGAGGCAGCAGGCATCCGCGCACTCGCCGTTTACAATCCAATCCACTACCAGGAGCTACCCGAGCTTTTCATGGATTTCATCGCATCCCTCACCGGGAAAAGCCCATCTACTACTGGAGCGGGTAGCGAAGGGGCGCTGACAAAAGGCCCCTTCAACGCGATCCTTCCCATCCACGATGTGAATGCTGCCCTGGTTTCTTACCTTCTCACTGGCTACTCAGGATTCACCTCCGCCGCCGGACATATCGGTAGGAAATACCGGGTTGATCACGATATCTCCCTCCTGGTCCCCGAGGTCTGGTCACGCATGTTCATCAGCGAGCGCGAACCCGCCTACCTCATCGAAAACGGCTACCTGGAGAAAATCGAAGACTTCGCGCACGGTGGAAAAACCATCGAAGCCAGCCGCCTCGGCTACCGCATCACCCCGAGCTTCGTCGCCACCTTCTTCGGCCGGATGTTCACCGCGCCAGACAGCGTTTTCACAGAGGAAATGCTCAAGCCCGAGTTGCAATCTATCGATGACTACATCGATGGCATCGACAACATCACCACCACCCAGCGCAGCGTCGCCCTCAACTACTTCGAGGACGGCAGCGTCGAGGTCGCATGCCCACCGCTCAAAGCCCTGCTCCACATCATGGCTCACGGAAATTTTGAAGGAAAACCCCTCACTGACCCCTCTGTCCGAGCCCTCTTCACCCGCGAGGCTCTACTGGAATCCGACTGGTATCGCGCTCGTCTCGATTCCAAAGTGAAGGTGGAACAGTCCCTCTGGAAACGCCACATCGCATACCTCGAGGATTTCCTTACCAAACCGAACTACCAGAGCGAACTCGAACGCCTTGACGTCAACGGCCGGCTCGAAGCCGCCAAGTCCCGGCTCGACCATCTTGCCACACCGGCCTATCGTGAAAGCCTCGTCGGCACCATCGGCGCCGATCCCAAACTCGTGGAACGCGGACTTTAGTCCGCAATCTGCCAAATACCCAACCAAAGTCTTCCACTGATCACTTCTCACTCGGCACTTATCCCCATGATCCAACTCGCCCAAAACCAACTCTGGAAACAGGGAGACCGCTATTTCCGCATCGTCATCTGGGAGCGTCTCGCCATCCAGTATAAGGAAACCTACAGCCCGGAAGCCGAGGAAGGCACCGTCCACGACGTCTCCAAAAAGGAATTCTGCCGCCTCATCAAAGGCGCGGAGCTTATCGAGCCGTAGCTGGGGACTCCGGCCCCAGGCCGTTTAAGGAGCCATCCTGGCTCCTATCTGTATTCTTCGAGGGCTGGAATCCCCCAAAAGTATCCTTCGATTTTTCGACCACCACATTAGCCTTCAACCATGGAAATCACCGCCGAGCAAATCCGCCAAGAAGCAGCGGAATGCCACGCCCGGAAAGTCCGGCAGGCAAATGCGATGGCGGATAGGGAGCTTTTCGACTATTCATGCCGCATCAGTCTTGCTGGTCTCCGCGAGGATTATCCGGATCTTTCCGAGAGTGAGCTACAGGAAAAACTACGTGGCTATCTCTCATTTGCCTGACCCCTGCCATGACGTCACTCGAAGCAGTAGAATCCTTCACACGCTTCCTAAATGAAGCGGAGGTTCCCTACATGGTCGTAGGGTAATTCTCATCGAACTACCATGGCATCCCTCGCTCGACCAAAGATGCGGATATCGTGCTGCAGTTCGATGCCGCCACATGGCGTTTGTTTTCCGAAAAACTTCCCCAGGGACTGACCCTTGACCCTCAAGGCGGCTTCGAAATGGTTACTGCGACCAGAAAAGAAATCGTGCGTGTGGATGGCAAGCTATTCGATATCGAGGTATTCCACTTGAGCGAAGATACCTTTGATCAATCCAGGTTTTCACGAAGACGCAAAGTCGATCTCGGCGACGGGATGACCGCGTGGGTAGCCACTGCCGAGGACGTGATCGTCCAGAAAATCCGATGGCTCAAAAACGCGAACCGCACTAAGGATTACGAGGATATCCTCAATGTATTGCGGAGGAAAATGGAGCTTCTCGATTTCGAATACATCCAAGACTGGTGCGGCAAACACGGCACCCTCGAAATTCTCGCCAAAGCCCGTGCAGAGGTAGGCGTGTGAAAACTTAATCCTCCGCCAGCAGCCGTCTCACCATTTCCTTGGGTTCCCTTAGGAAACGTTGCGTCACCTGGTAGGCCTGCGTTTCCCCATCCCATTTTCCCCTACGAGATACGTCACCTTCGGGTGCAGCTTGATGCCCTTTCCCGGCCCCGCGATTGCTGGGATCGAAAAAGGATAACCCTCGCCGCCGCCGCGCACGCTCAAGTTTGTGAGAAAAGGCACGGGGGAGAGTCGTCATTTTGAGGTTGGGAGGGAAACGGGAATCGTAAGCTTAGATTGCATCCAACCTTACGAAAATTCTTCCTGCTTGAAAATTACTGAAATGACTACATGATCAGGACATGGAAGCATCGATCATCGACCTGCGTTACAAGATGAAGGACGTCCTCTGCGCCCTTGACCGGAAAGAAGAGGTGACGATTTTATACCGTGGAAAGGTCAAGGGAACCATCATGCCTGCCGGGGCGGATGCTGCTGTGGATGTGCGAAAACATCCTTTCTTCGGCAGCTCACCAGGAAGCGACGAAAGCATCGCCAGTAAAATGGAGAAGTTGAGAGGAGGGCGCTTCGGTGCTCTTTGACACGGACATTCTGATCGCCGTCCAGCGCGGACATGCGAAAGCAGCTGATCTCATCAACAAGGCGCAAAGCCGGAAGATTTCCGTATTTACCTACATGGAGTTCCTGCAAGGCGCGAGAGACAGGCGGCAGCTTATACTGTGCCAATCATTCTTGCGCGATCTGGGCTTCGAGACCTTAGCTCTCACAGGAAACATCGGGCATCGAGCGGCGATTTACGTGGAGCAATACGCCCTCTCCCACTGCATGCGCGCAGGTGATGCAATGATCGCCGCGACAGCTTCCGAACATGGGCTGACTCTGACCACTGGCAATGCCAAGCATTTTCGCCAGATTCCAGGATTGGAACTCAAAGTGCTGAAACTTTGAACTCATACCAGGACATGTCAGTTCACTTGGACAAAGCCCATTGCTGGCACCCCTTTACCCCGCAGGATGCTTGGTGTGCACCTGGGCACGATCCTATCATGATCGCCCGTGCCGAAGGAGTTTGGCTTTGGGATGAGCAGGGGAATAAATATCTCGATGGAAATTCCTCGATCTGGACGAACATCCACGGCCACTGCCGCCCGGAGATCGTCGAGGCAATTGCCAAGCAAGCGGCCACGCTCGATCACTCTTCCTACCTCGGGCTCGGTCACCCACTTGCTTCCGTGCTGGCGGAGAAACTCGTATCCTTTTTTCCGGAAAACACGCTGGAGCGGGTGTTTTTCTCGGACAACGGCTCAACGGCGGTTGAGGCGGCGCTGAAAATGTCGATGCAGTCCCGGATACAGTCCGGGCAGGGGAAACGGACGCGTTTCCTCGCCTTCGACAATGGCTATCACGGCGACACGCTCGGCGCGGCATCGCTGGGCGGAGTGAACCGCTTTTTCTCCCGTTTCCGGAATCTCGGCTTCGAGACGGAATTCCTGTCGTCCATCGGCGACCTCGGCTCCATCGATCCGTCCACGGTGACGGCGGTGGTTATTGAACCGCTGATTCAGGGGGTCAATGAGATGCGCCCATGGCCTGCCGGCATGTTGCGGGAGCTGCGCGATTGGTCATCTGCAAACGGCATCCACCTCATACTCGACGAGGTGATGACCGGCTTCGGTCGCACCGGGACGATGTTCGCGTGTCAGCAGGAAGATGTGATCCCGGATTTCCTGTGCCTCGCAAAAGGCCTCACCGGCGGCACGGTTCCGCTTGCCGCCACGCTCACCACGGGAGAGATTTACGGAACATTTCTCGGTGGACGGGAGAACGCCTTCTACTACGGACATAGTTACACGGCGAACCCCATCGGCTGCGCTGCGGCGGTCGCTTCGCTGCGGATATTCGAAACCGACAACGTATTCGCCCACCTTACCGGAAAAATCGACCACCTGCGCAAATCCCTTTCCAAGCTGAGCCAAAATGATGCGGTAAAAGAAATCCGCCAATGCGGCCTCATCGCGGGCATCGAACTCGCTGAGGGGCTGGGAGAGAAAACTGTCATCGCCGCCCGGCAATACGGCCTGATCACCCGCAATATCCTCGATACCGTGGTAATGATGCCTCCGCTTTCGATCACAGAGGATGAAATAGATTTCGCATTCTCTGCTCTATCGAAGAGCCTAGGGTATCAGTAGGGAAGATATGGCCGTTTATTTTTGCGCGACTCGGCAAAATCGAAGGAAAGGGAGCCGCTCTTCTCTTTATCCAAAATATCACCTCCGTTTGCCGGATTGCCCCCGTAGAACATTCTGATCTGGGGAATGCCTTCCGATACGCCTAAACAACGGCTCGATCCGGGCACCAGAGCTGAGAATTTCAGGAGTGATGGTGAATGGCGGAAGGGGTTGAGGATAGTATCACGTGATACGATCACTGCAATCGCGGCTATCGGCACTATCGCGAACGCAGACGCTGAAGCCCCATTCTGGAAAGCCATACCGCCCGTCTGCGATAGCAAGTGCTCCAAGATATCAGGCATCTCGTTCGCCTTCGGAGGAAGGAAAAATGTTTCAATGATGCACCCTGCTCCATTCTGCGATCAGTCTATCAACTTGCCGGAGAGTGAATTTCGTGCGATAGAACTGATGCAATGGCTACCGTCCTTCCCGATCTTTCCGCTCTGAAACCGGATCTCATCCAGCGCATCGAAGCGATGTCTGAGGACGAGCTGCGGTTGGTACACGAAGTCCTCCTCCATGCGGAAAAAGACCGGCTGTGGAGAGAAATTTCCGCCGAGGCCGAGGACGAACGCAAGACCGGGAAATGGGATAGGCTGCCCGAAATCATCTCGGAAGTCCGGAGCCAACTGCGCCACGCATGATCATCTGCCTGGACACCAATGTCCTGGCCAAGCACGTGGAAAAGGGCACGCTTTCTTCCCGATTCTCGATGCATGGGTCGCAGGAAAAGTCTCTCTGGCCGTTTCCACTCCTATCCTTCTGGAATACGAGGAAGTCATCGCCCGTATGAGTGGGCGTGAACACTGGCAGAAATTCGCCCGACTGATGGATTACGTGGAACTCACCAGCGGGGCTCTGTTGCGGGTCACCCCCCAATACCACTTCCAAGTCATCAGCCACGACCCCGATGACAACATTTTCTCCGATTGCGCGATCACCGCTGGTGCGGATTTTATCGTCACCGAAGACCACCACTTCTCCCCACTCACCAATGCCGGATATCACCCGAAACCCATCACCCCGGCGGAGTTTATCTCAAAATTCTTGTAAGGAGCAGGGCTGCAATCACCCATTGGGCTTCAGAAGAGCGTCCCCGCCTTTCCACACGCCAGCCCAACCCATCTTTAACAATTGGACTCCAGAAATCGCCAAAAACGCACTATTTTTGACGATTTAGGACTCGTTATGCCATGTAGAATAAGGATCTTCATTTCTTGAAACGCGAAAGTAGTGGCATACGACTAGATTCGTTCCTTACGCAGCATCTGCCGTGGGGTTAATTTCATAAATCATGGTTATTCGCCAGACACAACCGAGACCAAACAGCTTATACACTAAACTAGGAATCTCTCCCGACCCCGGTGACCTCCAAAGGATGAAAACTTAGCAGAATACGGAAAATGTAGTGCCAGAGGGAATTTTGAGCACCCTCAGATCCATTCACGCCTGTTAAGACGGTGAATGCTGGAAGTTCTGTTGGCTCAAGGGCAGTGATTGAGAGGTGTTTTTTCTGAAATACTAGCTTCATAGAAATTTTTCCGTGCCTAATGATGTGCAGTATTATCAATGTTAGCTCAAAGCCCCTTATCCGTCACCGCGCCTTCGCTGGCGCTGGTGACGAGCTTCGCATATTTCGCCAACACGCCGAATTTGTAACGCGGCTCTGGCTGGATCCATTTGGCTTTGCGGGAGGCGATTTCCTCGTCGGAGATGTTCACGGAGATACGGTTCTCTACGGCGTTGATCTCGATTTCATCGCCTTCCTCAAGGATTCCGATCGTGCCACCTTCGAAGGCTTCTGGGGTGATGTGGCCTACGACGAAGCCGTGGCTGCCGCCGGAGAAACGACCGTCGGTGATGAGTGCGACGTCTTTGCCTAGGCCCATGCCCATGACGGCGGAGGTGGGGCCGAGCATTTCGCGCATGCCGGGGCCACCTTTGGGGCCTTCGTAGCGGATGACGATGACGTTTCCTTTCTCGATTTTCTTGGCGAGGATGGCGGTCATGGCTTCCGGCTCAGAGTTGAAGACCCTAGCTTTGCCTTTGAAGACTTCGCCTTCTTTCCCGGAGATTTTCGCGACCGATCCGCCTTCCGCGAGGTTTCCGTAGAGGACGCGGAGGTGGCTGTCTTTCTTGAGAGGGTTGTTGACCGGGCGAATGATCTGCTGGTCGGCGGGGTAGTTGATTGTGGATTTTTCCAGGTTCTCGCGAACGGTGCGGCCAGTGACCGTCATGCAATCGCCGTGAAGGAGGCCGGCTTCGAGAAGCATTTTCATGAGCGGGACGGTGCCGCCGATGCGGACAAGATCGGCCATCGCGTATTTACCGGAAGGCTTGAGATCGGCGAGGACGGGTGTCTTTTTCCCGATGCGCTCAAAGTCGTCGAGGGTGATGTCCACTCCTGCGGAGTGTGCCATTGCAGGGATGTGGAGGCAGGCGTTGGTGGAGCCGCCGAGAGCGATGAGGACGGTGATGGCGTTCTCAAAAGCCTTCTTCGTCATGATGTCGCGCGGCTTGATGCCGAGCTTGATGAGGTTCAGCACCGCCGCGCCTGCATCGAAGCAATCCCTCATCTTGTCATCGGAAATGGCGGCTTGAGCGGAGCTGTTAGGAAGCGACATGCCAAGCGCTTCGATCGCGCTGGCCATGGTGTTGGCGGTGTACATGCCGCCGCAGGAACCTGGGCCGGGGATAGCGCAGGACTCGACGTGCTCGAGCTCGTCATCGGTGAATTCGCCGTTGGCGTGTTTGCCGACAGCTTCAAAAACCGAGACGATATCGAGGTCAGTATCCTCGCCCTTGATCTTGCCGCAGCCGGGGAGAATCGTGCCACCATAGACGAAGACGGCGGGGCGGTTCATGCGACCCATGGTCATGACGCAGGCGGGCATGTTCTTGTCACAGCCGCCAATGGCGACGAAGCCGTCCATGCCTTCGCAACCGACGACCGTCTCGATGGAATCGGCGATGACTTCGCGGGAAACGAGTGAGTATTTCATCCCCTCTGTGCCCATGGAAATACCATCGGAGATGGTGATGGTGTTGAAAATTAGGCTCTTACCGCCAGCTGCATCCACGCCCTTCTTGGACTCGATGGCGAGCTTGTCGATGTGGACGTTGCAGGGCGTGACCTCGCTCCATGTGGAGGCAATGCCGATCTGCGGCTTGGCGAAATCATCTTTCTCGAAACCGACCGCATAAAGCATCGCGCGGCTAGGCGCACGGTCGGGGCCATCAAGCATCAAACTGGAAAAGGGGCGTTCTTGGTCGTTCATCGGGCGGGGATGATTGGGTATGCGCCGCCTATTTGCAACCCGCTTCATCCCGGGATTCTAGGAAATGCAACTTGCCCAGAGTGGCGCGGCGAACTATCATTGCGCATGATCATAACCTTGCCAGACGATCCTGCTCTACGGGATCTTTCCGAGGAAGACATCCGGATCGACCTCGCTTGTGGGCTTTTTTCCTCAGGCCGTGTATCCCGAACGGTGGCCGCGAGAATGGCAGGGTTGGATCGTCTGGAAATGGATCGTGAGCTGACTCATCGCCACATATCGGGATTGGACGAGGAGTCGCTCGACCAGGATCTGCACACGTTGAACTCGCTCTTCCCTAGGTGATCGTCGTTGCTGATACCTGGTCATTCTCAACCTCTGCTTTCTGCAGGAGGAAAATTTGCACCCGGATATTTTTGGCACTGTCGTAGCCACTGAATCGGTGAGTATCGAGTTTTCAAGGCTCGTCGCAACCGATCCTCGATTCCTTGAACTGAAATTTCCGAATTTCCTGGAGATTTTGAATTTTAATGAGATTCACCGGAACCTCATTGGGAATCACAAACTTCACCGAGGGGAAATTGATTCCATTTCCCTTGCGGGGGAACTCGATGCCGACGCGCTTCTGATCGATGAACGGGCTGGACGAAGCGCGGCGTCGGATCTCGGTCTGCGATGCGTTGGCATTCTTGGAATCCTGTTGCAGGCGAAAACTCAGGGTCTGATCGGTGATGTGGGATCTCGGTTGGATCGGTTGCGGGATGAAGCCGGATTCTGGATCTCGCCTTCTTTGCTCAGGAAAATTCTCGAAGTTGCCGGGGAGTGAGGATTGGGGTTTGCGCTGCTCTCGATACGTTTCATCCTCCTCTACATGACGACACCGAAACTGAAAATGAAGGGCGGAAGCACGATGCCTGCCATCGGTCTTGGGACTTGGAGGTCGGAGAAGGGCGAGGTCGGCGCGGCGGTTTTGAGTGCGATCAAGGTCGGCTACCGGCATTTCGATTGCTCGCCGATCTATGGCAACGAGAAGGAAATCGGCGAGGCGTTTTCGATGGCTTTCCGCGAGGGTCTGGTGAAGAGGCAGGAACTCTGGATTACGTCGAAGCTCTGGAACGACAATCACGCGAAGGAGCATGTTCTCCCCGCATTGCGCCAAACGCTGGCGGACCTGCAATTGGATTACCTGGATCTGTATCTCATCCATTGGCCTGTCGCCTTTAGGCACGGGGTGGTGATGCCCAAGGAAGAGAACAATTTTCTAAAACCGGAGGAAGCACCGCTCGACAAGACATGGAAAGGAATGGAGGCGGCGCTGGCGGAGGGCTTGGCGCGGCACATCGGGGTCTCGAACTTTAGCTCTGCGCGTTTGGAGAAACTCTTAGAAGTGGCTGAGCATGCGCCGGAGGTGAATCAGGTGGAATGCCATCCCTTCCTTGCACAGAAGGAGTTGCTGGAGGTTTGCAAGCGCCACGGGGTGGTGTTGACCGGCTACTGTCCTCTTGGCTCTGGGAAAGAAAAGGGCGGTGCAGTTCCGGATATTATCGGAAACGAAATCATCCAAAAGGTCGCAAAAAACCACGGGGTCTCCTCTGCGCAGGTTGCACTGGCGTGGGCGGCGAACCGGGGGACGGTCGCCATCCCGAAATCCACGAACAAATCCCGCCAGTCAGAGAACCTTGCGGCGGCGGAAATTTCCCTGACCGAAAGCGAAATGGCGGAGATCAATTCCCTCGACTCCGGCTACCGCTACATCGACGGAACCGTCTGGACCGGTGAAGGTTCGCCCTACAGCCTGGAGTGGATTTGGGAAGGCGGGGGAATTACCTGAAGCCAAATCTATTGGCCTTATTGCTTTTTCCGGCTTACTCTTCCCGGTAGTGAAAATTCCGCACTTTATCTTGTTGGTAGGATTCGGGCTTTCCATGGCAGCTGCCGATGTGGAAACACGCCGCGCCGAAGCGCTGGGTAAGCCCATGGAAACCTTCCGGACGATGGAAGGACGGATTTACCAAGACGTGGTCATCACCAAGATCAACGCGGGTGGCGTTTCCTTCAAACACGCGGACGGGGCGGCGAGGCTGCGTTTCGACGAGTTGAGCCCGGGGCAGAGGAAATATTTCGGCCTCGACGAGGAAACTGCGGCGGAGGTTTATCGGAAAGAGGCGGAGCGACGTGAGGCTTATGAAAAGCTTGTCGCAAAACGGACGGAAGAAAGGCTTCTCCGTGCAGAAAACGAAACTGCGGAGCGACAAGAGGCCAAGCAAATCGCCATGGCGGCAGCAGCAGCGCAGGTCGCGAAATCGGCCGATGAACCTACGGCAACCATCCCACTACGACCTACGATCCAGCGCGTCGATACCCGTGTCCGTAGACGCCGGAGTTACGGATCTTCCTACAGCTCGTTTTACGGCGGATACTATGGATATTCTCCGTATTCCAGCTATCGGTCATTCTATCGCGGAGGCTTTCGATCTGGGAGCAATTACTGTCCGACCCCGTCAATCATTATCCGGCGGTAGTTGACTCAGTAGCAGTTTGAATAACCGCCGCGGGAGTAGCCGCCTCCGTAGGAATTTCCTCGGCCATAGTTTCGCCGGGCACCGCCGTAGGGGTTGCTCTGGTAACTAGAATAACGGCTGGAACTATAACCCCTATTGCGATTGTTGTTCCTGCTGTTGGAAATTGCGTAACCGGCGATCCCCGCAGCCGCGACACCCATCAGTGCCACTCCGGGATCGACGCTTTGCCTCGGGCTTCCGTAGGCATCATAGGTTGTGGTGCAGCTCGTGGTGAAACCAAGTAACGCAAGAAGGGCGGCGAAGTGGAATGCTTTCATAGTCCTTAATAGACACAGGCCACCGGAATTTTATTCATCCGCACTTCAAAGAAAATGAGATCTCTAGCCTCAGTCCCTGTTCTTCGGTTTCGGGCTGAATTTCTTAGCCGGGCGTCTAGCAGGCATTGCCGTCTTCTTCGCATCCATTTCCCGCGTGCGTTTCCGCCAATCCCTCTTCGCCGGCGGAGCACCTGCTTCGAGTGGCTGGGATTTTGCGTGGTAGTTAAAATTGCGGAGGCGCTTCCTTTCGATGCGCTGACCGATGGCCATTTCAAGGATCCCTAGGAGGTTGAGGTCGCCTTTTGGGACGAGGCTGATGGCCTCCCCTTCGTGTTCGGCGCGGCCGGTGCGGCCGATTCGGTGGACGTAGTCCTCGGTATTCACCGGGAAATCATAATTCACCACGTGACTGACTCCTTCGATATCAATTCCCCGCGCGACGATATCCGTGGCGACGAGGACATGGATGTTCCCGTCTTTGAAATCCTGGAGCGCTTTGAGGCGTTGCTCCTGGGAGCGGCTGGAGTGGAGCCTAGAAACTTTCACCCCTTCATTTTTCAGAAATTCCGTGAGTCGGTTCGCTCCATCCTTCATGCGGACGAAGACGAGTACGCGGCGGAATTTTTCGCTCTTCAGAAGTTCCTGTAGCATCGCTGCTTTGAGGTGAGGTGGCACTTCGTAAACGGACTGCTTCACCGTCTCTGCAGGATTGTCTCGTTTTCCCACCTGCACGCGCTGCGGCTGGTAGAGGAAACGTTTCGCGAGTGACTCCACCTCTCTCGGGAACGTAGCGGAAAACATCAGGGTCTGGCGGCGCTTCGGCAGGGTTTCCACGATGGTCTCGATGTCCGGGAGGAAGCCCATGTGGAGCATACGGTCGGCCTCGTCGAGGACGAGGATTTCCAGATTTCCGAAGTCGGTCTTGTGGCGCCCGATGAAATCAATCAGCCGTCCCGGTGTCGCGACGATGATGTGGACGCCCTTGCGCACGGCGCGGAGTTGCGAGGCTTCATCAACCCCGCCGTAGATGGCGGCGACCCGGATGGTGAGGTGGCGTCCGTAGGATTCGATATTCTCGACGATCTGGACGGCGAGTTCACGGGTCGGAGCAAGGATGAGAGCCTTGGTGCCGTGGAGTTTGTTTTCCGCCTTCCGCTGGGAAAGCCGGTGCAGCATGGGCCAGACGAACGCGGCGGTTTTTCCCGTGCCTGTCTGGGCAATGGCGATCAGATCCTTGCCCTCCATCGCCTTAGGAATGGCGGCGGTCTGAACAGGAGTCGGGCGGGCGTACCCCACCTTTTTGATGGCCCGGAGAATCCCTTCTCCCAGCCCGAATTTACTAAACGGCATGGCCGCATCATAGAGCGGGCGCGTAGCTCTTGGCACGGTTTATTCTCGTGGGACTGCGGGACAAGTGGCGCCCCCTGCTCAGGGCGATCTTTCTAGGGTAAAAACCAGCTAAACTACGATTTTTTTACCGCGAATGGACGCCAATGAGCGTGAATCCAGAGTATTGAACTTTCAAAAATTGATTTTGCGAAAGTCCAGGGTCTAAATTGGATGGAAAATGGAGCAGAATTTCTAAGAAATTCGCGTTCATTGGCTTCCATTCGCGGTTTTCTTTTTCTAGCTTGATCGCCCTGCGCTGCCGCTACGGCTTTTTAAAAAGAAACCTCTTTACAAATTCGTCCGTATCCCTATTTTCCGCGCCCCGTCGCCAATCCGGCGGCACCAATTCCAACCGATTTCCTTCCATGAGAGTTCTTTCTTCACTTGCCTCCGCCAAACGCCGCCATGCTGACTGCCAAGTAGTCAGCCGCAAGGGCACCAACTACGTGATCTGCAAGACCAACCCGAAGTTCAAAGCCCGCCAGGGTGCGACTAAGGGAACCCGCCTTTCAAAGAAGGGCATTAAATAATTTCCTGCCACCATTTATTGTTTTCATAGTTTTTAATGGTTCTAAGAAGGGCGATCCGAAAGGGTCGCCCTTTTTTTTCGTTAGAGGGGGATTTCGGGAAAAGAAGGATTGCAGAGGCTCGCGCTTGCGTTTCGACTTTCCGCGGCTGCCTGCGCACGACGCGGTAGGCAAACCTGAGAACGATAGCCATGGATTCACTGGACAGGATATTTGAAAGCTTCCCCGAACTGACCAAAGGGGCTTGCGACCGGGCAGTGGCGTAGCTATTTCGACAGCGGAACCTTGCAGCGAGCCTTGGGATATGCGAATGGCGCAAGCATCCGTACGCTGCGCCTTAAAGAGGACGGCAGGGGATTTGGATTCATCACCTCAGGGGTGCAGGGCACAGCACGCGCGCCCTACCGGGTGGAGCTATATTTTATGAGCGATGATGGGGTGATGGAGCTGACTCCCGATCAGTGCAGCTGCCCCGTAGGGATGGATTGCAAGCACGCTGCGGCGGTGCTGCTCTATCTGGAGAAAAGGGGCAAACTATATTCCGCCGCGCACGGGATCGTTCCCACCGGACCTCAGCTCGATTGGCATGCCGAGGATTGGCTGCGACGTATGAAGAGCGCGGCTGCGGCCAATGTGAAGCCGGAAAAGCAGGCGTCATCCTACAACAAATTTCTCGCCTACTGTCTGTTGACCAACCCCCACCGCCCCGAGCCTGTCCTCAGCCTGCGTTTGGGAAACCGCCTCAAGTCCGGAGCTGTTTCGATGGGCGCTTCCTACCCGACAGCGGACACCTCAAATCCTCCGAAATACATGGCGGATGAGGATATCCTACTGGTGATCCGTCTCCGCTCACTCCAGCGGAACCACTACAGCTACGATGGGCTATCGCTCGATACCCAAGGCAGCATGAAGCTTCTCCAGGATGTCCTCGCGACAGGCCGCCTGTTCGCCATCGATCCCACCAATCGCAAGGGGTTACTCCCCGTAGCGATGGGCCCTGCCGAACAGGTCAAAGCAGTCTGGGAAATCCTCCCCGACGGGGCGATGAAACCGGCGCTGGAGTTTTCCCTCAAAGCCGGCGGCACCGGCCTCAATCTAACAGCCGCCGACACCGTCATTCACTACGATCCTTGGTGGAACCCCGCTGCCGAAAACCAAGCCACCGACCGCGCCCACCGCATCGGCCAGACAAAACCCGTTTTCGTCCATAAGCTCGCCTGCAGGGGCACCATCGAAGACCGCATCCTCGACCTCCAGAAACACAAGTCCGCCCTAGTCGAGGCTCTTCTCTCCGCGGAAACTTCCAAACTAAAAATCGACTCCGAAACCCTCTCTCACCTCCTCTCCCCCTTGGAGTGATGTAGCTGCCCCCGTCCCGGGGCAGGTCGTGAAAGCGGCGTCCCGCCGCAAGCAAAGTAGCTGGGGATTCCAGCCCCAGGCCGTTACGGGAGGAATCCTGCCTCCCGAGATTCCCCGCCTCATGGTAAGAAACCCGCGGCACGGACACCCTGAATCGGTGAAGACGGTACACCACGCACGCACGGTCCTGGCCGCCATCATGACCGCATGAAAGACGGCAAGATGATCAACGACCTGCACTACACCAAGGACGGATATCAGACCCTCGGAGAACGGTTTGCCGAGAGCGCCATCGCGTTGATCATGGGTCGTGGTAACAGGGAGTTTGTTGCGTCTATTTGCAAGGTGAAGTAGCGTCCAATTGCCTAGTGTCAATGCGTCTGATTGCGCTTTGCCCCCTCGGTCGTTTCTACTTCGCCAAGGTCAGCCAGCCCATTCGATCTCTTCGATGGGAATGCCCAAAATGTTGGTCTGCTCTTCCATAGTGGCGTGGCTCTCCGGGATGTGTAGCGGGTAGCCCGGATGATGACCCGCCGGGTGATATCGCAGGCCACCGAGAGTTGGAGCCTCGTCCTTGCCCGAAACCAATTCCCTGATACAGCTAAGCCCATGAGACTCTGCTTCGCCACTCTTTCCATCGGCGTTCCGAGCAACGGCCCAACTTCGGGCTGTTTCTGGACTCGTCCCCAGATCGTTGGGGCCGCCTTCTCATGCAGCGTAGGGAGGCCGCCCTAGCGCGCGAAGCTACGCGTTCCCCCCGTCGCCTTCTGGAAACCGATTACCTGCTCGGAGTGCACGATGAGCAGCGCTCCGGTGCCCTGAGATTCAAGGAACCTGAAACGGGAGACGCCTGGCTCAACAACGAGCCGTTGATGCTGACGCCACCATGGACCTCGCTGCGGGAACTTGAGCACGCTAGTTGGATGGTCCAGGACGATTCAGCCAATGACGACCCTCATTACCTTGAATGGCTTAGCCTCCTGATCGCGCCGGGTTCATCGATCGGTGGGGCGCGCCCCAAAGCCGGTGTGAGTGATCCCCAGGGCGATCTGTGGATCGCAAAGTTTCCCGGACGCTCGGACTCCCGGGACATGGCAGCATGGGAAATGCTCACCCACCAACTCGCCGTCAAGGCGGGCCTGCACGTTGCGGAAGCTGGACTGCATCAATTCGGCGACGGTCATCGGACGTTCCTGACCCGCCGCTTCGACCGCGTCCCGGGGACCCGCGGCAGGCAACGGATCCACTTCGCCTCGGCAATGACCCTGCTTGAGCACACAGATGGCGACGACTCCCTTACCGGGGCAAGTTACCTGGAACTTGTCGAATTCCTGACCCGGCAAGGAGCACAACCCAACGAGGATCTTGAGGAACTCTGGAGGCGCATCGTCTTTTCCATCGCCGTTCACAACACCGACGATCACCTCCGCAACCACGGATTCCTGCTTACCGAGGGTGGTTGGCAACTCTCTCCCGCCTACGACCTGAATCCGGATCCCAATGGCGCGGGGCTGAGCCTCAATATCTCCGAAACCGACAACGCGCTGAACTTCGATCTGGCCCTTGAAGTGGCTCCATTTTTCCGGCTCAAGTCGCAAGCAGCGGAAGCGATTCTTCGGCAAGTCAGGGAGGCTGTCCTAGGCTGGAAAGAGCATGCAAAGACCCTCGGGATCGCGAGCGCCGAACAGGAGATCATGGCTGCGGCCTTCTGAAATAGTCGGATTTGTGCATGAATCCGTCGGCTTCAGGACAATCCATTCGGCATCCAGGGTCATCACTCTGGCCGCGGTTACGAAATCCTTTCAGGATAGATATCGGTTGACGGTTATATTCCCGGGGTAGCCCCGCATTCGCGGAACAACCCCGGGCTTGATACTGAATCCCGTTGGGACTTCCGGGAAATTTCGTTCCAGTCAGCATGTTCTGGATCGACCGGGTTCCGTCGTGGAAGGAGTCCACAAGGGATGCACCGGTGAGTTGGTTTAAACCGACAAACACTTTATCCACACCTGCCATCCGGAGGGCGGTGTTCATGGCCGGGAGAACCTCGCGGATCTTGATCGCCTGGGCATGGACGGAACGGTCAGGAGACTCTTGGAGGGCGTCCAGATTGGTCTCGACACTAGATAGAACCAACTCTGCGAGAAGCATCGCAGTCCCTTGCCCAGTGACGGGTGGAGGGTTTCGCTTCGTGGGTTGAGGGAGTAGAGTTTCCGTTTACCCGCCGCCATCAGTCGCATGAAATATCTGTTATTGCTTTTGGTTCTCATTGCCCAGCAGACTCAGGGACGCTCCGCAAAAGTAAATTTCCAGCAATATCTTATGAAACATAGCCTGATCCACCTCACTATCTTAAGCCTTTTTGCCCTGCAGGCCTTGGCTGCCGAACCCTTATGGATTTGGAAGGCTGGCGCCATCGCGAGCGGAGAGGCCAACTTTAAAACCACCCTGACGCTCAAGGCGAAGCCCGCCAAGGCACCGTTAATCATCACCTGTGATAATTCTTTTAAGCTGAGCATCAATGGCAAAAAGGTCACTGCTTCTTCAGATTGGGAAAAGCCGGTAAAGATGGATGTTGCGAAGTTCCTCCAGGCTGGAAAAAACCACCTACTCGTTGAGGCCGACAATGAAGGTTCGACGGCAGGTTTCATCATGTCGCTGCAGGCTGGAAAGCAACGACTAGTCAGTGATAAAAACTGGATGGCGCAGTCCCATGAGGGTGAGTGGCATCAGGCCGCTGAGGTGACGAAGTATGGAGCAGCCCCCTGGGGTAAAGTCTTTGATAAAGCGGTAGGTTCCAAGCAACCCGTCGCCACGGCCTCACCCCAAACCATTCCGGTGACCACCCTGCCGGGCTTCAAAGCTGAGAAAATTTACGATGTGGTCAAAAAAGGCCAAGGCTCATGGGTGGGAATGACCGTAGACCCGAAAGGACGCATCATTGCAACAGATCAGTACGGCGGAATTTACCGGGTTACCCTGAAGCCTAAAGTTTCAGTCGAGAAGCTCAACGTAAAGGTCACCGGCGGCCACGGCGCACTCTATGCATTCGATAGTCTTTATATCATGGTTGGCGAAGGCAAGCGTGGCCTCTACCGCTTGCGGGATACCAACGGCGACGACCAGTATGACAAAGAAGAATATCTCATCCCGCTGGTAGCCAAGGGCGAACACGGATCACATAGCCTGGTGCTGAGCCCGGATAAAAAATCTATTTATATGATTGGGGGCAACAATACCGACATGCCGGACTCAGTTACCTCGTATCGTATGGCCAAGGCTTGGAAAGAAGATCATATCCTGCCGCGTATGCCCGATGGCCGCGGACACAACAACGGACGGATGGCTCCAGGTGGTTTCATTACGAAGGTCAGCCCCGACGGCAAAACCCAGGAAGTCATCTGCCACGGCTTCCGTAATGAATTTGACGCTGCGTTCAATCTGGATGGCGAACTGTTCGCGTTTGATGCGGATATGGAATACGACATCGGCTCCCCCTGGTATCGTCCTACCCGGGTGAATCATGTGGTTTCCGGCGTGGATTGGGGCTGGCGACATGGCACCGGAAAATGGCCGGACTATTACACCGACACCTTGCCAGCGACCATCGACATTGGACCTGGCAGCCCTACCGGAGTTAGCAACGGACTGGGAGCCAGCTTCCCGGCGAAATACCAAAAAGCCATTTTCATCAATGACTGGACCTATGGAACCATGTACGCGATCCATCTTGAACAAGATGGGGCGACCTACAAAGCGACCAAGGAAGAATTTGTCTCCGGCAAACCCCTGCCTTTGACGGATGTCACCATTCATCCGGATGGCAATATGTATTTTATGGTCGGCGGACGCCGCACCACTTCGGCCCTGTATAAGCTCACTTATGTAGGCGACGAATCCACCGCGCCGGTAGAAGCAAAAGCCGTTCACGCTGATCTGGCACTTCGTCGTAAAATCGAAACCCTCCATGAACAAGGAGTCGGCGAAGAGGCGATTGCCAAAGCATTGCCTTACCTGAAGCACAACGATCGTTTTGTCCGATACGCGGCACGGGTTGCGCTCGAAAAGCAAGCGGTAGCAAAGTGGCAAAACGCGATCAACTCGGAGAAATCTCCTTGGGCCGTGATTGAACTCTCCACCGCACTCGCACGTATGGGCGCAAAAGTGCAGCAGCCCAAAATACTCGCCGCATTGAACCAGCTGGATTACAAAAACATGGACACGAATCAGTTTTTGGCTGCCATTCGCGCCTATCAACTGGCCTTCGCCCGACAGGATAAACCTAGCACCGCTGATGCGGCAGCGGTAATCAAGACCTTGAATGATTTGTATCCTCACAAAGATAATTTCGTGAATCGCGAACTGAGTCAGGTTCTGTTGTACCTCAATGCCCCTGGCGCGGTGACCAAGACTGTGCAGCTGGTGATGAGTGCCACCGATACTCAGAAAAAGATTCTCGATGACAAGGTCCTGCAGCGAAACGACAGATATGCAGCAGCCGCAAAGCGGACTGAACAGTTCCGCCCCAACGTCCAGCAGTTTGCCTTGGCCTTCTCACTTCGCTCGGTCAAAGAGGGCTGGAGCGACGCCGATCATGCGAGCTATTTCTCCTGGTTCCCTAGAGCCAAAACCTGGCAGGGTGGAAACAGTTTCGGTGCCTTTCTTGAAAATTCCCGCAAGCAAGCACTCGCCAATGTAGCGGATCAAGCAAAACGGAAAAAGTATGACGCAGCTTCCGCTAAATCCGTGATGGCTGCGCGAGCCATTCAGACACCGAAAGGTCCCGGCCGACTCTGGACGATGAAAGAAGCGCTGGCCGCCGTTCAGGGAAATCTGAAAGGGCGCAGCTTTTCCAGTGGAGAAAATCTCTTCCACGCCACCGCCTGCGCTTCCTGTCACCGCTTTGCCGAACAGGGCATGGGCATCGGACCGGATCTCACCGGCTCCGCCAGTCGTTACACCCTGCAGGACATGCTGGAAAATATCATTACCCCGTCCAAGGTGATTTCCGATCAATACATAAGCACGCAGTTTACCCTCAAAGACGGTTCCGCCGTCATTGGCCGCATTGCTACAGAAAAAGACGGCATGCTACATCTAATGACGAACCCCTTCTCCGCCGACAGCAACGTGCAGGTAAAGGTCGCAGATGTGGAGAGCCGAAAGCCCTTTGAAGTGTCCCACATGCCGCCCGCATTAATCTCTCCACTGAATCCTGATGAACTGAGCGACCTGATTGCTTACATCTTTTCTGCAGGAGATGAAAATCATGAATACTTCTCCAGTGCCGACTAGCCTGAGATCGCGGAAGAGAAGGTGATTCATCAAGCCATCGCAAAAGTGGTGGTGAAGTGACTTCAATATCCCATCGCTCATGAGTAGACCTTTTCAAGTTCGCGTTTGGCCGCTTCAGAAATGGCTCGACTGGCGCCAACTGCTCGGCCCCGGGGAGTGGGCTACCGCCGAGCTAGCTGGTGGTTATTTGAAGGCAGAGGCGTCACTGGAGCGTGCAGCAGCAGCGGATCTCGCGGCCAGACTTCGCGGCGTCGGTATTGGAGGATCGCTGATCCGTATCGAGATTTCACCCGCGCTGCATCGAAAGGATCTGCGCAAGGCGAGCACCGAGGAAGCGCGACGCTATCGTCAAGGTAGCACGGGCTTCAGCCAGCGGTCGGCGCGGCTCGACGAGGAGGGACGGATGTCACTCACCCCGGAAGCTCTTGCACTTACATTGGGGGAGCGCGCCCGCGGTCTCCGGGTCATCGATGCCTGCGCTGGCGCGGGTGGAAATGCGATTGGTTTCGCGCGCGCGGGCTGCGCGGTCGTCGCGATCGAGATCAATCAAAGCCGCCTCGCGATGGCCAAACACAACGCGAAGCTCTATGGCGTTGCCGATCGCATTGAGTTCGTTGCTGGTGACGCCCGTGCTATCGTGGCGGAGCAAGACGCCGATCTCGTGTTCATCGATCCTCCTTGGGGCGAACGCTACAACAAGGAGCGTGTCACACTGAGTGATCTTCCTCCCTGTCAGGAGTTACTCAAACGTGCAGCTCACTTGCCGAAACGGTGGATCAAGGTTCCCCCTTCATTTGATCCATCGACACTACCCGGCTGTCGCGTCGAAGCCATTTTTGGGGTGGCTCAAGGTGACGAGCGCCGCGTGAAGTTCCTGTTGTTGGAGGACTAGTGTTCTGAAAAGCCAAGGCTGGCGGATGCCGGCGTCAACCCCAAGCGGGGTTGTGGATTCAAGCGCGGGGTTGCCGGAGTGAAACGGAGGCTACCCTGGGACAATGCGCGTGAAGATCATCCAACCCCAACGGGGTTGTGGCCGCGCCCTCACCGCCCACGCGCATGGACGCAACGTCTTCATCACTGTGACAGGCCAAACGGCACCGGGAGATGGGATCTACCTGAAAGGTGGTGGCCTTAACATCCGCACGCATGATGCCATCATTCGCTTTATCCGGGTTCGTCCGGGGATCGATCGGG
>CAJJBR010000088.1 GCA_905182475.1 Akkermansiaceae bacterium | reverse complement strand
GCTCGCGACCACCAACGCCCCCGTCGGCGCCCCAACCATCAAGCTCGCGACCACCAACGCCCCCGTCGGAGCTCCAACCATCGCCTTGAAAACGGCAAAAGCCCCTCTTCCTGGTGGCGCCCCGACCGTTGCGCTCCCGAAGGCGACCGTTGCGATCAATCCACCGACCAAGCCTCTTAATCCGACTACCGCTGCAGCTACTCAGTGGCCGACACTTTCTGCACAAGAACATGGAGCGGACGAATCCGGTTCAGACACCTTCACGAAAATCCTCGCTGGTGTTGGCCTCGTAGCCGCGCTCGTTGTTCTCGGCCTTCAGTTGAAAGTTGCCAACATTTGGATTGGCGCGGAAGACGCGGACCCCCCGGACGACTGGTCGAGGCTTCTTGAATAAACCAACAACACCAAACCTTTAAAACTTTCCCCATGATCCTAGGAATCATCAATACCCTTCTTGCCGCCGGAGTCCTCTACCTCGCTTATGCGGGAGTGAGCCTTCCGAGCTAAGCAACCCGAACTTTAAATCCTCCGTTTCCCTTTCGGCTTAGCTGGAAAATGGAATCGGAGGATTTTTCGTGTCCAGACCTTGACGGATGGTTCGCCGGGTTACACTTTCTTCGCATGGCAACTACTCTTACAGACTCTAACTTCCAATCCGAAGTCCTCGATTCCGACCAACCCGTCCTCGTGGATTTCTGGGCGGAATGGTGCGGACCTTGCAAAATGATCGGCCCCGTCCTCGACCAGCTTTCCGGTGAAATCGAAGGCCAAGCGAAGATCGGCAAGGTCAACGTCGATGAAGCGCGCGAGCTCGCGGTGAAATACAACGTAAAATCCATCCCCCTCCTGCTTTTCTTCAAGAATGGCGAGGTGAAGGATCAGATTGTCGGCGCAAGCGTCACCAAGGATCAGCTCAAGGAGAAACTACTCGCACTGGCGTAAGCCTCAGTTTTTTCCAAAGCCCCGCCATTCATACGGCGGGGCTTTTTTTATGTAAGTTTTCAGAAGGTAATCGACGGAATAGAGTCAACCTTGATCCTTGCTAGCGCACAGCGTTTACTTTGGAGTCTCTCGAGGTAATGGAAAATACCAAGCCAGCCCCGGCACACGCCGTATCATTCCGTCTCTCCGTAATGATGTTCCTGCAGTTCTTTGTCTGGGGAGCATGGTATGTAGCCCTATACGGATTCCTGAAATCCAAAGGCATGACAGAAGCAGGTGAAGGCGGCTCCTTCGATGCGGCGGCTTACACCGTAGCCCCCATCGCCGCGATCCTTGCTCCGCTCACGCTCGGACTCATCGCGGATCGCTTTCTTAATACGGAAAAAGTCCTTTCCATCCTCTTCCTCCTCGGAGCCAGTCTGCTCTACTTCGCGCCAAGCTTTGCTCAAGCCGGTGCCCCCGGCACGCTCCTAGAGCAATTCAACCATCCCATGATCCTCTGTCTGCTGGCATATATGCTCTGCTTCATGCCGACTCTCGGCCTCACCGCCAGCCTATCTTTCAGGCACCTAGAAAACGCAGAGAAACAATTCCCTGTCGTCCGCGTCATGGGCACCATCGGCTGGATCGTCGGCAACTGGGCCATGTGGTTCTGCCGCTCCATAGGTCTTGATCCCGTGGAGTTTTCCGATAACTCCCCGCACATCTTCACCGCTGCAGCCATCGCCTCAGCGATCCTGGGTATTTATTGCCTCAGTCTGCCCAAAACCACGCCAGCCTCGAAAGGCCAGAAAATCTCCATCAAGGAAGTCCTCGGCGTTGATGCCTGGAGCCTCCTGAAAAACCGAAATTTCTTCGTCTTCGCGCTCGCCAGCTTCCTTATCTGCATCCCTCTCGCAGGCTACTATGCCAAGGGCTACGGCTTCGTCGATGAAATGGGGGTCAGCCTCTTCGGGTCCACCACTGGCGCCATGAGCACCGGCCAGATGTCCGAGATCTTCTTCATGCTCATCATGCCATTCTGCTTCGCCCGCCTCGGCGTCAAATGGATGTTCACCATTGGCATGGGTGCTTGGGTCGCGCGCTACGGCCTCTGGGGTTTCGCATTCGGCCAGGAAGGACCGCTTCTCACACTCCCCATTTTCATCGGCATCCTCCTCCACGGGATTTGCTACGACTTTTTCTTCGTCACAGGCATGATCTACACCGATAAGAAAGCCCCGGCCGCAATCCGCAACCAAGCCCAGTCATTGATTGTTATGCTCACCCAAGGCTTGGGTCTCGGCATCGGTGCCCAGCTATTCGGCCGCTGGGCCACGGCATGCTCGGTTGACGGGCACGTTGATTTCGCCAAATTCTGGTATAGCCCCGCACTCTTTGCCTTCTCTATCATAATCCTCTTCGTTCTCTTTTTCTGGGAAAAAATTCATACCCCCGCTGCCAGCACCGCAGAAACCGACTCTCCGGAAGGTCCGACTTCGGATCAAGGTTCGTAAGGCGCACAAGCTGGGCTTTCGCATCGGCCTCTCAAGTATCGAGCTGCTCATCAAGCTCCTCTCCTGCCTTCTGGGTACCCGCATCCAGATCCTGCTTCAGAAATTTCTCGAACTGTGCTCCCGCTTTATCCGCAAGTGAAACGAACGAGAATACGGCAAAAAAAGCGCCGAAAAACAGTTAGATCTCACCGCGTTCATCTTTCTCAAGTTGGATTCTGTCCTGGAGGTTGCGTGCTTTAATGCGGTGATCGCGTTTGTGCCAGCGCTCCACGGCCATCTGGCGCTTCTTCGCGCGTTTCTGCAGGGCCTCGATTTCGGTTTCAAGGTTCAGGAAAGATTCGTACCGAGCGGGATTGAGCGAGCCGTCTTCCACCGCCCCGCGTATCGCGCAGCCCACATCGCTGGTGTGGCT
This sequence comes from Akkermansiaceae bacterium, assembly GCA_905182475.1. Taxonomy (GTDB): domain Bacteria; phylum Verrucomicrobiota; class Verrucomicrobiia; order Verrucomicrobiales; family Akkermansiaceae; genus Luteolibacter. The sequence continues at coordinate 10,979 of CAJJBR010000088.1, read as the reverse complement.
ACAATTGGAGAATTTGCACTCGCCGGTGAGTTTCGCAACATCCTCAAAGCTGGCGCGTAGAATATTTTCATCCATCCACATCTGGATCTCACGCATCCCAGGGTTGTCGATGAGCATGCCGCCGCTTTTCAAAGGGACGAGCTCGCGGGTGGTGGTGGTGTGGCGACCCTTGCCCGTAGTCTCGTTCACCTCACTGACCCACTGCCATTCCTCGCCGTAGAGCTGGTTCACCAAAGTCGATTTTCCGACTCCGCTGGAACCTACTATACACATCGTAATTCCCGAGGAGAGATGGCCTTTGATCGCTTTCAGACCCTCCCCTTTCAGAGCAGAGGTAATGTGGACTTTCGCATTCGGCGAGAGTGCGGAAATTTCTGCGGCTGCCTTTTCCGATTCCTCTTTTGAAAAAAGGTCGGATTTATTGAGCAGCACCACCGCCTTCGCCCCGCTGCGGTTGATCAGCGTGAAATACCTCTCCATCCGCCGCAGGTTGTAGTCGGATCCGGCATCGGTGACGACGGTGACAATGTCGATGTTGGTGCCGATCACCTGTGCCTGGCTACTGTTTCCCGGCATCTTCCGTGAGAACACGGTGCGGCGTGGCAACTGCGCGCGGATCACGTGCGGCTGGTTTTCATTCCCTTCCTCAATGGCGACCCAATCGCCTACGGAAGGCAGATCGGAATCGATCACCGCCGCATTCCAAAGCCGGCCGCAGAGAATGCAATCGATCTCCTCGCCGCCATCGAACAGGGCGGAAAAATTGATCGAAGTTTCACGGATCAGCCGCGCAGGAACCCAGTCCTTTTCGCGGTAGGGCGCGAAGGCGTCTTCGAGTTCGGTAGTCCATCCGAGTTCCTTGAGGGTCATGCGTGGCGTCATGCTATCGGCGGTTGCCGGGGATTTCGAGGATTTCCCGCGAAGCAGAAGAAAGTTTCGGGGATGTGGTAGATTTTGGCCATTTCCAAAGTTGCATCGGAAGGCAAAAAGAACGCCTACAACCCGGCCATCCCTATAATCCAAGTCTGATGCCGGAAGAGCTGGCGGATCGAATTCCGGTAGAACGCTGAGAAAGCCTACGGACTCCCGTGATGCGAAGCGATATCACCACGGTTCGTTTACACAGAAAAAGGGCGGAACATTGCTGCCCCGCCCTTCGGTTCGTATTTCTGAGTATTGTTTGAAAATCCTTCTCGCTGTGAAGCGGAACCGGCAGACGCGCTAAGGTTTCTGCCGGTGCCACCTCAATAGGAATTCATTTCATGATGCACTCGTTGTTATGGTTCAGAGGCGGAACTGCCACCGTCCTTCGGACTCACGGTCGCGCCATGCGGGGCGTCGTGCGATGGGATCCTGCAGGGCTCTTACCGTCTTGCGGCCCCCGGCGAAGATGAACGAATCGCAATCAATCACGATCACATCTAGACCCATGTAATAGGTATCGTTAAGGGTGGTGACGGATTCCGCTCCGAATACTCCGGCAAGGTGCCGTTGTAGCAAAAACGCTTCCTTTCTGCCGAGGAAAAGGAACGCGGGCGTTTCCCCGTGATCGCTCTTCGAGCGAATCACTTGGGAAACGGCACCTGCATCCCACGATTCTGACATTGTCAGATCCGGTGTGACCGTTGCGACATCTGGCAACGGCGTATGGTGGTGTTTGATGTTCATATCAGAGTGAGAATAATACTCAGGTCGCGCTAAGCACCCAGTGTACCTCCGATCAAGGCGATACACGGACTGCCTAACACCGAATTTTACGAATTGGATCCATTTACTCTTTCATCCGCATTGTCGGAAAATGAAGAATCGGCAAATCCTCTCGCAAACCGATGCAACTCAACATCATGACGCGATTTCCTCTATATATAATGTATGACGGAACCGTCACATACCCGACTTCCTCATTTTGGAAATCAGACCGCGAATAAAACCAAATAGTCCAAAACCCAAGAAAAACGTATTCTTACAATCCCGTTTGGTCGGTTTTCAGCCCATCGATTCCTTCCAAAAGCCTTACTTGGCGAGCTCCTCTTCCTTAGCGGTTCAAATTTCTTCGCCGGATTCGCGGGAAGACCCAAATGTCGATGCCTTGCGATTTCCGCATTCCTGCCTTGCCATCCATGGAAAAATCCTCCATAGCCCCGCCCCCAAAGCTATCCAGCCAAGAACTCTATGTCACTCAAGATCCGCAACCTCGCAATTATCGCCCACGTTGACCATGGGAAAACCACCCTCGTTGACCAGCTCCTCCAGGCCGGCGGCACCTACCGCGACAACCAAGCCACCCAAGAGCGCGCCATGGACTCCATGGATCTTGAGAGAGAAAAAGGTATCACCATCAAGGCGAAGAACACCGCAATTCTCTGGGAAGGCTACACCATCAACATCGTCGATACCCCAGGCCACGCCGACTTCGGTGCCGAGGTCGAGCGGGTTATGAAAATGGTCGATGGCGTCCTTCTTGTCGTCGATGCAGCAGGCGGCCCGCAAGCGCAGACACGTTTCGTGCTCCGCAAAGCCCTGCAGGAAGGCCTCAAGCCCATCGTCGTAGTCAACAAGGTTGACCGACCCCTTTCTAATCCCCTGAAAGTCCACGACCAGGTTCTGGAGCTTTTCCTCGATCTCGAGGCCACCGAAGAGCAGTTCGAGGCGCCATTCTCCTACGGCTCCGCCCGTGACGGCTATTTCATGGATCATCCGGATGACGAGCGTAAGGACTGCATTCCTCTCCTGAAAAAGATCGTTGAGTTTATCCCCGAGCCGACAGCCGATCCGGAATCGCCTTTCCTGATGCTCGTCTCCAACATCGAGTGGGACAGCTTCGTCGGCCGTGTTGCGGTCGGGAAAGTCCTCGGCGGCAACGTCAAAAAGGGCGATACGATCTGGCTCCACCGCAAGGACGGCACCACGCAGCAATCCAAGGTCATGAAGACCTTCACCTACTCCGGCCTCGCTACGGAAGACTCCGAAGGTTGCGGTGCAGGCGGTATCGTCGGCATCGCTGCCGGCATCGAGAACATCGACATCGGCGAAACCCTTTCCGCCACCAAGGAGCAGGAAGCACTACCTTTCGTGGAAATCGATCCGCCGACCATTTCCATGGAGTTCTCCATCAATGACGGCCCGCTCGCAGGTAAAGAAGGCAAGCACGTCACCTCCCGCGCCATCCGCGAGCGGCTCATGCACGAGATCAAAACCAACGTCTCGCTTCAAGTCGAAGACACGGAACAGGCTGGTGTGTTCAACGTCTCCGCACGTGGCGCGATGCAGATCGCCGTCCTCGTCGAGCAGATGCGCCGTGAAGGCTTCGAACTCTGCGTTTCGCGCCCGACAGTGATCTACCGCCGCGACGAAGGTGGCAAGCTGCTCGAACCGTTCGAGACCCTCTACATCGAATCCCCGGGCGACTACACCCAAGGCATCCTGAAATCTCTCATCAACCGCAAAGGCATGATGGAGAACATGGAGACCGAGCCTTCCGGCGAAACCCTCATCACCGCGCTCATCCCGACCCGCGGCCTGATCGGCTTCGAAACGGAAATCGTCAACCTCACCTCCGGCCACGGCATCATGTCCCACCTCTTCCGTGAGTATGGCCCACACGCCGGTGAAATCGTCACCCGCACCACTGGAACCCTCGTTTCCATGGATGCCGGTGTCGCCACCACCTACTCGCTGCAAACACTCGAAGATCGCGGCATCCTCTTCGTAGGGGCGAACGACGCAATCTACGGCGGCATGCTGGTTGGAGAAAACCCACGAGTCGGCGACATGCCTGTCAACCCGGTCAAGGAGAAGCACCTCGACAACATGCGATCCTCCGGAAAGGACAAAACCTCAAAACTATCCCCGCCCCTGCGTTTCTCCCTCGAGCGCGCCATCGAATACATCGATGCCGACGAACTCGTGGAAGCAACCCCGCAGAACATCCGCCTCCGCAAGCGCATCCTCGACGCAAACGCCCGCAAGCGCGCCGCGAAAAGCGTTTCCGGCGAAGATCGCAGCAAGCGTGGGAAGTAAATTTCAAATCTCAAAATTCCACTCTCAAGGAAGAGTTTCGCGAACGGAGCGCCGACTTCAATCGGCGAGTATCAGTGGAAGCCGAGTCTTCCACTGATCACTGATCACTAGCCACTTACACATGTCTCAGCACCTCATCCGCATCTCCGAAGTCTTCTCTGGTTTGATCCCTGAGATCCTAGGAATTTTAGGCGCTGACAAGGTGCGGAAACTCGGCTCCGAGTATTACTTTTTTCAAACGGAAACCCCGGAGGCAATCAAAGATTCGCCAGCCGCCCGTTTCATCCGCTGGCACATCCCGGCCAGGCACTCATGGCCTTGCAACCCTGAGAAGATGGAGGGATTCGTCGAAAAAGCGGCGCAATCACTCTACTACAAATTCGAGAGCTACAACCCGCAGACCCTCCTCGTCGGCAGGCTGGATCCGGGCTCTCCGAAGCAGTATTACAAAGCCCTCGCCTCGAACTTCCGTGGCCGTGCCCTCCAAGTCTTCGAACTTCCGGAAGGCTCCCCGAAAATCGCTGACGAACAAAATCCCGGAAAGGAAACTCTCTTCTGCCTCATCGGAAAAGAAGGTATCTACGCAGGGATGGCCACCCCGCTCGAAGCCGGCGGCCTCCACCCTGGCGGCACCAAATTCATTTCCCAGAACACTGATGACACCGTCAGCCGCGCCGGGGCGAAGATCGCCGAAGGCCTCCATTTTCTCTCTATGCACCGCCCGCTCCCTCCTCAGGGCTCCCACTGGCTAGAGCTGGGAGCCAGCCCCGGCGGCATGACCTCAGAGCTACTCAAGCGCGGCTACGAAGTCTCCGCCATCGACCGCGCCCCGCTCGATCCCCGCCTTACGCGCAACACCAACCTCACATTCCTGAAAGAAGACGTCGCGGAATTCGTCCCCCCGCGCAGCATCCGCTACGATGCCATCCTCTCAGACATGAACGGCCCGCCCCGCCAGGCCATCGCCAACCTCACCCGCTTCAAGGACTTCTTGAACCCAGGCAGCCTGGCCGTCTTCACCCTGAAAACCACAGGAGCGGAAACCATCGAGGAAATCGACACCTTGGAAAGAGACGTCCTCGCTATCGCGGACACCAACGGCTTCTCACTCATTGCCCGCACCCACCTGACCTACAACCGGCAGGAGTTCACGCTGTTTTTTGAGAAAAATTCCTAAAAGGAAACCACCGAGTTTCTTGTGAGCACGATTGGCCTTTCCTTAAAGTTAAACCTAAAGCGCGGGCTTTAGACCATCGCCTTCAGCACCTTGTTGGCTTCTTACCGCCTGTGGAAAATTGGATTTGGATCGCGGGTAGGGACACCCGCTTGAACTCAAGGGATGAGACATCCCTACTCCTCAGCTTGTAATCCTTTCGCTTTACCCACCGCTCTCCCGTCTGCCATCTTCTGCGCAATGAATACCCTGCCCCGCCCTCCCATCTCCAACGTTGAGTTCGTCCCGCCGCATTACTTCCGCCAGCTGGAGATGGAGGAAATCCGGATCGGCGACAGGCCGCTGGAGATGGACCTGGGCTGCGGTGACGGATCGTTTCTCATCGATCTGGCGCGGGAACATCCGGAACGGGATTTCATCGGGGTGGAGAGATTACTGGGGAGGTGCAAGAAGGTCTCGAAAAAGATCAAGCGCAACGGACTGGAGAACGCCCGCATCCTGCGACTGGACTCGAAATATGTGGTGGAGTGGCTGCTGCCTAAAGAGTCCGTTTCCCGCATCCACCTGCTTTGCCCGGACCCGTGGCCGAAGTTCAAACACAACCGCCGCCGCCTCGTGCAACAGGGATTCCTCGAGTCGGTGAAGGCAGCGCTGGTGCCGGGAGGCGAGTTCCTTTTCATGACAGACCACGAGGAATACTTCGAGTGGGGCGTAAAGAGGATCAAGGCGAGCCAGCTCTTCGATATTCAGCCGTGGGAGGAGGGTTCCTTTTTCTATCCAAAGACCGATTTCCAAATCCAATGGGAGGCGGAGGGAAAATCCATGAACCGGATCAGGTGCGTGAAATCACTCAACGCCTGAGGACAGTTTCCGAGCCATCGAAAAAACCATCGAAGACAAGACTCCCATCAGTGCCAGGAGTGACGGTGAGGCCGCCGGTTTCCTGCTGGAGGAAGACGCGAATTCCTTTCTTTTCCCACTTCCCCCGCTGCATGCTACGGATGGAATCCATCCCGCAACCTGCGGATCTGCCGATGACAATTGCCTGCGGATCGACAGCTTCGAGGAAATCCGGGGTGAGGCTAAAATCGGTTTCGTGGAGACCGGCGATGATCACATCCGCGTTGAGACCTACACCGGAGGCAAGCATAGCGGCTTCACTGAGGCGTCCGGCATCACCGAGCCAGAGGATTTTCCAGCCCTTCCAATGCATCATGAACACGAGGCATCGATCATCCGAGATGGAGCCGATCTTGCCGTCCAACGATGAGAGTAGGACTTCACAAATAACACCTCCGCCGAGCTCGAAGGTATCGCCTTTCACTAGGTTTACCAAATTCACTCCGCCATCGGAAAAGCCTTTCCAGTCCGCTGCGACGGAACCGGGCGCGGGCGTCATGCCCATGGCCACCTGGCGGAGGGGGAACATCTCATTCATCAGCGCGGGGTCAACAACGTGGCCAGCATCAGAGTGGGTGAACAAAACCGAATCCGGAGCCATCCCCAAGCGCCGGAGCGATGGCCCGACCTCGCGGCGTAGGCTGTAGTCGCCCCCGGTATCGATTAGCACCGCATTCCCGCCAGCGGGTGCGAAACAGCAGGCCGATGCCCCGTATTGGAGATCGTAGATGATGAGGGTGTCTTCGGTGGAGAAGCGGGTGGCGGTGGAGGCTCCCGGGATGGAGGCGAAGAACCCTGCAGTATCGACACAAGCTTTGGCCACCGTTGCGTTCCGGCGGTTGATGGACACTGCGGCATCGCTCCAAAATGGATTTACAAAAGCAGAGACTAGCGCGGCCGATAGCAGGATGTAAACAAGAGGAACGAGAACCACCGTCGCTACTACGGAAACAGGAGTTAGCAGACCGAAGTGTAGGATTGTGAGCGGAGTGGAACCCAGCGAGGCCGCCGTTGAGACCGCAAGGCCGTCCGCAGCTTTTCTGCGGAAACCCAACCACTTGCGCCGCCACCAACCGGTCTCGCTGACCGGCAGGAAATCCTCTTCCACGGCAATCCACTCGAAGCATTTCCTAGTAAAAACAGTCAGGAGGCCGATCGCTGTGACAACCCCGTAGGAAAGCTGCACGCCCGGCATCCGTATCACCCGAGGATCCCAGATCATCGCGACCAAAAGCACGGCACCCAGTGTATTGAGCAAATCCGCGCGCCTCCGCAGCCCGAAAGCACCGAGCAAGACGGTTCCCATCCACGCAGCCCTCACCGCAGCGGGGCCGTTCCCAGTGAGCCAAACATATCCGAACATCGCGGCGACGATGGCAGGGATCGCCCACCGGCGGGACACGCCTATCCATTGCAGGAGAAACCACACGATGCTCCCCAGCATGGCGACGTGAAGGCCGCTGACGGTGAACACGTGCAGTGTCCCGCTATTGCGGAAACTTTCCACTAGCTCGAGCGAATCCCGTGCACGTTCTCCAATTACAACGGCACGGATGGTTTTCGCCTCGACCCCGTTTTCATCCAGCCCTGCGACGATCCCTTCCCGGAAACCTTTCTTAAAAGCACCCGCCCATAGCGAGACCGGACCGACCCATTGCTCGGAGCGCATTTCACTGGCACGAAAAGTAGCCACCACACCGAGGTTCCTGAGCCGTTGGCTCCTGTCCATGGTCCCGGGATTCCGCTGCGATTCCAGTTTCCCAAAAACGCCGCTGGCGCGCATCTCCGCCCCGGCAGGCGGAGGCTCGCCAGTGCCAATCCAGTTCACCTTCTTTCCCTCAAATCCCTCCCCGTGCAGCCGGGCGATGGCCGACCAAACACCCTCTCCACCTTCCCCATCTTCCGCCAAACGCGCCTCAACCATCCGAATCCCCAACGAAGCAAACCGCGCTTCATCCTGCGCCTGAATCCCGTCGCGCCAACGTGTTCCCGCAATCAGTAGAAGTGCGAGTAGCCCCGTCGAAACCGCAGCCCTACAGCCAACGGAAATGCCAACCACCGCGCACAACAGGAACCCGGCAATCAACGAATAATCAGGCCAAGAGTTTTCGACAGCAGCGACTACTGCCATCCCGGCCGCCATCACGAACAGCGGCCGTTTCACCCAAAACCGCCTGAGTCCTGCGGTCATATTCAGCACTATGCGATGCCCCACTCGTGCAGCTTGTTCCGGGCGTTCGCAGAGTGGCGGGTCTCCGGGAACTGCTCCATCACCTGACCCAGGATCGCTACTGCGGAATCGCGGTCGGTAATGTTCTCATCGTAGATTTCGGCAAGACGGAACATAAGAAACGCGGCGTCGTTTTCTTCCCACTCCTGCCCCTCGATGGCCTCACGAAGAGTCTCGACCGCAGCCGACGGATCCTCTTGATTGATTTTCTGGATCTTTGCGATTTCCACCCACGGCATCCGGTTCATTGGATTCTGCTCGGCGGCCTGCTTGAACAATTCGATCGCGCCATCCCACTCACCCTGCGCCATCATTACCCGCGCATCGTGGAAAGGATCGGCTTCCACTTCTTCGCCACTGTCGTAGACCGCATGGGTCAGTTTGTGGGCGACAATCGGTAGCAGCCATGTCACGAAAACAATTCCGACCAGTCCGGCACTAAGAATTGTGAGCAAGATGCCATTGAACGTCCGCTGCCCTTGCATTGTGCTCAACTCCGTTTGCAGCGCAGGAACCTTCTCCTCAGGATCGCCAAGATCGTAGTATTTCTCGACACGCTCTTCAATGTCTCTCGCTTTGTCACCCGATTGGTAAAACTTAAACCAACTTCCCGCGAAAAGGAGCACAAGAATCGCGATGCCGATATATTTCATCATGAGAAACAAATGTGAACATCACAGGGCGGCAATAAAGAAAAATTTCACAATTCTAAATGATCTTCGCAATACTCGTCCCCGTCCTCGGATATGCGAAACTCCAGATTCGGATCGGAAATCTCGGTCTTCCCACACTTCTTGCACACGTGGAAAGCCGTGTCCGCACTGGGTTTTCCGCTCTGGAATTTTTTCTTCCGGGATGCCGATTCCGCCAGCTTCGCCCGCCCCTTAATTGCGGGAATCCCCGCCCAAAGAATGTAATTCCCAAAGCCAAGGATGACGTAGCCGAAATATAGGGGAGCGGAGAAGAGGACTAGAACCAACGGTATGGCCCCAATCATCGCCAGCCAGCGCACCTGCACCGGGATTATCAGAAACATGAGGAACTCGTGCTTCGGGAACAGGGTGGCGAAGGCAAAAAAGGCGGAGGTGTAAATGAAGAAACCACTGCCGGGCATTGGGAAGGCATACAGGAAATTTCCCAGCAACAATCCTATGAAACCGGCATAATAGAACAAGGTCGTTCGGAACACCCCCCACGCGCCCTCAAGCGCATCGCTCATCAGGAAAGCAATCATCACCATGAAAAACAGGAACAGCATGCCGAACGCGCCCATTCCCCCGGAAGCGCTGTCGGCAAACAGGAAGGTCACCACCCTCCAGACCTCGCCTTGCATGATCTTCGCCTTATCGAAATTGAGAATCGTGCCGATATACGGGTTCACGATCTGTAGCAAATACACCAACACGTGAAACAGTGCGTAGTATTTCAACACCCCAGGAAACGACATCCACCCAAACTTTCTCTCCCATTTATCCAGAAATTCCATTCGCGGTAGACTCTCCCAGCAAGCCGTGCGGGTAAATACCGAAATGCGCCCTTGTCTTTTGGGCTTGAGAGTTCGGGGCAGAGCGACACTGTTTAAGCGTGTCCGAAAACGTCCTCCACTCCCCGCTCGAAGCAGCCCACCTCGCCCTAGGTGCGAAACTCATCCCCTTCGGCGGCTGGTCCATGCCCGTCCAATACTCCTCCATCCTCACTGAGCACGCCGCCGTCCGGGAAAAAGTAGGAGCCTTCGATATTTCCCACATGGGACAGGTCTTCGTCAGCGGAGAAAACCACGTCGCGTGGCTCGACTCCATCCTCACGAATAACCTTTCCAAGCTCGCCCCCGGCCAAGGTCAATACACCCTGATGCTCAATGAAAACGGCGGCGTGATCGACGACCTCATCGCATACCGTATTTCCGAAAACGAAACCCTCCTCGTCATCAACGCCTCCATGATTCCCGAGGATATCGCGTGGATGGAGGCGCATCTCGCTGACTGCGTATCGCTACGCAACGAATCCGATGAGTGGGCGGGCCTCGCCATCCAAGGGCCAGACTCACAGGAAATCTTCCGGAAACTCTTTCCCTCAGAGGAATTACCGCCCCGCAACGGGATTTCGAAAACTGCCAACGGTGAAATCATCTGCCGCACCGGCTACACGGGCGAGGACGGATACGAATTCTTCTGCCCGGCCGATCAAGGAATCTTCTTTTTCGAAAAGTTCATCGCCGCCGGTGCCACCCCTTGCGGGCTCGGCGCTCGCGATACCCTCCGCCTTGAAATGTGCTACCCGCTCAACGGGAACGACCTCTCCCCGGAGCACTCGCCTATCGAGGCTGGGCTCGGATTCTTCTGCGACCTAAAAAAAGAAGGCTTCATCGGCCGGGACGTGCTCCTTGCCCAGAAACAGAACGGCCCGGAAAAGAAACTCACCGCCATCAAACTCACCGAAAAGGGACCCCCACCGCGCCCTCATTACCCGGTGCTCAATGCAGAAGGTGAAACCATCGCCGAGCTCTCCAGCGGAGTCCTTTCTCCGACTCTTAAAGAAGGAATTGCCATGGCTTATCTTCCCACAGCCCTTTCAAAAATCGGCACCGAACTTGCCATCGACATCCGCGGCCGGCAGTTCAAAGCCGTCACCGTGAAAAAGCCCTTTCTAAAGAAA